>JAFSKG010000040.1 GCA_017449075.1 Lachnospiraceae bacterium
TAATGTATTAGTTGTGTTTGTACTTGCAGGTATTCCTGCACCTCCACCACCGCCTCCGCCTCCACCGCCTCCGCCTCCACCACCAGAATAAACACCACAATGACGTGGAGTAGGAACGATATCTCCCCATAATGCATATAACACCTTAGGAGAAGTTATGTATTCGTTCGGATCGAATTTATTTTGAAATGCTGTGTCGTTATACCAACCAAGAAAATTCTTATTGTTTTTTCTTGGATTCGTTGGAAGACTTAGTTTATTACCCTCTTCTACACTTACACTTGTTATATTTGTTCCACCATTAGTATTAAAACTTATAAGATGCGATACCTTATTTATACTTGAATTTCTTATAAGACTTATATAACTATTTATAATTCTATTTTGTTGATCCACTAAATAATTACCTTCTTCATTTAACAATATGAAACTTACTACATTTCTACTGTTCTCATCACTAAATAGTTTTGAACCATCTATTCTTAATTGACATTTGCCATTATTTAAAGCATATAGCCCATGATTATTATTACTTATTAATTTCTCTCCATTTAGATATACTTGAACAGATTTGGCTCTATGGTCTGTGACATTTAAATTAAGTACTGCATATGTATCATATGGAAGAGCTCCACCTGAACGAAGTTTATTTGCATCATTTATTGTATCTGCTCTAAAATTACCTGTAATTGTTATGGCACTACTTTTTACATATGGATGAACAGTCATAGTATTTGTATTATCATTTAATAAATCTTCTTCTGTCTTATATATATTATCAAGAACTGTTAATCTTTCAGATACATTACCATATGGTTGTTCTGTCATATATTGCTCATAATATCCTTCAGCATATTCACTTAAATATGTGCTCTGTTCTATACTATCTCTTAGATTCCAGTATTTCTCGCCTGTCTTTATAAGAAAATAAGGAAAGTTAACCCATTGCTTTGCATAATTTTCTTTATTTGCTCCTGTTAAATTGTCAGAGTTTAGTACCCAAGTAGGTTTAAAACTTAATTGCTCTCCGCTTGGCGATTTATAATAATACTCTGACACTATGTTATATGTCCTATCCATTATTCTATTATTGACATAAAAGCTTGCTGCTCTATCTATATTAGTTGTATTAGGATCATAATAGTAATATTCTCCTAGAACTCCTTCATAGCAACTTAGATAATAGAGAACTCCGTATTCAAATAAGTCATAATTTCCTAAATCAGTATTGTTAAATTCTAAACGGACTTCTATATGGTCAAGTAAGTTTATTCCTTGAGGATTTAGATATCCGTTCCCACTATATCTCGCAACTAAATCTTCTACAAAGCCATTAGGTAATAACACATAGTTATCATTACTGCTATCAAAGTCAAAGAACTGCACATTGTTTGCAAGGTTTAATAATATAGGACTATTACCACTGCTATCCATCATATCTCTTATGACTTTGACATTTGTGTTGCCATTATAATAATTCCCATTATCATCAGATATACTAACTGTTCCAGCATTTTCACCTGTGTATATCTCGTACCTATCATATGTTGAATGTATAACTACACTTGGGCTTGCTGTTGATGGATGATTGCCAGCATCAAATAATCCCTCATTAAGCAATGGTGTATCTTCAATTTGGAGTTCTGGTATTTCACTAATTGTTGCTATGTCATTAGTATTTAATGTAACTTCTTCTATTGTCGACTCCACTATCAGAGTTTCTTCAGTTGATATTTCTTCTACTACTGATTCACTTTCTTTTATGTTTTTATTTATGACTTCATCAAGTACACTCTCTAAAATATTTAGTGCTTCTTCTTCGTTTGTCTCGCTATTTTCTAAATCACTACTCTCTATAATTGCATTGATTTTCTCAAGTGCCTCTTTCTCATAATCATTTATATTTTGCCCACTACTTGTTTCTTCAATGAAATCAATTTGAGCAGTAGATTCAATTGTTTTATCTTCCTCTGGTTCAGTTTCATCCACAACAGTTTCTTCATTTTCAAAACTATCATTGGAGGATTTTAAATTATCAAAGTCACCACTACTTTCTTCAGTAGTGCTTTCTGCAACACCTATAGATTCATTCGCAGTTGTGCTTTCTACTACAACATTATCAATACTTGAGTCTTCTGCATATGATGTAATTACCAAACTTATTGTCATAGAAAACATTAAGATGATTGACATTGTCTTTCTTAAAACTTTTACCATATCTTTTCCTCCAATTTTTTTATAACAAAAAATAAACCATATTACCTTTATAGTCTGTTGAAATTACCATATTCAATTTTAATTTGACTTCAATTTCAACAGAACTTTAAGACTGTTGCGAGTTAAAATAAAGTATTTAGTTTTAAGTATTATATTTATGTAAAAATTCTTTGAATAACAATGCTATGCAATTTTAACATAGCAGTCTTATTTACTATGCTCTTAAAATATAGATTTTATTACATAGCAAATATCACTTATAGTTATCCATAAATGAATTCATGTCATAAACTGCATTTTATTGCTCATACAAAATTTATGTCAATTTATAACAATTATTTAAATTTAATATTGACAAAAATGTCAATTTTGGTGTATTATTATATTCAGTTAAGCAACAGTCTTAAAGTTCTGTTGCTTTTTTTATTTCTTATACCAAATATCCATTGTTATTCCATATTCTTCAACAGTTTTTCTTAGGTATATGAGTGTTGTCTCTGTACTTGAATGTCCAAGTATATTTGCTAATGCTTCAATGTCCTTGTGAATACTATAGTGTTTTACAGCAAATAAATGCCTGAAACTATGAGGAAACACAGTATTAGTGTCTACTTCCATCTCTTTTGCTAAGTTCTTTAGCATTCGCCATATACCAAATCTCGTATAAGCATTCCTTCTATTATTTAGTATTACTGGACCAGTCTTAATGCCAATTTTTTTACAATATTTTAATAAATCTCTTCTTATGTGCTTATTTAATACTACTTCCCTAATCTTACCTTTGTTGCTTACTATTATCTTCCCTGCAATTACCATCTCATAAGTAATCTGTCCTATCTCTGATGCTCTAATGCCTGTATTCGCGATAATTTTTGCTACAATTACTGCTTTCGCATACTTCTTTTTTCCACATTTAATAAGTCTCTTATAATCAACTTCTTTAACATATCTGCCACTTGGCTTGCAATTCCTTTTAACTATCTTTAATCTCTTTATAGTAATATTGCCTTTGCCAAGAAACTTTAAAAAGATGTGATTCATTCCTATTTTGCCATTTATTGTATCTGGATTTGTATGTATCTTTTCAAGATAATCCTTATACTTTATTATGATTTCCTTATCAATCTTAGATATAGTCAAGCCATTTGTGTCATACAGCCATTCCAAAAATTTCCTTGCTTCAGATAAATACTTTTTGATAGTTTGTTCTCCATTTTCAGCCTCATACCTCAAATAATACTCATACGAACATAGCATTGCCTTTAAATCTTTTTCATTCATAATTGAACCTCCTTAATAATATTTTTCAACATACAAGATAAAAAAAGAGAAGTGTTGCCACTTCTCAATTTGAATATATCTTTAATATGTAGATTACTAAGGAAATCTAACCACTATTTATGCCTATATAATAGAGAACGGCATATATTTTTAAATTTATTCATTTTTTCTAGTCCTTTCATATATTTCATTATATCATAATTAGTCTTCTATATAAATTAAAATTTTAATACTTGTAAATCGTGTATATATTACAATCATCGCAATAGTAGATTAATAATTTATACTAAAGTTCACTTTATTATGATTTCTCATCATCTATATCTATCTACATATTATTTCTTATGTCTACTTACATAAATTTATGTGTATAAGGATGCAAAATATGTATACATTTATTATAGCAATAGAGTCGTTTGGGGACTTATGTTGCAATAAAAAATCGGGCATCACTGCCCGATTCTATGGTTTAGTTATGATTATTTCACAGGAATATACCCTGCCTTTTTAATATCTTCCTTACCCTTATCAGACAAAATGTAATTATATAATTTCATTGTTTCTGAATCAGCTGGAGTATCTTCTCTTATAACAAGATAATACTCATTTAAAAATGGATATTTGCCATCTCCTATAGTCTCATCACTTGGCATAACTCCATCTATAGATATAAGCTCAAGACCTGGAACTGCATACATTTTTTTAGCATAGTAAAATACACTATAGCCTATCGCATTACCACTATTGTTATATGATGCAAGAGTCTCTATGAGACCATCCATTCCCTCTATACGATATTTTTTAGGTGCATCAACTGGTGTCACATCTTTCATAACAAGGTTTAAGAAAAGTGTCTGACTTCCACTATTTAAAACTCTCTGATATGCTTCTATCTTTTGGTCATCGCCACCGAGTTCCTTCCAATTGGTAATCTTCTCAGTGTAAATGTCTCTAAGTTGCTCTGTTGTCAAATTCTTAACTTTGTTTTGTGCATTCACTATAAATACAAGTGCATCCACACCGATAGGAGTCACTTTTAATTTTACTGGACTCTTGTCAATTATCTCTTTTGTCTCTGATGATGGCTCATATACTAAAAGTAAATCTGCATTGCCATCTAAAAGATTTCTCCATGCATAATCAGTAGTTGTAACTTCTGTATTGTTTTCAGCCTCTGTCAAAGTTTCTCCTAAGTAGCTTGATCTTATCTGAGCCATCATAGGCATATTAGCTGTAGAGCCGTCTACTCTTGGATAACTTTTTTTCTCGGCAGTTACCTGTGTGGTTTCTTTTGTTGCATCAGCAGTTGTTTCTGCTACTTTTACCGTATTGCTGCAGGCAAATGTTGCAAATAATAATGTTGCAACAATAGTTAATTTAAAATATTTCATTTCCAATTCCTTCCGGGCTCGCAGTGCTCGCCCCTACATACCCAATTAATATTCAGTAACAAATTCTCCAGCGAAGTCTTTTTCGACTGCATCTTCACGCATGGTGTCAAATACAGAATAAGTGTAGATAGGTATCCCATCGTAATCCATAAAACCATATTTAAAACCATTTTGGTATGTGAAAAATTTTTCTGTCATATTATCAATGTATTTTAAATTGTCAACTACTATATGCAAGTCATTGTTAATTACTCCCATTCTTCCAGTACTTGCATCAGTAAATGGCTTATAATCAGTCTCAATATTATACCAACCCCTTATTATAAGAGCCCTGCCAGGAATCTCGTTTGCAACTTTTAAATCTTTGTCCAAAAAGTATGTGTTACCTTCTTTAGTTATAACTATATAATCGTCATAGGCGTAAGTTTCTATTGAGTCAATGTGATCGAGTACTACATTAAAATTCACATCATAGAGTTCAAAGTCTGTTCTACTTGAATAATCGGTAGCAGTGCCATTTGAAAAGAAGACTTTGTCAAATTTTTCTATCTTTTCTATCATACAATTGGTGTCAAACTTTTTAACTGTTTCCAGTTTCTCATTGTAAACAGTATTCTTATTAGCAAATATATAGCCCTCTTGAATAAAAGTATTATCAAGACTCTTAAACGTCGCAACCATCTCTAGTTTATCATTATATACATCACAAGTATCATCATCAAACATACCTATATCAATACTCTTATGTGCCAAAAATATAACATTTCCATCATGAACAAATGCGTTAACATATTGATATTCGCCACTCTCTTCTATCTTTCTGGTTAAATCATCATACTTGCTTTGCTCCTCTTGTATCTTTTCCCAATCCGTCTTCTCTTCTACAAAAGGGCGATCTTCACTCACTTTTTCTCTCTTGCTAAAGTCATAGTCAAAAGCAATTTTTCCTCTTCTTACAGTTAATATAGGAAATGTATCACCATATATCCTCTCATCTATGTCCTCATCAAAAATAAAATTGTAATTCTCATCAAGATAATTATACTTTCTGCCATCTGAACCATCTTCGTTTTTTACTTTTCGTGACAAATTAACAAGATGCACATTATTTCTAGTTTCAACACCATTAAGTGAATATCCTTCTATTCTTTTTAACTCATTAAAATTTTCATCGCAAATTATAGTCACTTCTTTTTTATCGTTGCCGTACTCATCTGTTGACATAATGAATTTTCCGTCAAAAATTTCTAAATTACTATAAGGCAAGGTGGTTGTTTCTTTATTATTTACATTAAATACTTTTAAATCATTTTCACCATATGTCTCGGAATTATCCCTATATATAATTTTATCTTTTGTTGAACATTTAGCTCCATAGGTATTTGTAGTAAGTCCAACTTCTTTTCCATCCTTATCAAAGAAAACAGATCTCACTGTCATATCAATGCTCTCGTATGCCGAATCACCTTCTCCATAAGTATGTTTTTCCAATCCTTCCCCACTATACACTTTATAAATGTAGTTGGTTGTATTAGCATCTATATCTTCAATAATTTCAACTTGCTCAATACTTGGTTCCATTGTTTTGAGAACTATAGTGCCATCACCTTTTACCAGCATTGTAGTATTTGTCATCGGATTTCTTATAGAATGAATTTTGTTTATAAACTCTGGGTCGCTGGCAACTTTAGATGTTTTATTTTCTGCAATGTTTTCATTTGTTACTTTGGTGTCAATTTTTGAATTTTTAGTGCAAGAAAATAAAAACAAAGTAGATATAATTATAAACGACAAAATTTTTATAATTTTCACAGTGTTTTTCATAATTCACCTTTAGTTTTTCTTTCCAAGGTATGCTTCTTTGATTTTTGGATTGTCAAGCAACTCTTTTCCCGAGCCTTGCATCGCTATAGTACCAGTCTCAAGCACATAAGCTTTATCTGCAAGTCTTAAAGCCATATTGGCATTTTGCTCTATAAGAAGAATTGTAACACCCTCTTCATTTATCTCTTTTAAGATATTGAATATGTCTTTTACGACAAGCGGAGCAAGTCCTAGCGATGGCTCATCAAGCATCATTATCTTAGGCCTGCTCATAAGCGATCTCGCAACTGCAAGCATCTGTTGCTCTCCACCAGAAAGAGTTCCTGCAAGTTGGTTTTCTCTCTCCTTTAGTATTGGAAATAATCTATGACATTTTTCTATATCATTTGTAAGATCATCATTTCTAAGATATGCACCTATCTTGATATTTTCAAGAACGGTCATGTCAGGAAAAATCCTTCTCCCCTCAGGACAAAGTGTAATTCCTTTTCCAACTATCTCAGAAGAACCAATTTTTGTGATATCGCTACCTTCAAAAATTATTCTTCCTTCAGATGGTTTTACAAGTCCAGAAATCGCACGAAGCGTGGTACTTTTCCCTGCACCATTACTTCCTATGAGAGTTACTATCTCTCCCTCTTTAACTTCAAAACTTATACCCTTTACCGCTTCTATACCGCCAAAATTAACTTTTAAATTTTCAACTTTAAGCATTTTCTTCTACCCCCAAATAAGCTTCTATAACCTTTGGGTTATTTTGAATTTCATCAGGATTTCCTTTTGCAATAAGTTTTCCAAAATCTATAACATAGATTCTTTCAGAAATATCCATGACCAAATCCATATGATGTTCTATAAGTAATATAGTGAGCCCAAACTCATCTCTTATTTTTTTGATGTAAGCCGTGAGTTCTTTAGTCTCATGAGGATTCATTCCTGCTGCAGGCTCATCAAGCAAAAGAAGTGTAGGTTTTGTCGCAAGAGCTCTTGCTATCTCAAGACGTCTTTGTATACCATATGGAAGACTTGATGCAATGTCATATCTATACTTATATAAATCCTGAGACTCAAGAAGTGCTTTAACCTCTTCTCTCATTGCCAACTCTTGTTTATAATTTATACGAAGCGCGCTGGTAAAGATATTGTCATTATATCTTAGATGAACTGCTATCAAAACATTTTCAAACACAGAAAGATTTTTGAAAAGTCTAATGTTTTGGAATGTCCTTGCAATTCCTCTCTTAGTTATCTCTTCTGGGTCCTTATTGATTATAGACTGTCCAAGATACTCTATATTTCCACTTGTAGGAGTATAAATTCCAGTTATACAGTTAAATGCCGTAGTCTTTCCTGCACCATTTGGTCCTATAATAGCAACTATCTCTCCCTTATTTACTTCTAAGTTTAATGAATCTATAGCTCTTAGTCCGCCAAATTGAATTGACATATCGGTTAGCTTAAGTATATTTTCCATTATACTGCACCTCCCTCGTCAATATTTTGTTCTTCTTTTTTTCGGCTGTATTTCTTCATGCCTTTTATGGATAATTCTTTTCCACCAAGAAGTCCTTTTCTAAAGAAGAGAACTACAACCATAAGCAAGATCGAAAATATTACCATTCTAAAGCCAGGCTTAAATAGTGGTATCTCAGTTCCTGCAACAACAAGTGGCTCATCAAAGAATCTCAAAATCTCTTTACCAGCTGTAACAAAGAATGCTCCAACAATAGAACCAGTAATCGAACCTATACCGCCAAGAACAACTATAAGTAATATGTCATACGTAAGAGTAATTTGGAAAGTCTTGCTGTCTATAGATCTCATAAACATAGCAAGTAATCCACCTCCAACTCCTGTAAAGAACGACGATACAACAAATGATAATTCTTTAGTCTTAAATATATTTATACCAACTGACCTTGCTGCAATCTCATCTTCTCTAATAGCTTTAAAATCTCTACCAGTAGATGAATTTATAATTAGCACCATGAGAACTATACATATGAGAGAAAAAGCAAAACACTCTACAGAACTCTTAAATCCCGGAATTGATTTTAACCCGTATGAGCCATTTGTAATTTTATCCATCATAGGAGAAGCAATAACCGCTCTTATAATTTCAGAGAAACCAAGGGTTGCTATTGCAAGATAGTCGCTCTTTAGTTTTAACACTGGTATTCCTATGAGTGCTGCAAATAATGCTGCAACAAGTCCGCCAAGAATTAGCGCCACAGGAATTGGAACAACGGCATTTTCAAGTGCAGGTAATATTCCATTCATATAGTAGACATTTGGTCTTGATGCTACAGGTATAGTAAGTATCGCTGTCGTATATGCACCGAGCGCCATAAAGCCTGCTTGTCCAAGTGAGAAAAGACCTGTGAAACCCGTCACTATATTCATAGATAGTGCAACAACTGCATAGACAAGCGATTTCTCTATAATTGAAATTGCATAATTATATTCAAACTTATTCATATCTAAAAATGCAAGTATTATCACGCTCACGACAACTATTGCAAGATATATAAGAAGGTCTACATTTATTTTATCTTTAAATTTTAATTTGTTCATCATCAACCTCCTTACACCTTATCTATATTCTTTTCGCCAAAAAGTCCAGTAGGTCTTATGAGAAGCATTACAATCAAAACTATAAATGTAAATGCATCTGAAAATGTTGAAAGCCCTATAGCTTTTATAACTGTCTCGCAAATGCCAATGAAAAATCCACCTACAAGTGCTCCAGGTATAGAACCTATGCCACCAAATACTGCAGCAACGAAACACTTAAGTCCAGGAAGTGAACCTGAAAATGGGAACACTGTCATACGATCTGTGAAATATAATATTGATCCAACTGCAGCAAGTAAACTTCCGATTGCAAATGTGAATGAAATTACTTGGTTTAATTTTATACCCATAAGGCTTGCTGCCTCATAGTCTCTTGACACTGCTCTCATAGCCATTCCAATTTTAGTTCTATTTACAAGCCAGAGTAAGAGCACAACAAGTAAAATTGTAATAATAGGAGTAAGTATAGTAACAAGCGAAGTAGAAATATCTCCTATCTTAATAACTTGCTTTAGTCCAGGAATAGCTGGATATGCTTTTGGAAGTGCAGTAAAAAGGTATGTTGCAAGATTTTGTAAAAGATATGATACTCCAATCGCAGAAATCATAACTGACATTCTTGGTGCCTGTCTCAAAGGACTATAGGCAAACTTCTCAATCAAGATGCCAAGAACAGTTGTGCCAACGAGTGTCACTACTATAGCTACTGGAAACGGCATAACTGCAAATGAGAATATCATAAAATATCCAGCGACCATAAATATATCGCCATGTGCAAAGTTAATTAATCTCAAAATGCCGTAAACTAAAGTATAACCAATGGCAATAAGTGCATAGCACCCTCCCACTGATATACCAGTAAGTGCATGTTGTAATAATTGATTTATATTCATTCTGTAACCCCTATAATTTTAGTAGGGGCGGATACTATCCGCCCCTACTAAAAATAATAATCTATATTAACTTCTATCAATTCTTTAGCAGATTTATGCTACTTAATATTGTACAAAAGTTAATCTCATAAATTTAATTAATTCTTACTACTTCCTTAAATACGAATTTACCATTTTCAACTTCTTTTACATATGCTGCATTTTTATTTGCATCACCATCAGAATTGAAACTAATGTCTCCAGTAACTCCAGTAAATGAAAGTTTTGTAAGTGCTTCTCTTATAGCATTTCCATCTGTGCTACCTGCTGCCTCTATAGCCTTAAATATAGCGAGATATGCATCATATCCAAGTGCAGAAACTGCTGGGATATCTTTTGGTTGTCCGATAGATACAAGGTAATTAGAGAAACCATTTACTGTGCCATTTCCATTTAAGAATATAGCTTCTTCGCCAGTAGCCTTTTCTGGGTCTGCCTCATAGAATGTAGTTACAACTGCACCCTCAGCAGCCCCGTGAGCATTCTCTATAATTGTTCCATTTTCCCAAGTGTCTCCTGCGCCGATTTGGCAATCTATTCCAAGTTCTCTTGCTTGAGAAAGGATAAGTGGTGCAGTAGCTATAGATGATGGGGCAAATATAAATTGTGGATTTAAAGCTTTAATATTTGTAAGTATTGCCTTGAAGTCTTGCTCGTTTGTTTGGAACTTTTCTTGAGCAACAACATCAATACCATTTTTTTCACATGCTTTTACAAAGAAATTACCAAGACCCTCTGAGTAGTCATCACCAAGTTGAGTAATAACAGCAACTCTGCTATATCCATGATTCTTGCAGTATGATGACATAACTGTTCCTTGGAATGGGTCTAAGAAACAAGTTCTGAAATAATACTCATTTCCATTTGTAACTTGTGGATTTGTGCAAGAGCAACCCATAGCAGGTATCTTAGCTTCTTTAAAATATTCACCAGCTGCTATAGAAACGCCTGAACCGTAAGATCCACAAACAGCTACAACTTTTTCAGCGATGAGTTTTTGAGCTGCATTAACTGCTTCAGTCTTATCTGATTTATTATCTACTTCAAATAATTCTACCTTGTATTCTTCGCCGCCTATATTTACTTTATTGTAAATCATATTGGCATAACGAATACCATAAACTTCTTGGATACCGCCACCACCATTTTCACCAGTCTGTGGTTCAAATACTCCAATCTTAATTACTTTTTCTCCACTTGCAGATGTTGTAGATTGAGATTTATTTCCTCCACAAGCAACAAGTGATAATGCAAGAACTCCTGCAAGCAATATTGTTAAAATTTTTTTCATAATAATTCCCTCCGAATATATTTGCCACACTATGTTCGCCACTAGTGGACAAATGTTAGTTATAAACTTACATACATATTTTATCACATCTACAAGTTTTTGCAACTACTTTTTTATGCAAAAAAATACGGCCATAACCTAGTTATGACCGTATAATTATTCTAATTTACTTTAAAATCAACTTTTACAGTCTTTACATCACTGACCTTCTTGCCGTCTACAAGTATTTCTTTAGCAAGCTCTGCTGCCTTTTCTCCTACAAGTCTATAATCTCTTTCTACTGCCACTTCAGCTCCAGCACCCTTATGAGTTGTTCCCATTCCGAAGACTTCCTTGTTTGCGGCTTTAGCAGCATCTACAACTTCTTTTGCTTTACTGTCAACTATATTATCAGGTATGAGCGTGATTGCATCAACCTTTGGCAATATATTTTTTAGTGCAGCATTCACATCATCTGATTTATTGATAGCGACTGTGTAAATGTCTATACCATAACTTGTTGCATAAAATTTAAAGTAGTCTATGAAAAACTCTGAAAGACTATTCCCTGATGTATAGATAATTCCAAGCCTCTTTACATCGGTGTAATTCTTCTGTATAAAATCAAGTTGCTCTTCAAAAAGTTGTGAGTCTATAACACCAGTTAAATTTGATTTTGGGTTACCCTCTGCATCGCAGTACCCAAGTCTCTCTGCATTTGACACTGCAAGGAATACTATGGGTGTCTTATCAAAATTTTTCTTAATTGCTTCTGTGGCTGTCGTACCAATCGTAACTAATAAATCTGGTTTCTTCTCTTTAAATGCATCTGCGATTTGTTTTGCATAACTCTCGTTACCCTTTGCATTTTCGTAGTGGTAAGTGACATTTATATCTTCCACAAGTCCCAAGTCTTTAAGTCCTACTACAAAACCTTTACGCATAGCATCAAATTCAGCATTCTCTACGCTTGAGCTTATACAAATATTATAATTCTTGCTTACATCAAATGTCTTGGTGCCGACTTTTGTTTCTTTCTTGCCGCAGCTGAAAGTAATAATAACTAGTGCTGCAACAGTTATAATTGAAAACATTTTTTTCATATATGCTCCTTCGGGCTCTGCAAGCATTCGCCCCTACAAAATAGAGCGGATTATATCCGCCCATACGTTATTTCGCTAGCTCTTGTGCACGAGTTTCACGAATTACATTTACTTTGATAGTTCCTGGATACTTAACCTGCTCTTCAATCTGCTTAGCTATAGCGTGTGCCATTATAGTCATATCGTCTTCAGAAACTTTCTCAGGTATAACCATGATACGAACTTCTCTTCCAGCTTGAACTGCATAAGCCTTATCAACACCTTCATAACTATTAGTTATATCTTCTAATTGTTTAATTCTCTGAGTGTAAGTCTCAAGTATTTCTCTTCTTGCACCTGGACGAGCAGCCGACATAGCATCTGCTGCACCTACTATAAACGCAATCGGACATTTTGGCTCTGTGTCTCCATGATGTGACTCTATAGCATTTAATACTTCAAACGACTCTTTATATTTCTTACAAATATCAAGACCTATCTGAACGTGTGTTCCCTCTACTTCATGGTCAATTGATTTTCCGATATCATGTAAAAGTCCTGCGCGCTTTGCAAGTTGAACATTTTCTCCAAGCTCTGATGCCATAATTCCAGAAAGTGTTGCAACTTCTATACTGTGAACCAAAGCATTTTGCCCATAAGATGTTCTATAGTGCATTCTTCCAAGAAGTTTTATAATCTCAGGATTAAGTCCATGAATGCCAAGTTTCAAAACTGCTTCTTCGCCCTTTTGCTTTATAACTTGGTCAACTTCTTTTGTAGACTTCTCTACAAGTTCTTCTATACGAGTTGGATGAATTCTTCCATCAAGGACTAATTTTTCAAGTGAAAGTCTTGCTATCTCACGGCGAACTGGATCAAAGCAAGAAAGAACTACTGTATCCGGAGTATCATCAATTACTACTTCAACTCCTGTGAGTTGTTCTATAGATCTTATGTTTCTACCTTCACGACCTATGATACGACCTTTCATCTCATCATTTGGAAGTGATACAGTTGATACAGTCGCATAAGATACATTTTCCATAGCACACTTTTGCAATGTCTCAAGGACTAAGTTCTTAGCATTTTTCTCTGCCTCATCTTTTGCAATTTGTTCTTGTTCTTTTATATAAAGTGCTGTGTCTCTCTTTATGTCATCTTTAACTGCATTAAAGAGTTCTGTCTTAGCCTGATCTCTTGTGTAACCAGATATTCTTTCAAGTTCTTTCACTCTCTGTTCATTTAACTGATTTACAAGATTTTGTTTTTCAGCAATCTCTTTTTCTTTTTGCTCGATAACTTTTTCTTTTTGCTCAAGTTGCTCTAATTTCTTTTCAGATAACTCGTCTCTCTTAAGAGCTCTATTCTCTATCTCAGCAACTTCTTTTCTTCTCTCTCTTAACTCATTTTCAAGTTCTGTCTTTTGCTTTAATATTTCTTCTTTTGCTTCAAGTAAAGCATTAACCTTTGTGCTCTCGGCCTTCTTAATAGCTTCGTCTAATAAAGTTCTAGCCTTGTTCTCGGCTGAACCAATCTTTTCTAGTGCTGTTTTTTTCTCTATAGTTTTACCAGCATTAAATGCTAAAAATGCTGCAATGACAACAACTACTAAGGAGCCGATGATTATTCCTACTACCATAATCTCTCATCTCCTTTATATAATTATAAACGTGTTTCCACGACCATACTATTATAGAATAATCTATATTAAAATGCAAGAAATAAAAAAACCGCGTATAACACGGTTTTTAAAGTGGAGGCTCAGGGACTCGAACCCGGGACCGATCGGTTATGAGCCGATTGCTCTAACCAACTGAGCTAAGCCTCCATATTGTTGGTCTACCGCTTTAAAAAAGCTGGTAGGCGGACTTGAACCGTCAACCTACTGATTACAAATCAGTTGCTCTACCGATTGAGCTATACCAGCATTTAAACAGCCTAATTATTTTATCATAAATTAACTATTTGTCAAGATATTAAATGAGTGGCTAGATACCACTCATAAATATCGCAAAATTTAATCCGTACAAACTACTCTATTGTCAATATGTCTACAAAACCTGTGATATTGAATACGTCCATTATAACATCACTTACATGGATAAGTTTCATAGAACCTACTTTAGACATAGTCTTTTGAGTTGTGAGAAGAACTCTAAGTCCTGCTGATGATATATACTCAAGTTTCTCAAAATCAATTACTAAATCTTTTACACCTTCAATATTATCATCAATTGCCTTAGAAAACTCTGGTGCAGTTACAGTATCAATTCTTCCTTCTGGAATAATAGTTAATTTTTCGCCTTCTTTGTTTACATTAATTGTCATTGTATTTTCTCCTTTCTTTTAAATATGTTTTTTAATTCTTAAAATATTATGGTTATCTTTATATTCGTATTCAACACTGTCCATACTCTTCTTGACCATAAATATACCTAGGCCACCAATCTGTCTCTCTGTTACTGAAAGTGTCACATTTGGATCTTCTCTCTTAAGTGGGTCATAAGGTTTGCCATTATCCATAAATGTTATAATGACAGCCATTGGATTTTTTTGAACCTCAAATTTAACTGTTGCCTTTCCAATTTCTGGATTATAAGCATAGTTTGCAATATTTGAAAACAATTCGTCAATTGCAATATCAATCTCAGCTTTTGCTTTTGCAGGGCAATTTATTTTTTCAAGCTCTGCGTTTACAAATGCTGTAACTTTTTCAACATTTTCAATTATAGCAGGAACTGTTATTTCCATTATTTGCTACCTATTATCGATTATTAATTATAACATAGTAATTATTTACTTTCAATACTCTTCAAATGGCGTTTCATGAGCTCACTTTCCTTATTTTTGCTATTTTCCATTGAATTAAGGTAATTTTTGAGTATGGCATAGACATTTCTGATGCCGACTACAAGCCCAAGTATGACAAAAACGAGCATCAAGTCAACTTTCAAATATGTCTTTATTAGATACCCTACCGCCACAAGCATAAATATAGGCACAAGCATTGATATGCCAAGCTGTAACACAAGAGTCCAAGATTTAAATACCTCTGATTTATACATTCATAATCCCTTTATAAATACAAAAGGCGGTTCCCCGCCTTTATATTAATAACTATCAAGCACACCCAAAACCTCAACCTTTGCTGCCGACTTTGGAATCTTGAAACTACAAAAAGAAGTTTCTTCCTTATACTTATACTTCTGTGTCTTTGGATTATAATCAACATTATTATAAACCAAAACTTCTCTCAAGCCAACCATTACGCCTTCTGCGCTTTTTGCCCTGATATAAATACTTGTGCCAGTTCTTTTAAGTCCAGTGAAATAAAACACAAGGTATGTGTCTGTCCCATCTTCTATATTTCCCTCTCTCACACTATGATTCTTAGTAGTTACTACTCCTTGCATCGTTTGTATGTTTATTGGGCACTCTACCACGCAACCGTTTTCGCAAACATATGTAAACTTTTCTTCGCAATTATATTCCTTTGCGCCTATAACTGCTGATGATTCAATGTCTTTTGTTCCTACTACTCCTGGCCCGCCATCAGGTAATATTTCTACACCTACTGCTGTAGAATAAGTTGCAAAAGACATAGATAGCATCGCAATAATTAACGCTAAACTTATCTTCTTATTCATCATTGACTCCCAGTATAATTAATCAGACCACATTTCAAGAGATACTGTATCTAAGTAAAGTGTAAACATTTGGTATCCATCAGTATCCCAATATGAAAACTTCAATATATGCTGATCTAATTTATGATCTAAGAATACATCTTTAGCTTTAAATGTAAGTTTAGAAGTTGTCTTGCCAAATCTCTCTTCATAAATAGTATAGACTTCATTTTTAATCTTTTCAGCAAGTACTGGATTTATGACATCAGAGTTTCCTCCAACAAGAGTTGGTATAAGTATAGTAATTACTACCTTTCCATTTCCTTCACCTTTTACAGTAACTGCATCAGGTAAAGTCTTTCCAATTCTTATTGTCTTATTAATTAATTCTATTCTTGCAGCTTCCTCTGCCGCCTCTGCAGCTGCTATACTTGCTTCTACTGCTGCCTCTGATGCTGCTATGCTTGCCAACTCTTCTGGACTTCTATTTGCTATTGATTCTTCTATCGCCTTTTGTTTTGCTATTCTAGCTGCTTCTTCTGACTCTTTCTTTTGTTTTTCAGCAAGAAGTTTAGCGTTGTATCCATCTACATCAAAATAAGTTGGTACACCTTCAACTAAACCTTTGTTTTTTGTATCAAACTTTTCACCATCAATTGTGACAGTTGAATTAGTTATTGTAGTTCCATCCTCTCTAAATGCGTAGACTTCACCATCTATACGTTTAAGTCCTGTAGCCATATGTCCATTTTCATCAAAATAGAAATTGCTATAATCATTTCCGACTTTCAAAAATTTCCAAGATGAAGTCAAAAATGAACCATCGTCTTCCTTATACTTCCAATTACTTCCATCTTGTACCCACTCACCAGCAAATACTGCGCCTGAAAGTGCCAGTATAAATAGAGCGCTTAAAATTGCTAAACCTCTCTTCATATCAAATCCTCCCATTCATATTATTCTTTGTTTAAATATTTTAACATATCCAATCTAATTTGGCAATTAAAAATAGGTTCCCTTAGGAACCTACTTTTAATATTTACTTATAAATTACACTTCTTTGAAGTCGCCATCTACTACATCATCTCCTGGGTTGCCACTTGATGCGTTGCCTGCATCTCCTCCTGCATTTGCATTTGGATCAGGACCTGCACCAGCCTGACCACCTGCAGCCTGTTGCTTCTTCATCTCTTCTTCGTATGCTTTCTTATATACTTCTTCAGCAGCCTTCATTAAGTCTTCTTGTTTCTTCTTAATTTCTTCTGCCTGCTCTTTAGTGATAGTTTCAACTGGAGCCTTAGCAAGTAAGTCTTCAAGTTCTTTTATGACTGCTTCAACTTTTTCTTTTACAGATGCGTCAATATTTGCACCTTGCTCAGTTAAAGTCTTCTTAGTTTGGAATACCATTGAATCAGCATTATTTCTTATATCAACTGCTTCTTTTCTCTCTTTATCTTTTGCTTCGTATTCCTTAGCTTCTTTTACAGCCTTATCTATGTCATCCTTACTCATGTTAGAGCCAGATGTGATTGTGATGTGATTTTCTTTTCCAGTTCCTTTATCTTTAGCAGAAACATTTACTATACCGTTTGCATCGATATCAAATGTAACTTCTATTTGTGGAACTCCTCTTGGAGCTGGCATGATGCCATCAAGTCTAAATGTTCCAAGTGATTTATTGTCTCTTGCAAACTCTCTTTCACCTTGAACTACATTTATATCAACTGCAGTTTGGTTATCTGCTGCAGTAGAGAATACTTGTGACTTCTTAGTTGGGATAGTTGTGTTTCTCTCAATTAAGTGAGTTGCTACACCACCCATAGTCTCTATAGAAAGTGTTAATGGAGTTACATCAAGAAGTAAGATATCTCCTGCACCTGCATCACCTGCAAGTTTTCCACCTTGTATAGATGCACCAAGAGCAACACACTCATCAGGGTTTAAAGTCTTTGATGGCTCTTGACCCATCAATTGTTTTACCTTCTCTTGAACTGCAGGTATACGAGTAGAACCACCTACAAGTAGAACTTTATTGATATCTGATGCTGAAAGTCCAGCATCCTTTAATGCATTTTGAACTGGTATTGCAGTTCTCTCAGTTAAGTCGTTAGTCAACTCTTCAAATTTTGCCTTTGTAAGGTTCATATCTAAGTGCTTTGCACCATCTGCTGTAGCAGTGATGAAAGGAAGGTTGATATTTGAAGTAGTAGTTGATGATAATTCTTTCTTAGCTTTTTCAGCAGCCTCTTTAAGTCTTTGCATGGCCATCTTATCGCCAGAAAGATCTATTCCTTCTTTTGCCTTAAACTCAGAAACCATCCAGTTAATAATCTTTTGGTCATAATCATCACCACCGAGGTGAGTATCACCATTTGTTGATTTAACTTCTATAACACCATCACCAATCTCTATGATAGATACATCAAATGTACCTCCACCAAGATCGTAAACCATTATCTTTTGCTCTTTTCCTTCGTCAAGTCCGTATGCAAGTGCTGCTGCAGTAGGCTCGTTGATAATTCTCTTTACATCAAGTCCCGCAATCTTTCCTGCATCTTTTGTAGCTTGACGTTGTGCGTCATTAAAATATGCTGGCACTGTGATAACTGCTTCAGTAACTTTTTCACCAAGATAGGCTTCCGCATCTGTTTTCAATTTTTGAAGTATCATTGCAGAAATCTCTTGTGGTGTATAATCTTTCCCATCAATATTTACTTTATAGTCTGAACCCATATGTCTCTTTATTGATGATATTGTTTTCTCTGGATTAGTAACTGCTTGACGTTTAGCTGCCTCACCTACTAGTCTCTCTCCATTTTTTGCAAATCCAACTACAGATGGAGTAGTTCTCATTCCTTCTGCATTTGCTATAACAGTGGCTTTACCACCTTCCATAACAGCCATACAGCTGTTGGTTGTTCCTAAATCAATTCCTATTATTTTGCTCATAATTTTATCCTCCTTCGGGCTCCGCAAGCGTTCGCCCCTACATTACTTTTTTACTTTGACCATAGAGTGTCTTAGTACTTGGTCTTTATATGTATAACCTTTTTGTAATTCTTCTACTACTGTGTCAACTTCGCCTTCTGCATTTTCATCTGTCATTACTGCGTTGTGAAGATTTGCATCAAATGGTTTCCCAACTGCCTCTATAGGTTTTACTCCCAATTCCTCAAATGTCTTAAGCATCTGTTTGTAAATTTTATCAACTCCATCTACAAATGAATTGTCTTTTAAGTCATCAGGTATAGAATTAATTGCTCTTTCAAAATTATCGACTATTGGAAGTATCTTAGTGAGTACCATTGAAGCGCCTATGTCTATCATCATTGCAGATTCTTTTTCAGAGCGCTTTCTAAAGTTGTCAAATTCTGCAAGTAGTCTTTTGTATTTATCTTCCCAGTCTTTTATTTTTTCATTTGCAAGTGCTAGCTCGTCTTTTTCATGGGCTCCGCGAGCGTTCGCCCCTACGGAACCTGCATTCGCCCCTACAGTGCTGTCTTCGCAAGCATTCTCTCCTGCATTTGATTCACTCTTGCAGTCGCACTCCTTGTCGCACTCTTTGCAGTCTTCTTCGCTACATCCATCAGGTCCGCAGTGTTCACAACCGCAATTACAATCATTATTTATCTTTTGTTCGTTCTCCTTTGTTTCTTCATTTTTGTTCATTTCATTATCTATCTTGTCCCTGTTCTCTTCCATTTGATATACCTCCTTCCGGGCTCTGCAAGCATTCGCCCCTACGGTGGGCTCGTAAAACTCGCCCCTACGATTTTGCATTCGCCCATACGATGTTAGCACTCACTATCTTCGAGTGCTAACATAATAACACTTTTCGCATAATTTGTCAAGTATTTGTACATATATTTTTTTTATTCTAAATAAGGCATAAAAATAGGGCTTTTTAAGCCCTATTTAACCTATACCGAGATAATAACAGGTATTATAAGCGGTTCCCTCTTTATATTCTTCCACAAATAGTCTTCTGCCGCAGTTACCACCATAGACTTAAGTCTTTTCCAATCATTGTTGCTATCTCTTCTATAGTCATCTATTGTATCTCTCACAACTGATTTTAAACCATTAATCAGTTCTTCAGATTCTTTCATATACACAAAGCCTTTTGAAATAATATCTGGACCTGAGACAAGTTCTGATGATGCATCAGAAAGTGCCATCGCAATTATTACCATGCCAGCTGTAGCAAGTGCCTGTCTATCTTTAAGAACTATGTTTCCAACATCACCTACTCCAAGACCATCAACATTTATTCCATTTGATGCAACATGATCTACAACCTTTGCTGAGTCTTCACAAATCTCAAGCACATCACCAACTTCAAGTAGTAAACACTTCTTTTTGTCAACGCCCACAGACTCTGCTATTGTAGCCGCTTCTCTTCTATGCCTATACTCTCCGTGAATTGGTATGGCATATTTTGGATTCACCAAAGTGTAAATTAATTTTATTTCTTCTGCGCAAGCGTGACCTGATACATGAGTATCTTGATAAATTACTGTTGCATGTTTACGATAGAGTTCGTCAATAATTTTATTTACTGCTTTCTCATTTCCAGGAATTGGTGTTGATGAAAGAATTACAACATCACCTGCTTTAATGTTTAACTTTTTATTTGTACCCTGAGCCATACGAGAAAGTGCAGCCATAGACTCCCCTTGACTTCCAGTAGTAATTATAACTGTTTTTTCATCCGGATAATTTTTCAGCATATCGGTTTGAACGAGAGTTCCCTTTGGTATATTAATGTATCCAAGTTCTGTTGCAATGGTAATTATATTTATCATACTCTTACCTTCAATTGCAACTTTTCTGCCATACTTAGCTGCTGTATCTATAACCTGTCTAACTCTATCAACATTTGAAGCAAATGTCGAAACTATAATTCTATCATTATAGTGTTCATTGAAAATAGAATCAAAAATCTTTCCCACAGTTCTCTCACTCATAGTGAAGCCTTGCTTTGTCGCATTCGTCGAGTCAGATAAAAGTGCAAGCACACCCATACGTCCTATCTCAGCAAAATGAGTAAGGTCTATAGTATCACCAAATACTGGAGTGTAGTCTACTTTAAAATCTCCTGTATGCATCACTATGCCTGCCTTTGTATATACAGCAAGTGCTGCAGAGTCAACAATACTATGATTAGTTTTTATAAACTCCACATACATATTTCCAAGTTTTATAATATCAGAGAAATTTACAGTATTGAGTTTATAACCAACTATCTTATGTTCCTTAAGTTTTCCTTCTACAAGCGCCAATGTAAGTTTAGTACCATAAATTGGCATATTGAGCTCTTTCAAAATATATGGGATGGCACCTATGTGATCTTCATGACCGTGAGTTAAAACCATTCCTCTAATCTTATTTTGATGTCTCTTAAGATATGTCACATCTGGGATTACTAAATCTATACCAAGTAAGTCTTCTGTTGGAAATGCATTTCCACAGTCAATAACTATAATGTCATTTTCATCTTCTATAACAGTAATGTTCATACCTATGGCATTAAGACCTCCAAGTGGAATGATTTTTATCTTTGCATCCTTCTTTGGATTATAATGCTCTAAGAACTTTCTATTTTTAGCGGTCATTCTCTCTATATATGATTGACCATTTGATTGATTTCCATTTTGAAAATTATTGCTACTTTGATTGCTTGACTTGCTTTTGCTGTCAGTATTATTTTGCTTTTTATTTGCATTCAAATTTTTATTGGCATTATTCTGCTTCTTGCCAAAAGTTTTTTTGTTATTATTCTTTGATTTGTTCTTATTGTCAAATTTCTTTTTGTTATTCATATCGTTACTTTTTGTATCTCCTTTGTCAGTACTATTTTTTATGTTCTTTTCGAAGTACTCTTCGAAACTCTTCATTTTGTTACCTGTATTAAAGCTCATTTTTTACTCCTTATTTTTTTAGACTAATTTCATCCTTTAACATTTTTTCGAAGGTATCGAAAATCCCATCCGCCTCATCATTTGGCACCACCTCATAACTTGCCTCAGCATCATCAGCACTTGACACATCTTTTAAAATATAGCAGTCGCCCTCTTCTTCATCATCAGCAACTACATCAGCAACTAAAAGATAAGTGACTCCATCTATCACTGTCTGGTCGATAACTTCTACTTGGATGTCACCATCGTCGCCATTTAATACTATTATATTTTCTTTCTCTTTTGCCATATTCTCTCCTTTTAATCGGGCTCGCAGTGCTCGCCCCTACAGTTTTTTAACTTGCCTATAATCTTGTAAAATGATTTCCGCTGCAATTTGATCTATGTTTTTCTTCCACTCGGTTTTTGGGATGCCACGTTCTTGCAAAATTGATTTTGCTTCTACTGTGGTGAGTCGCTCGTCTTGAAACATTATAGGTATGTTGGGCTCGTGAAACCCTGCATTTGTCAAGCCATTAATTAGCATATTTGAAAAATGCTTCACTTTATCTACTCTGTCGCCTTCAGAGCCATCAGCATTTAGCGGAAGACCTATAACTATATCAGTGATGTTTTCAGTTTTCATTATCTCAGCAATTTCGCGAATACTCTTTCGCAAGACATTTGCCTTAGTTCGAAAAATAGTTTTATGTGGATAAATAAAATCAGTCTCCAAATCAAAAATCGCGAGACCTATTGTGAAATCTCCATAATCAATACCTAAAATTTTTCTTTTCTTCACGGACAAAACAATAAAAAAATACTTTTCTCTTTCGAAAAGTGAAAACCGAACTATTAAATTAGTTTCACTGACATTTATATAATGAAGCAAGCGCTTCAATATTTACATTATTTTAATTCACCAAAACTATGTTCAACATAAAATTTGACGAGTTCCTCTACCAACTCATCTCTCTCCACTTTTGTAATAAGTGCTCTCGCACTATTATGGCTAGTTATAAAAAGTGGCTCGCCTGACATAATATATTGAACTATTTGATTTGTAGGATTATATCCTTTTTCTTTAAGTGCAGCATAAACCTTTGCAAGAACTTCCTTGACATCTACAACCTTTTGTTCTTGATTAGGGTCATTTGTATATATAATTTGTGTTACATCTTTATCCATACTTCTATTTTACTTTATAATATGATTTTTTGCAAGTCTTTGACTACTATAATTTAAAATTTATTCACAAAAAGGGGCGGATAATATCCGCCCCTACTTTATACTGTTGCTAGCATTTTCCCATCAGCTGCAACTACATATCCATCTGGTGTAGTACCACCAGCTAACATCGAACCATCTTCTTGGAAGTAATACCAGTCATTTTGTATTTTTTTCCAGCCTATAACCATTTTACCTTCATCTATAGTCTTGGCATTTTCAAAGAAATATGTTTTTCCATCTATTGTTTTTACCCAGCCAGTAACCATATTGCCTTCAGTATCAATATAATATATATTTTGTACTGCGACTGAAGTAGGTATATCATTTACTGTTTTTGTCTCAGTTGAATTAATTGCAAAAAATCCATTTGTTGCAGTTGTACTTTGTCCATTTGAATTAATTGTTAGTTTAAATTTATTTGTAACAATATCAAAAGTCCAAGCGGTCAAAGTTGAATCAATAGCATGCATAACTGCAGGTTTTGTAGAAGCATTTTCAGTAGTTGTTGGCGCTGGATCACCCTTTGGCAAAGCTCCACCGCCTCCGCCACCACCACCGCCGCCTCCGCCGCCACCGCCACCACCGCCGCCTCCGCCGCCACCGCCGCCGCTAGACTCCTTTTCCCACATAGCTTTGAGTGATATATTTGTTGTGATAGTAATTACTTGTTCATCATTATATGTAGATCCGTTGCTTGCCTGCCATCCCGTGAAGTAATATTTATCTCGAGTGAATGCATTTTTATTTATTTTAGTTGGTGCTCCTTCATACATTGTCTGTTGTGCCATCGTGCCTTTCCCACCATTTGCACTAAATGTCACAGTAAGTGGTTTGCCATATCTTGCATAGAGAATTTTATCTCCATAAATATCTTTACCTATACTACTTGTATATACTGCTCCGCTATAAACGCCAGTGGTTGCATCGTAGTTTTCATACCAGCCTACTATAGGCACTCCTTCCTTCTTCAAATCCATAGGAAGTGCTACACCTTCGCCTGACACATAATAATTTGGATAATTTGCTGGTGCTGTGCCTTCTGTCGCACCATTGTCATTAAGTGATAATGTATATCTTATTCCATTCCACTTTGCATACAATGTCTTTGGTCCATTTACTGTGTAATTTGAACCTGCCGCACCTGCTCTAGTAGTACATCCTGCTTCTTCATACCAGTTATTGTCAAATGTGAAGCCTGGCACATTAGTTAAAGACTTTAACTCTGTAGTCTGTCCAAGTATCACATCTATATAAGTAGGTTCTGGTATTGTGCCATGTCCATTTGCATTGTATGTTATGCGAGCCTTCCATCTTGCATAGACATTTACTTCAACAGCATTACTTGTAGTTAAATCAGTGTTACCCGTGTATTTATTTGTATCATTTAAATCAGCATTACTATACCAGCCATCAAATGTGTATCCAGTAGGGATGTTTGTTGGATTAGTTAATGTAATAGCTGTGTCATAAGTTTTTACTTTGTCTGCTGGTGCTGTACCAACTCCATTGACATTATATTTAATCGTATAAGTGTGTGCTGTCCATTTTGCATAAATAGTTGTGCTACCATCATTAGTTGATATTATGTCACTTGTTCCATCGTATGGATTGCTATATGTCTTATTGCTTGCATTATAATTTCTAAACCATCCAGCAAAATCATAGCCATCCTTTGTTGGTGTTGCAAGAGTCTTATTTACACCATAAGTTTTAGATGTATTATTTTCTGATATTGTTACCCCACTCAATACTGTATTATAATTTATTGTATAAACATTTGCTGTCCACTTTGCATAGAATGTTGTTGGTCCATCAACTGCAATACCTGATGTGCCACTCATTCCTACATGGTTCGTAAGTCCCTCTTCTCTATACCATCCCCCAAATGTATATCCAGTAGCACTTGTACTTGGAAGTGTAATAGTTGTAGCACTTGTTATCTCAATTGAAGCAGGTTGAGACGCATTTATATTTGTTCCATTATATTGTACATTAAATACTACCGCTCTCTTCCACTTAGCATATACATATACAGTCGCACCATTTTCATTTGTCAAATCATCTTTACCTTCCCACTTAGCACCATATGTACTGGTTGTAGAATCATAAGACTTAAACCAACCTAAGAACTCATACCCAGCAGGAATATGTGTTGGGCTTTGCAACTCTGAAGCTACGAGTGCTGTCGAATATGTTTTTGTAATTGGTGATGGCTTTGTTGCTCCTACTCCTACTAAATTGTAATCAACTGTATATTGATTAGCATTCCACTTTGCGTAAATTGTATAAGTTTTTGTTCCTTCTACATATATACCATCAGTTGTCTTGTCATATGCTGTAGAAAGTGCACTTGTTGTATACCATCCAGCAAATGTGTATCCCACCTTAGTTGGCGCTACTAAATCATCTGCATATGCAGTGTCGTATGTTTTTACAAATGATGTATCGCCAGTTATAGTTCCACCATTCGCATTGTAATTTATAGTATAGGTCTTTGCTGTCCACTTAGCATAAATATCATATAATATTGTTCCTTCTACATATATATCATCATTTGATTGATTGTATGGGATGTTAAATGTTCCATTATCAGTATACCATCCACCAAATGTATATCCAGTCTTAGTTGGAGTAGTAAGAGATTCACTATATGGAGTATCGAAAGTTTTTGTAAATGTTGTAGTTCCTGTTAATGTTCCATCATTTAAATTATATTTAATTGTATAGTTCTTTGCTACCCACTTCGCATATATTTCTTTTTCATCATCTTGCTCATAACTTAAATCTATAGTTCCTGTATAAGGATAATATAAGTTACTATCTTTATACCACTTATCAAATGTATATCCAACTCTTGTAGGAGTATCAAGTGTTATATCCGTATGGCAAGTCTTTGTAATAGAATCACTACCTAAAGTTCCACCATTTAATACATATTTGATAGTATATGTATTTGCTACCCAATGTGCATACATACTCATTGGTGCTGTAATAGGAATTAAATCTTTACTATTACCAATCTTAGTTGCAGTACTTGCATCTGGCCCATCATACCAACCTTCCACTCTCCATCCTGGTTCAGTCTTGTTTGTCATCGTTGGAAGCTCCATTGGCATAGATGGAGTAGCAAGTTCATATTCAAATTTCGTATCACTTGTAGAACTAATATAGAATGTTAATGTTATTCCCCACCTTGCATATAATTGCTTTGTATCACCTTGCATATTACTTAAATCTGTTGTTCCATCATAAGCTGTGCCAGTGCATTCTTCATTTTCATACCAACCAATGAATCTATATCCCTGTTTAACATTTGTAGGTGAAGGCAAAGTTGCATTTGTGCCATAGGCTTTAGTCAAATCATTTATGTTGTCTGCGACATTTGCATCTTCCGCATTTAAATTGAATCTTAGTGTGTAAGTATTTGCAGTCCACTTCGCATAAATAGTATATGTACTTGTGCCTTCTACATAAATATCATCATTTGCCTTGTTATATTCAGTATTAAATGTAGTATTATCTCTAAACCATCCATCAAATCTGCAACCTGTCTTAGTAGGTGCTGCTAAATCAGAAGTGATTGGTGTGGCAAATGTTTTTTCAAATGATGTATCGCCTGTTATATTTCCACCATTTGCATTGTAATTAATAGTGTATGTCTTTGCAGTCCACTTCGCATAGATATAATAAGGCGAAGTTTTACCTTCTTCATATATATTATCATTGGCTTTGCTATACTCATTGTCAAATGTTGTGTCGTCAGTAAACCATCCATCAAATCTGTAACCTGTCTTAGTAGGTGCTGCTAAATCAGATGTGATTGGTGTGTCAAATGTTTTTTCAAATGATGTATCTCCAGTTATTGTTCCACCATTTGCATTGTAATTAATTGTGTATGTCTTTGGATTCCACTTCGCGTAAATATAATATGGAGTAGTTTGACCTTCTACATATATATTATCTGTTGATTTGTCATATGCTGTTGTTAACGCACTTGTAGTATACCAACCGCCAAATGTGTATCCTGTCCTTGTTGGTACTACTAAGTCATCTGTGATTGCTGTATCATAAGTTTTCTCAAATGATGCTGGGCTTACACTTGCCCCTGTGCCTGCATTATAATTAATTGTGTATGTCTTTGGAGTCCACTTAGCATAAAGTGTTGTAGGAGCACTTGTTGTGAAACTTTCTCCTGCTGCACCTATACGATTACTAGCAGAAAAATCTGTTGCATTATTATACCAACCATCGAATGTATAACCTGTTGCTGTTATTGTAGGAAGACTTACGGTTGTTGACCCTACTATTTCTACAGAATCAGGTGCAGTGCCGTGCCCATTTGCATTATAAACTAAAGCTGTCTTCCACTTTGCATATACAGTCTCTGTAGCACCATGCTCATTTGTTAAATCATCACCATTCCACTTATTATTAAACTCTGGTTCTTTATACCAACCTAAAAACTCATAACCTGCGGCAATATTTGCAGGTATTGGCAAATCACTTGATGAAATATTTACCCCATAAGATTTTGTTATTGGATTAACTACATCTGCAGTAACTCCTCTTAAATCAAATTGCACTGTATACTTATTTGGTTCCCAGCTTGGAACTAAATCTATTTCGTCACCCTTATCAGTAGTTAAATCGGTATCTCCAAAATATCTTTCATACGGATTGCCATCAAAATCCACAGTCCACCAGCCAGCGAATTGATGATTTGGCTTTGATGGGGTTGCAAGCATTATAGGAACGCCATAAGTTTTAGTTACTGGATTTACTACTCCATCTGGTAATTTTTCTCCCAGTCCGGCAAGTAAATAATAATTAATTGTATAAGTAATAGGCTTCCACTTTGCATAATAAGTCTTGTCGCCTTCTAAAGAGTTCCTAGATATTACTGAAATCCTTTCTCCTGAAAAATCAGGATACTCATACCAACCTTCGAAACTATTACCTTCTTTTTTAATACGAGTTACTCCATTATTAGGCATATAGAATGATTCATTAAATATTCTATCCGCTGGATTTACAAAACCGTCAACCCAAGTTCCACCATTTTCTACAAAATGGACTTTATATCTACCTACCTCCCACATCGCTTTCATAGTGTGGCTAGTGTAGTATGTATTAGCATAACCCATTGCAGAAAATCTACGCCCAGAAGGAATTTCACTCATTTCACCAAGATTACCTCCACCTACTTCATAACGCCAAGTTCTCAATGTATGTCCATATTTATACACATTACTTGGAGTCGGTAGTAAAAATGTCTCATTAAACATTTTATAATCTCTTGGTGTAAATCCATCTACCCATGACCCGCCATCTAAATCATAGCTAATCTTCTCTTTTGCCTCTCCCTTTATTGGATAAAGATTAATTATTTTTCTTTCATCACTCACTGATATAGTCGTTATAGTTTCACCAGTTTCAACATCCTTCCATGCTACTACTTCTGTTCCAGTATAATCATATTGTGGATTATTATTTGCCCACACAGGGTCTGTGGCATTAGGAAGAATATATTCTTCTCCATATCTTCTTTTTCTTGTTTCTTTTGGGTTAAAATGGATTGTCCAATTGTATTCAGTTTCATAGAAGGCCACTTCATACTCATTTCCTATCCAAGTAGCTTCAAAAGTTATGTCATCTTCCACAATAAAACTATTAAAATCAACTGCTGTATTTGTTCCTTTTATAACCCATTTGTCAAATGTATAATGTGCTCTTGTAGGTGCTGATGGTGTTGCCATTTTATTACCTAATGGTATAGATACAGTTCTAGTATCTCCTCCATCATAACCACTCTCAAGCGTTACAGTTTTCTTTTCACCTGGTTCAAGTATATTTAAATCTAATGTACAAGACTTTCCAAGGAAAGTTATTGTCACTTGATTATCACCCTCTGTCATTATATGGTCTTTCTCAATGCTTGTGTCAATATGATCTTCATTTCCGTCATAAGTTATAGTCTTGTAATAAGCTTGATCTTTAAGTTCCCCATCCGAATTATAAGTATAGTTTGTTACTTTTATAACAAGACCTGTAGGATCGAATCTATCTTCACCTTTTACATAGTCTAGTTTAAGAGGTGCATTCACTACTTCTATACTATCCGCTTCACCAAATTCAGAGAATACATAAAAATATCTTCTTGAACCATGACTATAATTCATGCCATAAACTCTTAAATATTTACCTCTGTAATATGCATCAAAATAATTATCATTATCTTTATGATTTACTAAATTTTCATCCGACATTGTGACATTTCTAAGTCCTTTGTAGCCTTTATCTCCACAAGTATCTTCATCCATACCATGTTTGTATAGAGCAATGTCGTTGATAGATTTATCCAAATCTAGTGTAGAGCCTGTAGCAACCCAATATGATATGAGCACCGGATGATCTTTAAAGAAATTTTTTGGGGTTTCGAAATCTTCCCAATCAGTTGCATCTCCTATGAAACTAGTGTTATATGCCAATGCAGGTTTGTCAAGTGGCAAATAATTTGCTCTATCATTTATATCAGCTATATCAATTTCATATGCATCCGTTGTATTACCATCAAACATTACAACATTATTATCATAAGACAAATCTCCAGTATATAAAACTGAGACAAACGACCTATCTCTAACTTTATCATCCTTTGTCAAGTAGTTGGTCTTTGCAGAGAAATCAGCTTTATTTAAATCACTATACGTAACCTCTGTAGTTGTATCATCTCTAAAATATAATTTAACTTTTAGACCTGTCAAATCAATAGTGTCACCAACATTATAATTTCTTCTTGTAGGTGCAGCTAAGCCTTCGATTTTTCTAATTCTCTTCTTATCCCAACTAGCTTTAAGTGTTCTATTTTTTCCATCTCTTATATGGAAAGCTGTATTAAAGTCAAACTCTACATTTTCACCAACCTTTACATCATACCAATGATGGAAAATGTATCCTGCTGCAACTGGGTCATCAGGCTTTTCAACTTTTTGATGATTCTCAACAAGTCTTGTAAAGTTTTCTCCTTTACCACCTAAGTCAAAAGTTACTGTCACATAACCACTTATAGTAAAATAACCTTGTGAACCTTCTACATCTATCCTTGCATAAGTTTTATCTTTTGGATTTGTTGCGCTATACTCTGTACCATTACCACCTACAATTTTAAGACAGCCCTCAAACATATTGTCGCTTGAAGTTACAGAATTTGTAATAAATGTAGATGATGCATATATAGTTTGTAAGTTTTCACAGTCCCAAAATAATCCTTCCATATTAGTTACATTTTGAGTATTAAAACTACTTATGTCAAGCGCCTCTATATTTTTAACACCATAGAACATAAATCCTATATCAGTTGCATTTTCTAATGTGAAACCTTCAAGATTTATATGTCTAAGATTTCTTGGATACATTTCATTATATCCGCAGAACATAGAGTTTGCATTTTGAAGCGAGCTTGTATCAAATGTGCTAAGGTCTATACTCTCGAGCATACCACACATAGCAAACATTCCTTGCATATTGACTACATTGCGTGTATCAAAGCTAGCCACATTTACAGTTGCTATTGCAACCGAATCAAACATATTTGACATGTCTACTACTTTACTTGTATCAAAACTTGTCACATCAATAGTTAAACTTCTTGGATTGTCAATCATCTTGCTGTCTTCTCCTTCATTTGTAAACATAAGATTCCATCCAAGACCAGAGAACATATGGTTCATGTTTGTAGAATTGCTCGTATCAAGATACTCAAGACCGCTTATCTCTTCGCAATTTTTAAATGCATTATCTAGGTCATACCCATAGACTCCCTTGCTCGAAAACATATATGAACTATCTTCTGGCAAATATATATTTCCATTATTTGGTGCATAAATGTAAACTTCTGTTCCTTTGATATAACCTTTTAATCCATCACTTCCTGTTATTTCCCATTCATAGTCAAAATCAGTTGGTGCTGAATCAGGATAAACTTGTATTTTGATTTTAGTAATTTGGCTTTTAGACGCAGTTGTATTATCAAACCAAGTATATGGCAAATGATAAACTACTTCTTCCCACTTAGCTTTAAGTGTAACATTATCAACAACTTCTATCTCATCTTCGTCATCATATTCATTGCCATCACCATCCACCCAGCCAATAAATTTACAACCTTTCTTAGTAAAAGTATTTTTTGGCAATTTAACAATTTCACCTGGTGTTGCTATTATGCTTTCCATAAAACCTTCACCGCCATTAGAATCAAAAGATACTAATCCAGTTTCATTAGTAAGCGCTCTAATTCTAAAGTTGCTGCCATAAAGCATTCCATCTCTTCTAAAAGTTCCATCTCTATTCAAGTCTATCCATTCACCTGTACTATTATCCTTATATAAACTTTGTCCAAGTGCAATTTCATTCATACTTGGTCTATCAATAGTTTCTGATCCATAATCTACAGATTCATCTACAAGCAATTTAACGTCGTCTGGCAAACTTAAAACTATAGAGAAATATGTATCCTTCTTTAAACTTATACTGCTATTGAGCGGGATGGTAAATATTCCCTGCCCAGCATGAGTCATATTTTGCGTAAGTCTAAGTTCACCATCAGCTGGGTTTTTCATAGCTATATCGCTAGTATATATTTTTATCTTACCACCATTTATTGGTGAATAATGAGCAATATTAACTGCATCTAATTTTTGATTTGCTTCACCTGTTACCTTAAAAATATTTCCAACTTCAGTTGTATTTAAGTGACCTATACTATCTAAATATCCTGCTGAAGCTGTTGTGTCATAATGATAATTATATTTATAAGTGTCAGCCTCAACTACATCTATAGCATATATGTTATTATCTATAGACAAGTCATAGTATGATAACCAAAAATATCCTTCTTTTGCTGTTTTATATGGTGAAATTGAGTTTTCATCTCCCCAGCTATTTCTGATAAGCCATGCACCAGGACCTTCTGGGATCTCATTCTCATGTATATTAGTATTGTAATATGAAAAGTTTTCTGCAGGTATATTGTCATTCCAACCAACTATAATTACCCCGTGGTTTGAATTATTTTTCACTTTTTCTCCATTCACCAATCTTCTTGGCGACAAATAATGCCACTCACCATTTACTTCTTTACTAGCAAGCTTTTCTTGTCCTGCATGATAACTTATGCCGACTGCACCATGTTCCATAATAGCTCTTTTGACACCTTCTCTATCTGATTTAGGTATTATGTGAACATTGTTCATTTCAAATGCATTTTCATTAAATGCATACTTATCTTTTTCAGGTGGAAGTCCGTTCTCAACCATACTACTCATTAATGAATAAGGGACATTGGACTCCCTTGTTGCTCCCATATAGGTTGAACCGACAAATGCTGCATGCAAAAAGTTTCCACCAGCATTGCCAAATGATGGCACTGCATAACCACGTTTTATATAATAGTCAGGGTCTATATCATTATAATCTCTTAATTCAACGCCCGGTTTATCTATATTTTCTGAATTTGTAACATTTTTTAAACCTTTAAGCACATAATATGAAAATGCAGCTTCACTCAAGTCAGATTTTTCATTGTAATCCGCTACCGAACTTGCAATTAATAAATTCTTTTTACGAAGCGATATTTCCATCAAGCCTATTGTGGCAAATGCCCAACAAGTTCCATATGGATTTTGATTTCTTATTGGAGGGACTATTGAGACACCAAAATCATTTGTTATTTCACGAGAATCATAACGATCTGGTAGTTCATTTGACCCAAATAATTTCTCAAATGGATCAGCAAATCTATTATTCTTTTTAAACTCTACAGGTGGAATATCGAGCGGAATATATCCAAAGAAAGGTTCTGTTTCTTCTTCTACTTCTACTTCTACATCACTTGAAGTTGCTATATCAATTTCTAACTTTCCTACAAGTAAATCTAAATTGCTTTCAGTGGCAACTATTTCAAAATCTATAATTTCATCCGTGATAATATCATCAGCTTCTGACATTTCACTTTCAGTTGCTATGCTTATTTCATTATCAACTATAGCAGCTTCGCTTGATGAATCTGTCTCATCTTCTACAACTGCTTCACTTGTTGAGTCTGTCTCGCCTTCAACAACTGCTTCACTTGTTGAGTCTGTCTCGCCTTCTATAACAATTTCACTTGTTGAGTTAGACTCTTCTTCTACAACTGATTCACTTGTTGAATCTGTATCATCTTCTATGACAGTTTCACTTGTTGTATATAAGTCAATATAATTAGTAATAGTTAGTACGAATTATTTTAACTTGCATATCTTTTCTGAAATGGAGTTAAGTAATTAAGAGAAGCATGCTTTCTCTTGTGATTGTAAGTGACATATGCAAAGTTATTTATGCCA
>JAFSKG010000041.1 GCA_017449075.1 Lachnospiraceae bacterium
CCAAGTCCACTAGGATCAAATGCATCACCAGATTTATAATCTACAAAGTTTGGAGGAGTAGCTATAATAAAACTTTCTACAGTTGGATAGCCTGGTAATTCACCAGTACCAGATACAAACACTTCTAATTGCTCACTACTTGTTATAGGTGCTTCATCTATTGCTGCATAATAAGTGTCGCTTGAATTTTTATGTTCATAAGTAGTAATCGTAAAATTGAGTACAATTCCTGTATTAGGTATCTCACTAAATTTTGGTAATCGTCCATTTTTTATATTTACATAATCTTCATTTTTATCTTTGAATTTAGTTGTGTAATCATTGCTATGCTGTTTTGATGTCCACTTAAGTGTTGCGCCTCTCTTTATACAAAGGTTGATAGTTGCATCGCCTACAAGAATCGTCCTTCCTTTTTCCATATATATAGTGTCACTATGGGATTCTTTATATAAACTATATCTTAAAATTCCATCCGTTGCACTAGGATTATCAATATCAATATTTGCATTATAAGCAAAAGAAGGATCACTTGAGAACACACTTGCTTCAGCATCTTTGTATAAATTCAACAACAATCTTTCATTTCTTAAATCTATAAAACTTGTCTGTCCGTGACTATATGATAATTCTTTTGTTCCCACTGGTGTATCAGTATTAAAATCTATATTCTCTTTATAATCAAAATATTTTATAGTAATTGTATGATGTGAACGAACCCATACTGGTGTAAGTGTCACAGTTCTACTATTACCAAAAAAGTCATTAAATGGTATTGGTGTTTCTACACCAAAAGTTCTATCATCAACCTTATATTCATTACATGTAAATGCCTCACCTGTTACATCATCTACTTTTGCAGTATTACTATGAAGAGTAATTGTCTTATTTTCATAATCTATAGTAAATCCAGTATCAGTTGCGGCTACATCAAAATATTTGTCTTCAAGGTTTGTATAGCATTCACTGTCATTTTTCTTAGACACATAAAAATTATCTGGGTAAGACTTAGTCATCTCAGCATAATCAATATCTTTTTTGCTATCTACTTTAACATAATAAACTTCATCTTCATCACTTATAGGAGTCCACTGTGGAATTAAATATAAATATATCACATCATGATATGGATTAAAATAATCTAGAGCAACCGTCAATCTTGACCATTCAACTTCTTGGTGTATCCAATCCTTTTTAGAAAAATCATCATTATCATATCCAAGGCTCTCATACTCCCAAAAACTATCTTCATCTAATTTTTTAATGTCATTTGGGAAATCATGTAATTCGTCTTCTTGTTTATACTTCCATCCTGACAATTTATATGCAGGTTTACCTTCTCCATCAACAACATACACACCACCCCAATCATTAAGGTTTCCTTTTGGTGGATAGGTAAAATCTAACATATCACCATCTTTATAATCATCTCCTTCACCTTGATCTAAATTATAAAATTGAATCTCCATTTGAGGAAATCTTTCAGCGAAACTTCTAGAAAGAGCACCATAACCATCAGGATAATTTGCATTATTAACAGTAACTACACTTAAATATGCATACAAAACTGGGTCAGGAAAATCTCCACCAAACAAATTCAAATCTTTATTTAGTTTTCTTTTAAATTTATTTGTTTCTAATAGTTTAGCAATCCTTTCTTGTAATTCTGACATTGTTGCAGTTAAAACTTCTTCATTAAGACTCTCAGCACTAACCTCAACTATTGCTGATTTTTCAGCAACAGTTGTCTCTTCTACTGTAGTTGTCTCTTCAGGGCTCGCTGAGCTCGCACCTACAGTTGTTGTCTCTTCTGCAGTTGTTTCTTCTATAGTTGTCTCATCAATCATTGTTTCTTCTATAGTTGTTTCTTCTACAGTTGTCTCATCAATCGTTGTTTCTTCTATAGTTGTCTCTTCTATGCTCGTTTCTTCTTCTATACTAGCACTGCTCGCCTCTACACCTGCTTCTTCTGTGGTCATTTCTTCTTCTAGTTCTTCTACGGCTGGGTCTTCTTCTGGTTCTTCCTCAAAACTCTCATCCGTATTTTCATTTTCATCATCAAAAATAGTAGTGTCAGATATACTTGCGGACACTATTTCATCACTTAAGTTAACGAAATCAAGGTCTTTACTTTCAATATCTTCTACATCTTCACTTGATTTATAAATATCTTGCTCTACTTCCCATTTTGTTTGGGTTGCACTCGTTTCTAAACTTTTCTCAATACTATCAGCGAAAGTATAAAAAGAATGCGAAGTAAGAATAAGACTTACGATCAATACTACTGATAGGACTTTCTTGATTTTTTCCATTTTTCCCCCTTTTTTTGAGTCTTATAGCAAATACATAGCTAAAATAATTAAATCTGCTCTCATCACTACTAAACTCTATGTTATTTGTTCTAATTTATATTTGCTGTATATACATCAGCAAGATATGCACCATTAGCTCCAACCCTATAACCATCTGGAGTAATAGAATTAACAAGCATACTGCCATCTAGGCTAAAATAGTACCAAGAGCCTCCCACATTTCGCCAACCTATTACCATCTTTCCTTCATCCATAGTCTTAGCATCTTCAAAGAAATACCATTTGCCATCAGCCGTTCCTACCCATCCTGTAAGCATTTTGCCAGTCTCATCAATATAATAAGTATCTATAAATTTCGCAGTTGTAGAAATTCCATTAGCAATAGTCACTCGCTCTTTTTCAATCTGGTAGAATCCATTTGGTAAAGTAACTATCTCGGAGTCTGAAACTTTTAATTTTAACTTCCAATTATTATTTATAGGGTCATACTCCCAAGCAACCTGAGTCGCATTAAGAGTAATAGCATTAGATCTAACCGCATTAACAGTTATAATGTTTGGTGTATATTTTATAGGTCCACCACCGCCTCCTCCACCTCCACCACCGCCACTTGGCCTACTGCCTGAACCACCTCTATTTGCTACTACATTTACTTCTATTTCATCCGCTCCACCAAATTCTTTAGTTGTAAGAACTAGTTTTGTACTTCCTAAACTTTCACCAAAGATTCTATTGTCCTTTATGCTAACTACGCCTTTATCTCTTAATGAGTAAAGTACAGTAGCATTTTTATACTTTTCTCTAGGTTCATAAGTAGTACTCAAATCCATACTATTACCTAATTTGATTTCCAACACTTCTTTTTGATCATTAATTGCAAAATTATATGGGCGCATTGCATTTAAAATTGCAATCTCATAATCAGAAAGTTTCTTACCTTCATCATTTTTTACATATACAAC
>JAFSKG010000042.1 GCA_017449075.1 Lachnospiraceae bacterium
ATATAGCATATGTCATAACTTTATATAATTATAACATATCTGTATACATAAATTATTAGGAGTGTATACTAATTCTTTTAACTGTATACATAGGGGATATTTAATGTATACATAAAGTTTACCATTATAACCCCCTATCCCGACCCCCTATCTTTTTCAATTTGTAGAGGGTTGGTCCTAGGGAGGTGTAGGGGCGAAGTTTACGAGCCCAGGTCGTAGTTATAAACTAATGAATAAGGGAATAAGATTAGTAAAGAAAATGGTAGCGCTATTTTTAGTGCTTTTTTTAAGTATAGAAAGTTTTGCGGCGGTAGTAAGTGATAATGACGGTTCAGCCTTTATAACAAAGGCGGAGTTTGACTCGTTAAAAAATAATTTTCAGGCTCAAATTGATCAGTATAATACGAGTATAGATCAAAAGATAGATGGAGCGATAGCGGCTTATCTTGCTGGAATTAATATATCAAAAAAGCAAGATATATCTCAGTTAAGTAATTATAGTGACATCCGTTGGATGCATGGGCCATATATGTATTTTACCAATAGAAAATTTACTGCACTTGCTACATCTGGTAATAATTATACTGATACTATAGGATGGCAAATATTAAAACCTGAAAATAGAAGAAACATACAAGGCGATGCTTATTTATGGTTTCATGATAATATTGATGCGGGTTTTGAAATGATAAATATAACAGCTCGTTTATACCCATATCGTCACTGGGAAAAAAAGCTTGGATTTAATTATAGTGATAATTCGAGTGGTGCTGGCGATATTATATATATACAAGGTACTAAAACAGAAGATGGTTGGCTTTTAAATCCTGATAAACCTTTTACTCCTGAAAGAGGATTTACACAAAATATATACTCTAATCCACATGGAGTGAGTTTTACCAATCAATGGGGCCGTTATACTGGTGCAGATTATGCGAGTTATCAGCTAACAAATAAATTAGTTGCGTCTTCTGATACAGATTATCCATCATTCACAAATGCAACAGAAGATGGTGATATATTGGGTTACACAATAGCAAATATACCGGTTGCTAAGTCAGACTACCGTGGTGATATAACATCTCATTTAAAAATGACGCATCAACCTAACTATCCAAACACTAATGCTCGTACGGGTGATTGCATGTGGTTTACGGCTGATGAAGATGGGTATAGAGTGCTATTGAGAACTGATTGTGGATATGCAGGATATGGCATGCAAAATAATTATAGGATAGATGATGGATTGATAGAAGATAATAGATGGAATACTAAAAAACAGTGTCTTGGAGACAGAAATAATTTTAGATATGCTATGTATGGATCTGATGAAGATGGTGAAACTAATATAGGACCTCTGCCAAAAACTTCTTCACGGAATAATTATATAGATTTAAGTGAAAGTGGTAATTCTACATACTATATAGCATATGCAAGAGATTTAAATATAACTACAAATATGCCGATGAATACAACTGACACTTTGAAATATTTGTCTGTAAATAGGCTATATCAAGAAGATGATGAATTATTAACAATTACCATCCCTTTATGGTATAGAGTAAAATGGGGAGATGTATTATCGCCAGATTTTAAAACTTCAAAAGGTGAGTATCTTAAGAAAAATGCTGGATATCCTATTATAGAAGATGCAGAAAAAGCTGCTCAGTTAAAAATAACTATAAAATATGAGGAAAAAACCGATCACGATTCTACAGTCGTTTCTCTTACACCTGATAATAAAATTAAAACTTATTTTAAAAATAAAAAATTTGACGATGATAGCGGAACATTCTATAAAGGATATACCAATTTAGATGGAACAGGAAGTGAAGTAACATTAAATGGTACTGAATGGACTGACGGCAAAATAACCGTTCTTATGAATGTATCTAAAGGTGATAGCGTATGGATGCGAATTGATCCTATAACACAGGATGGTGTATATTGTCAAATGACAGATATGAGTGTAATTTTAGAATCAGAATAGAAGGGATGGAATAAAAAGGAGTTTATTATTGCAATAATAGTGACGCTCATATAGACAGGCGAGAAATCGCCTGTTTTATTTTTTGTCATTAAAAATATAATGTGATATAATAAACACTTAGAGAATGATTCTTTAATTCGCAAAAATTATAATGATATATGTATATATAACAAAAGAATTAAGACCTTTTGAGACAGACATAAGAGATTTGTGTCTAGCTTTTTTTACATTGCAAAAAATTACTTATATTTTTGATGATGTAGGGGCGGATACCATCTGCCAATGTGAGGGAAGGGCTTGTGAACTGCGCCCCTACTCGAGCCCGGACATTGTTGTGAAAGATTACTATAATGGAACTTTAGACGCCGACCGCCTCACAGTTAAAAGTGAAGTTAAAAGGCAACTATATAATTATCTTAGCAAACTCACTGGCAAGAAACTTCTGTGGGGGACACTGACAGGAATTAGGCCAGTGAATATAGTGACGAGTATGTTGGAAGAACGTGCTCGTGAAACTCGCCCATGCGATGGGGGCTCCGCAAGCGTTCGCCCCTACGAATACAGCGTTCGCCCATGCGATGAAGAACGGCACAATAGACAACCCGTAGCCGCGAGTTGCACGAGCGGCAAGAGTGTTAGGGATGTCATGGGGCTTAGTCCTTTAACAGAGATTGATAATCCTATCTATAAAGAGAATGAGAAGATAAAAGAGTATCTTAAGAAAGAATATTACATAAGTGATGAGAAAGGATTTGAACTTATAAAGATAGCACGAAATGAGATAAAAATACTTGAGAGACCTGAGGTAAGAGATTATAAAAATAGTTATAGTGTGTATGTTGGCGTACCATTTTGTAAGAGTACCTGTCTTTATTGTTCATTTACTTCATTTAATATAGAAAAGTTTGGGAAGTATGTTGATAGATATTTGGAAACGATAGAGAGAGACTTTAATAGTAGAGTTGGGAAGATAGTGGGCAAGAGGGCTCTGCAAGCATTCGCCCCTACGAATACAGCATTTACCTCTACAGATAAATTACAACCACTTACTTTATACATCGGTGGTGGGACACCGACATCACTTGATGAAAATGCTTTTGAAAGATTACTTACTATAATAGATAAATATGTTGATAGGTCAAAATGTATCGAGTATACAGTTGAAGCGGGAAGGCCTGATACGATTACAAAAGAAAAACTTTTAATTATGAAAAGACATGGGGTCAGCCGCATTTCTATTAATCCACAAAGTTTTAATCAGAAAACTTTGGATTTGATTGGTAGGAAACATACAGTTGAAGATGTGATAGAAAAGTTTAAGCTTGCGAGAGAGTTAGGTTTTGACAATATCAACATGGATATAATTTTGGGATTACCAAATGAGCACTTGTTTGATGTTTTGAAAACTTTAAATGGAGTTAGGAAACTCAAGCCAGATTCATTTACAGTTCACTCACTTGCACTAAAAAGGGCGGCGAGGTTGAATTTTGAACTCGCGGAGTGGACGAAAAATTATTATTTGGCAGGTGTGGGTAAGAGGGAGATTGATAGTATGTTTAAGTGGAGTGAGAGACTTGCAGAGCATTTGAAACTTAAACCTTATTATCTTTATAGACAAAAAAATATTGCTGGCAATCTTGAAAATGTTGGCTATGCCAAAGAAGGCAAAGAATGCATCTACAATATTATGATGATGAGTGAGAGACATAGTGTGTATGGCTTTGGTACGGCGACGACGAAAGAAGTTTTTTACGAAAATGGTGGAAAGAGAATAGAGAGTGAGGAAGGATATAAATCAGTTATAGATTATTGCGAGAGGGTGGGCTCGTAAAACTCGCCCATACGAAGTATGTTGTATGAGATTAAAAATGGCACAGTTTCTTTGGGTGGAAATGAGATTTTATCTCATTTTAATTTTCGTATGGTCGCCAATGAGAAGATTGGGATTGTGGGGAGAAATGGTGCGGGTAAGACCACATTGCTTAAACTATTGAATGGTGAGATTGAACTTGATTACAATGATGATAATACAAGAGGTGAGATTGTTAAGTCGAAAGATTTTAACCCTGGGTATTTGAGACAGCAGTTGGCGGGAGCAGAGAGCGGACGGATGATATCCGCCCCTACAAGGGACGACAGAATGTCGTCCACTGCACATAACGAAAGAGTGACATCCCCTACAGTGTATAGCTATTTACTTGAGGCATTTAATAAACTTATAGAGATGGAGCAGAGAATTGAGAAGCTCACTAGTGAACTTGCTGAAAATTATGATGAGAAAAAAGCCGTGGAATTAAACTCGCTTATTGATACATATAATTTTGAAGGTGGGCATATTTACATAAAGGAACTAAAGACTGGATTTAAAAAGTTTGGCTTTAGCGAAGAAGATCTTGAAAGACCTATAAGTGAGTTTTCGGGTGGACAGAGTACTAAGATATCGCTCTTAAAACTTTTGCTATCAAAGCCAGATGTGCTAATGCTTGATGAACCTACAAATCATCTAGATATAGAGGCTATAGAGTGGATGGAAAACTATTTACAGGACTATAAGAAAAATATAGTAGTTGTGTCGCATGATAGAATGTTTCTTGATAACATTTGCAATGTTATATACGATGTGGAAAATAAGGAGACAGTGAGATATGATGGCAACTACACTAACTTTGTGGAGCAAAAAGAAATTAATTACCAACTAAAACTTGCAGAGTACAATAAAAATTTGAAAGAGATAGAAAGGTTGACTGCGCTTGCTGATCGATTTAGATATAAAGCGACGAAAGCGAAGATGGTACAGTCAAAAGATAAGGTCATAGAAAAGCTTGAGGCAAAGACATTTAAACCTACGGAGGCAGATACAAAAACATTTCATGTAAAGATAGTGCCAAAGAAGGTAGGTGGAAAGGAAGTTTTAAGATGCACAGATTTAGTAGTTGGGTATGACAAGGGTGCAATTGCGAAAATTAATTTAGTAGTTAACCGTGGGGACAGGCTCGCAGTGATTGGTGCAAATGGTACTGGTAAGTCTACATTTATAAAAACTATAGTTGGCGTCATTCCAAAAATTTCTGGCGAGTATAGTTATGGTCACGAGATAGAGTATGAGTATTTTGACCAGAGAATAGCAGAAAATAATTCTACAAAAACTTTATTTGATGATTTTTCTGATGAGTTTCCTACATATGATAATACAGAAGTTAGAAATAGACTTGGTAGATTTTTGTTTGGCGAAGAAGATATAATTAAAAGAGTTTGTGATTTGTCTGGTGGTGAAAAAGTACGACTGTGTCTTGCTAAAATATTTGAAAGAAAACCAAATTTACTTATACTAGATGAGCCGACGAACCACTTGGATATTTTAGGAAAAGAAAGTCTGGAAGAGGTTATAAATAATTTTGAGGGGACGGTTATATTTGTTTCGCATGATAGATATTTTGTAAAGAAAATTTCTACTAAAATTTTATTATTTGAAGAGCGGGCTTTCACAAAGTTTTTTGAGTTTGGGTATGAGGATTATGAGAAGTATGTCAAAGAAAATGAGTTATCTGGTATGAAGGATGCAGCAGATGACAATATCCATACAAAGGTCAATTTAGAAACTACCGACAAAGAAACTCAGGGCAAACAAAGTTATAAGGAAAGTAAACAAAAAAGCAAAGATGACAAGAAAATTAAGAAATTAGAAGAAGAAATTGCTAAACTTGAGAAAAAATTAGAAGAACTTAATTTGAGGTTACAGGATAGCAGTATACAGAGTAATTTTGAAGAGTTGTCACTCGTTCAAAAAGAGATAGATGAGAAGAATGCTGCTATTATGGAAAGGTATGATATGTGGGATAAATTGCAGTAGAATGCACGATTATAGCCCCATAATTAGTAAGAAAAATGTAATAAAATCCACTTTTTAAAAGGCAAAAAAATCTTGACAAATAGGACAAAAATAGTATAATTATTGTAATAATTCATATAGGAGGAATAGTATGAAGAAGAGAATTATAAGCTTAGTATTAGCTTTGACATTCGTATTTGCATCAGTTCTTTCTACTAATGCTGCTTCTTTTTCACAAGGCGCTACTGTTGGTAATGTAACAACTAAGAACCCAACTTCAATATCTTATAAAGATATTAGCCGTCTTGCAGAACTTGCAACAAATGTTCGTGGAAAACAAGCTAGAATAGTAAATGCAACTAGATACAATGGTAGTAGCACAGTTTGGGTTGTTAGACTTAACTTCGGTGAAGGCGGCGACCAATGTGCAGCTGATTTCATAATCAATGTATATCCATATTCTTGGGATTCAAAGACTCAATCAGTTACTTCATTACCATTTGCAAATGTTGAAGAAGGTACTGCTAAGTTTGGACCATGTTGGTATTATTTCGGATTATTCGACGATGTAACACATCAATCATGTGGTTTTGCAATCGCTGAAAGAATCAAGAGATGGCCTAACTGGACAGATATGTCATTCTCAGGTGTAACATACAGAGGCGTTGGCTATACTGGATCTTATACTGAAGGAAATGACGTTGCTTTCATAGAGAAGCACATTCAATAATTAATTATTATGTGAAAAAAGAAAGTCCATGCGTACGCGATGGACTTTTTTTGTGAAATAAAACTAGTTGACAAAATGCTTACATTTTAGTATTATAAAGGGGCTCTCACAAGAGTCCTTTTTTTATCTTGTGAGGTATCACCGAAAACGACAGTGCAAGGAACTATATAAAAGGAGATGGGCTTGCACACCAGAGTAAGGAGGAATTTAAATGATGACATTCGTGCCTAAAGCAGCGGATGTAGCCACTAAGAAGTGGTACGTTCTTGACTGCGACAATGTTGTCCTTGGAAGACTTGCTACAAAGGCAGCAGAAGTTCTTCAAGGCAAACACAAAGTTACTTATATGCCAAATGTAGATATGGGTGACTATGTAGTAGTAGTAAATGCAGAAAAGATTAAGGTTACTGGAAAGAAACTTGATCAAAAGATTTATTTCCATCACACAGGATGGCTTGGCGGAGGAAGATACATTACACTTCGCGATTTGAAACAAAAATTCCCAGAGAGAGTAGTTGAATATGCTATAAAGGGAATGTTACCAAAGGGACCTCTCGGCAGACAAATGTACAGAAAGTTATTTGTCTATGCTGGACCAGATCACAAACATCAGGCACAAAAACCTGAAGCATTAAAGGTATAGGAGGAAAACCCGTATGGCAAAATCAAAAGAAAGATATTATGGAACTGGTAGAAGAAAAAAATCTGTTGCAAGAGTTTATCTTATGCCAGGAAAAGGTGAGATAACTATAAATAAAAGACCACTTGATGACTATGTAGGCCTTGAGACATTAAAGAAAATAATTAATCAGCCATTTGCAGCAACTAAGACTGAAGGAAAATTCAATGTATTAGTAAATGTATATGGTGGTGGTACATCAGGTCAAGCTGGAGCTATTAGACATGGTATTGCAAGAGCACTTCTTGAAGTAGATCCAGACTATAGATCACTTCTTAAGAAGGAAGGCTATTTAACTCGTGACCCTCGTATGAAAGAGAGAAAGAAATACGGCCTTAAATCAGCAAGACGTGCACCACAGTTCTCAAAGAGATAATACTATTTATGCCCCCTTTTTTCAAAGGGGGTTTTTATTTATGTCAAAATATGGTAATATATTATACACAATTAAATAGTATAATATAGTAGCAATTTAATAATAGAAAGGAGATAAACAATTGGAGGCTAGCATGCTGATAATTGTTTGTTATTGTTATGAGATTATTGAAGAAAAACGCAATAATTATTTTTATGGCTATTGTGATGGCATTTGCACTACTATCTTGTGGTACTAAAGAAAATGAAAGCAGCAGTGCAGAATCTGTCAGTGAATCAACGCAAACTACGGCGGATGAGGATGGCAATATCGTAGATAATGTGCAAATCAAAGATGGAGAGTTTAAGAGAACATTATCGGAACCATTTGAAAAAGAAAATGTAAATAAAAAATATCAAAAAAATATAGATGCTGTAAAAAATGTTCTTGAGTCTGCTGACCTTGACGCTGATAGCAAAACATTTGAATGTAATTACGGAGATATAGATTCAGATATTAGTGTTTGGTCGCTGCTTCATGATAAGAATGGAGAAACTTTAAATAATTATGGAATAATAATTAGGTATAAAGGCAACAATTTTCCATTTGCAGATGTGTGCCATGGCAACAATCCTACAGTAGATGTGGATGAGGAAAAAGGTAGAGTATTATTTGCTGGTGGTTTGGTAGAAGGTACAGGAACACATGCGGAAGGACTATATATATTTGACGCGAAGGGTGACAGTATTGAGAGAACAGGTTTTGTTGACCCTTTTGAAGTTCAAAATTATTTTGTTGATAAGATGAGCTATGAAGTAAATGCAAATGTCATTAAAATGAAACTCGGCAAAAAAGTAATATCAGAAATAACAAATACTGAAGATGGTGAAGGAACTATAAGGTCGCTTGCTGTTGGAGATCAGATTGCTTATGAGATAGACGATGATCATAATGTCATAGTAAATGTAACACCTGGTATAGAATTTGTGACAGTGAGAACAGTTGAAGATGTCGAAAAAGATATGCAAATTGGAAGTGATGGCGAAAAAATTGTAATGAACAATCCGGCAGGTATGAGCGTGGGAACTACTACAGTATTATACTATGATAATATGCCAGCATTTAGCATGGATGTGAAAATAAATGGATCAACAGTTTCATTTGATAAAATTAGAGTAGCTGAATAATAAAGGATAAGGTATGTGTGGAATAATTGGATTTACAGGATCCGGCGATGCAAGAGAAATAATTCTTGACGGATTAAAAAGACTTGAGTATCGAGGTTATGATTCGGCAGGAATAGCAATTCAAAATAAAAATGAAATTGATATGGTTAAAGCCCAAGGTAAGGTTGATAACCTTATTAGTCTTTCAAATAAAAATAATAAGTTGGATGGACATTGTGGTATCGGACATACAAGATGGGCCACACATGGTGTGCCAAGTGATGTCAACGCTCATCCACATATGTCAACAGATGGGAAGTTTGCTATAGTTCATAATGGCATCATAGAAAATTATGCGGAAATAAAAAGTAAACTGATAGAGAAAGGGGTAAAGTTTTTAAGCGAGACAGACACTGAAGTTATAGTGCAGCTTCTTGATTATTATTATGATGGAGATCTAAAGAAAACTTTAGTAAAGACAACTTCTATGCTTGAAGGTTCCTATGCTATTGGGGTGCTTTGTGCCGATTATCCAGGAACAATATTTGCTGCAAAAGTAGCGAGTCCACTCATAATAGGTGTCGGTGTGGGAGAAAACTATTTTGCATCAGACATTACAGCATTTGTAAGTCGTACTAAAAATGTCATAGACCTTGACGATTATGAGTTCGCAGAGATAACTAAAGATAAAGTCACAATATTTGATCATAATTTTAAAGAGATAAAAAAAGAAGAGAGAAAGATAACTTGGGATGTGGCTGCGGCAGAAAAAAGTGGATATGAGCACTTCATGCTTAAGGAAATTATGGAGCAGCCTGCAGCACTTAAGGCAACGATTGAACCAAGAGTCAAAGATGGAAAAGTGAATTTTGATGAGTTAGGCATAGATATAAAAAAGTATGACAGAATTCTTATAACTGCATGTGGATCTGCATATTATGCAGGTTGTGTAGGTAGAGATGTCATTGAAAAGTTGTGCAGGATTCATGTGCATACTGAAGTTGCGAGTGAACTTAGATATAGAGATCCTATAATAGATGAGAAAACTTTGGTGCTAGTAATAAGTCAGTCTGGAGAGACTGCAGATACAATTGCTGCGATTAAAGAAGTACAGAGTAAGGGTGCAGATGTGGTTGCGATTGTAAATGTAGTTGGAAGTACAATTGCAAAACTTGCAAATTATACTATCTATACTTGGGCAGGACCAGAGATAGCAGTTGCGACTACGAAGGGTTACACAACTCAAGTTGCTGTCCTATATATGTTTGCTGTGTGGGCTGCGTTTAAACTTGGAAGAATAGATGAGAACAAGATGGAAGAATATACATCAAATATCGTGAGTCTTCCTGAAAGAGCACAGAGAACACTTGACTTAAACACAAGAGTGAAAAAACTTGCTGATAAATATCACGAGAAGCAATCAATATTCTTTATAGGAAGATATCTTGACTATGCAGTATGTCTTGAGGGATCACTTAAGTTAAAAGAAATTTCTTATATACATTCAGAAGCATATGCAGCAGGGGAATTAAAACATGGAACGATTGCTCTTATCGAAAAGGGAAGACTTGTAGTTTCAGTTTGTTGTTATGAACCACTTCTTGATAAGATCATTTCAAATATACAACAAGTCAAAGCAAGAGGTGCGCAGGTTCTTGCACTTGCTATAGAAGGTAATAAAAAAATATTTTCAGAAGCAGATGATGTATTACTTGTGCCAAAGGCAAATGAATTATTTATGGCGGCGGTGGAGATAATACCGCTTCAGCTTTTTGCATATTATGTGGCAAAAAATAATAAGTGTGACATAGATAAACCAAAGAACCTTGCAAAATCAGTTACTGTTGAATAGTATATTGGGTTGCAAGAATATATCAAGTAGGGGACGACATCCTGTAGTCCCGTGTAGGATTGGTTAAGTATAGTGAGAACGATAAAAAATAAATTTTCAATATTTTTAGTTGTGATTTTAACGATTGGCATTTTTGCTTGCAAAAATTCTAGTGTAGTTACAAATGAAAGCACTATAGAATCTACTTACATTGATAAGCCTGTGGAGACAACTTCAAACTTTCAAAATGAAACTCAAGAAAAAGATGACAGCTGGTTCAATGATTTTAGAGTTATTAAGTTTGGAAAGTTTGAGCAAGATGGAAATATTAATAATGGTAAAGAAGACATAACTTGGATAATACTTGAGGACACAGGAAATGATAGATTGCTTGTAAGTAAAGATGTTTTGTATGCTATGCCATTTGACAATAAAACTGAATTAGGACCGAATGAGACAAATGGCAATTGGGAAAAATCTTCACTTAGGAAATGGCTTAATAATGATTTTTTTAATGAAGCATTTAGCGATGACGAAAAAGTATTCGTTATTGATAGTTTTGTAAAAAATGGTGATGCATTTGGAATTAATAACAATGACACTCCGTTTGATATGGGTCCTGACACAAGTGATAAAGTATATATATTGTCAAAAGATGAGATAAGAAAATATCTTGGATTCGAAGTGGGTGGTTCAAGCGAAAAATATATGGCAAAGCCAAGTGTCTTTGCAAAAAATATTCTCGATGAAGAAAAAAATAATGAAAGCATAGCAGTTTGGCATAAAGAGCAAGAATATGAAGAATCATATGATGAATATGCTGAGTATTGGGTTAGATCAAGTCTTGGAAACACTATGATGACTGCAAAAGAATTTTTCACAGATATAGTTGATAAGAGAGGACATATATCAAATCATGGATTTCCGTACTACGTTTCTAAGGTAGACAAAAGCGATAATAGTATAAAAGAAAGATTTTATAATCGAGGCGTGAGACCAGTTATAAGAATTCCTGGAACATCTCTTTTTGAAAAAGATTATTTTGAGCCAGTGAGAGAAGAAAAGAAGGCCCAGGTATATGACATAAAAAAAATTGGCGAAGCATATGAATTGGCAAACTATGATAAGACTAAAACCTATAAAGATTTTGATTCTGTAGTTCTTGGTAGTTATGAGCAAGATGGTGACGTAGCAAATGGTAAAGAGGGTATAGAGTGGATTATACTAAAGAGAGAAGATGGCAAAGCTCTGTTGCTTAGTAAGTATATTTTGGATTATGTAGAGTACAGCAATATACTTGAACGATATACAGTGTGGAAAGATAGTAGACTTAGGGCGTGGGCTAATCATGAATTTTATGACGATTCATTTAATGAACAAGAAAAAGTTTTAATTGTATCTACAAGAGCAAAAAATTATGATAACCCTGTTTATGGAAATTCATCAGGTGCTGGCACGGTAGATAAAGTGTTTGTACCTGGTTTTGATGAGTTGATAGAAGTATATAATATAAGTTATGACGACTGTATAAGGGAACCACGCTATGATATTAAACCTATAAATGATAGTAGACTTGCGACAATTTACACTGACTATGCTTATAAAAAGCATAAGAAAGAGAATAGCAATCTAAAGTCTAAAACTTTAGTAGACTTCTGGCTTAGAAATCAAGGAAGAAGCGGCGAAGAGAAGAAGGGAATGTCCAATAGAGCAGTATCAGCTCGTGAGACTATAGATTTTAAAGGGAGCCCTTATGACACTTTAGAGTATACAAGTGGCACATATAAGACAAATTTAAATAACCCAAAACTAGGTTTTAGACCTTGTATGTGGATAGATTTAAATGTATTAACTGAGTTTGAAGGTTTAAGCTATGATGAAAAGACTGACAAGATATTCTCAGAAGAATTACATGAGCCAAATAAGTATTCATTTGAAAATATTTCTGAGGCAAGAATAGTGACATCATATAGCAGTAAAGCAACTTGTATGAACTATGACATAGTTACATTTGGTGCGTATGAGCAAGATAGCGATTTGGAAAACGGTAAAGAGGCTATCGAGTGGATAGTGTTGGATAAGAAGGGCGATGAATATTTGTTACTTAGTAAATATGTACTTGACTATCGTAAATTCCAAAACAATAAGGTAGAAGGAAAACCTGCATCATGGAATGAATCTGACATAAGGATGTGGGCAAATACAGAGTTCTTGAGTAGTGCATTTTCAGAAACTGAACAAAAAAATATTATGCTTAGCACTATCGATAATACAAATAACGACTATTATAATTTAAAAGAAACTGAAGATAGAATTTTCTTACTTAGTTTAGATGAAATAATAAAGTATTTTGGTAGTAAAAATGAGAATAGTGATGGGCAAGCAGTTGAGAGCAAGATTCTTCCAAATGAAAAAAATAAAACTTTTGCCACCTTATTTGCAAAGGCAAGAGGAGTAATAGTAGGTGGCAAATTATTAGAAGATGCCAATGTATATTCTTGTGGTTACTATACAAGGACGATGAGAAATACAGAACACAGTCAAGTTATTTATATCAAAAATGATGGTGCTGATGACTTCGTATCCGCATACGACACATGGAGAAGACATGGTTTTAGACCTGCGATGTGGGTGAAGAAGTAGTAGATTAAATAGTAGAATTATGTACAGTATAATTAAGAAATGAAATATGGGTAAGGTCATATATAAAATTATATTATCTGTGATGATTACAGTCGTGGTTTGTTTTTGTAGTTTTGCTGCAACAGATGTGTTGGTGCCGCGGACTGATAAAACTGATTTGTTTGATATGGGCCCGGGTTATGCCAGTGAAATTGCTGTAGCCGGTGACTCTTATGCAGAGCATTTCTATAATGATGAAAAGGATAGAGATATAAAGTTACATGGTTACTTTAATGAAGGTTTCACAATTGAGATGAATTATAATACACTTAAAAGTGCATTCAACTCATTATACAAGATAGTTTTTTTATCCATAAGTGTAAACGATAGACATAAGAGTACACACCCATCAGAATTTGAAAAAGAACTTAGAGAATTATTTGATATAGCAAAGAGAACAGGGAAGATTGTCTTGGTTCATTCTTATATGTATTATGATATGGCATTTGTTCCCAACTTTCCATATTCCACATTTGAGTATGACTCCATGATAAGAAATTTAATTATGGAATATGACAATGTATACTATATTGATATGAGTGACTGTACAGGAGAAGAATATATGTTGCCAGATGGTATACACTATAATAAAAAGTTTAATGATATTATGTACGAGAGAGTAGTATTCATGATGGATTGGATAGGTAGAAAGCAATATGAATAGTGAAAAACTCACAAAAGATGATGTAAAAAAAATACAAGCTGAGATACTTGAGAGAAAGACAGTGCTTAGGCCTAAGATTTTAGAAGATGTAAAATCTGCACGTGCCCAAGGTGATCTTTCTGAGAATTTTGAGTACTATGCTGCAAGAAAAGCAAATAGGGAGAATAATTCGAGGATCGAATATTTAGAGAAGATGCTCAAGCATGCAACTATAATAGAAGAGAGTACTAATGGTGGAATAACTCTCAACAACACTGTGAAAGTAAAATTTGTAGAGGAAGGCGTGGATGAGTCAGCTTGGGAAATTGATTCTTATAAGATAGTTACATCTATAAGAGCAGATTCTATGAAAAATAAAGTTAGCATAGAGTCGCCACTCGGAAAGGCACTTTTGTCGCATGTGGTGGATGAGATTGTAAAGGTTGAACTTGAGAATGGTACGAGCTATGAACTTAAAATCATTGAAATTGACACTACGACAGATAGTGAAGATGATAATATAAAAGCATTCTAATAAATATATTAAAATACATTGTATATTAAAGAGAGGTTAGTATGGGAAAAGAATTTTATACTATGGACAAAATTGTAGCACTTTGTAAGAATCGTGGATTTTTATTTCCGGGTTCTGAGATTTATGGAGGACTTGCAAATTCATGGGACTATGGAAATCTTGGAGTGGAATTAAAAAATAATGTAAAAGATGCATGGAGAAAAAAGTTTGTGCAGGAGTCGAAGTACAATGTAGGGCTTGATTCTGCCATACTTATGAATCCACAAACTTGGGTTGCATCTGGACACCTTGGTTCATTTTCGGATCCTCTTATGGATTGCAAAGAGTGTAAACAAAGATTTAGAGCAGATAAGTTGATAGAAGATTTTGCAAAAGAAAACAATATTGAGCTAAATTCTTCTATAGATGGTTGGTCTCATGAAGAAATGGAAAAGTGGGTGAACGACCACAATGTACCATGTCCATCATGCGGCAAACACAACTTTACGTCTATAAGAGAATTTAATCTTATGTTTAAGACATTCCAAGGCGTAACAGAAGATGCAAAGAATGTTGTATATCTTCGTCCTGAAACTGCACAGGGAATATTTGTCAATTTTAAAAATGTTCAAAGGACAAGTAGAAGAAAGATACCATTTGGTATAGCTCAAGTTGGAAAGTCATTTAGAAATGAGATTACACCAGGTAACTTTATTTTCCGCATAAGAGAGTTTGAGCAAATGGAACTTGAGTTCTTCTGCAAGCCAGGTACTGACCTTGAGTGGTTTGAATACTGGAGAAAATATTGTATAGATTTCTTACATAGTCTTGGACTAAAGGATGAGCAACTTAGACTCCGTGACCACGACAAAGAAGAACTCTCTTTCTATAGTAAAGCTACGACTGATATAGAGTTCTTATTCCCATTTGGTTGGGGAGAACTTTGGGGAATTGCTGATAGAACTGATTACGATTTGTCACAGCATATGAAAGTATCAGGAGAAGATTTACAGTACTTTGATGATGAGACAAATGAAAAGTATACACCATATGTTATAGAGCCATCACTTGGAGCAGATAGAGTTACTCTTGCATTTATTTGCGCCGCATATGATGAAGAACAGGTTGGAGAAGGAGATGTGAGAACAGTTATGCATTTCCATCCAGCTATTGCTCCTATAAAGATAGCAGTGTTGCCACTTTCTAAGAAATTGTCAGAGCCTGCGATGAAGATATATGATGAATTATGTAAATATTATATGTGTGACTTTGATGAGAAGGGAACTATCGGCAAGAGATATAGAAGAGAAGATGAAATAGGTACACCATATTGTATTACATATGATTTTGATTCTGAAAATGATAAGCAAGTTACTATAAGAGAGAGAGACAGTATGGAGCAGGTAAGAATACCAATAGATGAACTTAAAAAATATTTTGAAGATAAGTTTATGTTTTAACATTATGAATTTAATTTGATTTAGTTATGAAAATGGTTATAGAAAAGTTTAAAGAGTCAGTTGTTTCTATTTTGCCAATAGTTATTATTGTGTTTGTGATATCGTTGACACCGCTTTTTGATTTGCCAAATAACGAATTGATAGTTTTCTTAGTTTCGGCGGTGCTACTCATTATAGGCATGACGCTTTTCAACATAGGTGCACAGATTTCCATGACACCTATGGGGGATTATACTGGTACTGGTCTTATAAAGACAAAGAAGTTAAGTTTAATACTTATAGTTGCACTGTTTATGGGCATACTTGTCACGATTGCAGAGCCAGATCTGATTGTTTTAAGTGAGCAGGTAAAAGATGTTGTTAATGGACCTACATTTATAGTTAATGTCGGTGTAGGTGTAGGTGTTTTCTTGGTTATATCATTACTTAAAGTAATTTTCAACGAGAAACTTTCTATGTTGTTATTACTTTTTTATTTGCTACTTTTTGCATTTACTGCACTTATATATGAAATGGATAAAGATAGTTTAGTTCCCCTCGCCTATGATTCTGGCGGCGTGACTACTGGACCAATAACAGTTCCGTTTATCATGGCATTTGGTGTGGGAATAGCGGCAACTATAGGTGGCAAAAACAGTAGCGAAAATTCATTTGGGTTTGTGGCTCTCTGTTCTATAGGACCTATACTTGTAGTAATGATGTCTTTTCTTTTTTCAAAAGGTGAAGTAGTCTACACGCTTCCTGATTATACAATGAATTCAATAATGGCAAGTGGCATATTTAACATAGCGTCTCACGAGGCATGGAACATCATCAAAGCCTTGGGACTCATTTTTATTTTCTTTATAGTATTAAATTATTTTATAATGAAACTGCCAATTAAAAAGTTGATGCAGATTATTGTTGGCATAGTTATAACATTTGTTGGACTTGTCACATTTCTTACTACAGCATCTATAGGATTTTTACCAATAGGTTTTAGTCTTGGCAGCCAGTTAGTGAAAGCAAAAGAGTCAATTGCCATTCTGATTTGTTTCATAATTGGAACAACTGTAGTACTTGCCGAGCCAGCAATTCATGTGCTTACTAGCCAGGTTGAAGAAGTTACAGGCGGAAATGTGTCAAAGAAATCTATGCTCATATCTTTATCAATTGGTGTAGGTATAGCAATAGCACTTTCAATGCTCAGAATTAGAAATGATTTTTCAATTTTGTTTTATCTCATACCTGGTTACTTTATATCACTTGCACTTACACTTTTTGTGCCACCGCTTTATACTGCTATAGCGTTTGACTCAGGCGGAGTTGCAAGTGGACCAATGACATCTACATTTATCTTGCCTTTTATGATAGGGGCATGTGCTGAATTTGCTGGAGAAAATCAGGTTATGTATTTGGCTTTTGGAGTTGTAGCACTTGTAGCAATGATACCACTCATATCAATTCAAGTGCTTGGTTTTAGATCTATCATGGCAAAAATTGTAAGAGACAGAATTTCTATGAAGAGAATTTTAAGAGCAGATGACAATCAAATTATATATTTTGATTAATTATTTCAAACCATAGAGGAAAAATTAATGGCAAAAAACGAAAAACAAAATAGACTTACTTCTACAAGAAAACTTAGTTTGTTAATAACTATTGTAAGAAAATCAAAAGCAGATTTTTTTGTTGATTTGTTGCAAGAACATCATTCAAATATGCAAATGGTTTTAATTGGAAATGGAACTACGAAGTCGGCATTATTTTCTGATGAAGTAGGAACAAAGGCAATTATTTTGAGTTTGGTTACAGAAGAAAATATACCAAGAACTCTAAAAATGCTTGAAGAAAAATTTCATGAGCTTAGGGACGGAAAAGGAGTTGCTTGGACTGTGCCACTTGATAGTGTCATGGGAGTTACATTTTTCAATTTTTTGAGTAATAATAGGAGCAGTATTATATAAGGGGTGTGGCTATGAAAGATATAGAATATGAGCTGATAGTATGTGTAGTAAACGCTGGTTTCTCTGGAGAAGTTATGGATGTGGCAAGAAGAGAAGGCGCTACAGGTGGAACTATAGTTCATGCAAGAGGAACTGCTAACCCAAGTGCAGAACAAGAGTTTCAGATAACTATTAATCCTGAAAAGGATTTACTTTTACTTACTGTGAAATCAGATATAAAAGATAATATTTTGAAGGCAATTTACAATGATGCAGGACTTGGAACAGATGCAAATGCTGTAGCCTTCTCACTTCCTGTCACAAATGTGGTCGGAATTAAGTAATTTTATACCACAAATCTACCACTATTTACCCAAACTCTACCACTTAACATTTTGACATTTTGATTCTATAATGACACCATAAGATAAAAAACATTTGAGAGAGTTCTCAAAAAAATAAAAATAGAGAGGTGTCAAAATGAAAAAAATAAATAATAATGTACATGTAATATCATCTTCAACAGTAGCAACAGTTTTATTATCAGCAGTAGCAATGACTTTATTGTCAGTATTATTGATGGCAAGTGCAAGTTTCGCAAAGTCAGTGGAAATCGGCGATGAATTTGGCGGTCCTGGCATAGGCATTGATGACTCTACCTGGGACGGTTCTATCACAAATAGAATTTATGGATATGGCAGTCTAAATGGTATCGTGGGAGATATAGTTGACGAGCATAATGCAGTTTCTTCAGATGGTCCAGGAATGGATGCTCAATTAAGAGGATTTGGAAGCACAAAGGTTTATAATGATGGTGGCCCTGGATTCTTAGTTTCAGCACTTAATGGCACACAATCAACTTATGTAGATTATGGTCCAAGAGCAGTAGATTCAACAGCAGATCCAAGTGATTATTTAAAATTTTTGAATATGAAACCTGGCGATTTCACATTTGTAGGTGGTACAAGAGCTGATAAGTTAGGTAAATAGCCCAACAAAATATAGCAAAAATAGTACATTTTATGATATAATAGAACGGTAAACGCCGTTCTATTATTTTGGTTTTAAAAATGGAACGGATGATTAAGTTGTCTAAGTAAAATTAAGGAGAAATCATAAATGAGTTGTAAAGTTGAGAAGATAGGAACAAATAAAGCAAAGTTCACTATTGAAGTTGAGAATTCAGAATTTTTGAAAGCTGAGGACAAGGCATTTAATAAAGAAAAAGGAAAGTTGTCAGCTCCAGGTTTTAGAAAAGGAAAAGTAACTAAAGAGATGGCATTTAAAGTATATGGAAGAAATGCTTTTCTTGAAGAAACTGTAAATGAGTGTATCAACGACACTTATTATGATGAGGTGAAAAAAAGTGGAGAAAAAGTTCTAGCTCCACCTAAAATTAATGTTGTACAAGCAGATGTCACAAAAAACTTTATTTACGAAGCAGAAGTGGCTATAGTTCCAGAAATTAAACTTGGAAAATATAAAGGACTTGAGTTAAAAAAGGCAGAAGTAAAAATAAGTGATGCTGATGTAGATAAGAAGATAGAAGAAGAGCAAGTAAAAAATGCCCGCCTCGTTGTGGTTGACAAGAAATCTGAAAAAGGTGATGTGCTAAGCATTGATTTTGATGGATATGTAGATGGGAAACAATTTAAAGGTGGCAAGGCAGAGAATTATGATTTGACTCTTGGAAGTAAATCATTTATAGATAATTTTGAAGACCAACTTATAGGAAAGTCAGCTGGTGATGAGGTAGATGTAAATGTAACTTTCCCAGCAAACTATGGAGAGAAATCTCTTGCAGGTAAGCCAGCACTCTTCAAAGTAAAAGTTCATGAAGTAAAAGAGAAACAACTTCCAGAGATAAACGACGAGTTCGTGTCAGAGATTTCTGAGTTTGAGACACTTAAAGAATATAAAGAAGATGTAAAGAAGAAACTCGCAGAACTTCGTGAGAAGCAAATGAAGGAAGATAATAAAGGAAAACTTCTTGATGAAGTTGTGAAGAATACTCAAATTGATTTGGCTGATGAGGCAATAGAAGCTCAAGTAGATGAGATGCTCTATAACTACAACAATCGTCTTAGATATCAAGGAATTGATTTAGAAAAATATCTTGAGATGATACATCAAACAAAAGAGCAATTTAGAAAAGAGCAGAGACCTGGTGCAGAAAGAAGTTTAAAAAATAGTTTAGTGCTTGAGAAGATTGCAGAAGTAGAAAAGATAGAAGCAACAGATGAGATGGTAGATGAAGAACTCACAAGGATGGCTAAGTCTTACGGCATGGACCCAGAGCAATTTAAGAAGTCGTATGCAAATCCAGAAGATACGAGGAGACTTAAAGATGAGTTGCTCTACCCAGCAGTGATGAATTTCTTGTACGATAATGCCAAAATTTCTTAATATAATATACTAAACTATTTGCAACTCTCCTCGAAAATAGGTCGCAAAAACAAAAATTTTTATGCAAGCGCTGCCTCGTTCTCGCCAAGAGTTTTGCAAACTCGCTTCGCTCAAACAGTGCTAAAACTCTAGGGCTCAAACTTCGTCATCGTTGCAAAAAATCAGTTTTTGCTCCAACTATTTTCTAGAGAGAGTTGCAAATAAGAATTAAATATTAAAATTATTATATTATTAATTCTGCCGCAGCACACAGCTAAGAAAATGCTTCGGTTATATCCATAGGTTACCCACCGGCATTTTCGTGCTGTGCGATGCGGCAGTAAGAAGGATAAAAGAAAATTAGGAGGATTAGAAATGAAAGAAAAGAATTACATCCCAATGCCTTACGTTATAAAGCAAACAAGTAAAGGCGACAGACAATATGATATTTTTTCAAGACTTTTAGAAGAGAGAATTATTTTTATAGCTGACGAGATATCAGATGATTTATCATCTATAGTTATGGCTCAGATGCTTCTTCTTGAGTCAGAAGACCCAAAGAAAGACATTATGCTATATATCAATAGTCCAGGTGGCTCTATATCAGCTGGCATGGCAATTTATGATACCATGCAGTATATAAAGTGTGATGTACAAACTATTTGTATGGGTATGGCCGCAAGTATGGGAGCATTTTTACTTGCAGGTGGAACTAAGGGAAAGAGATTTGCTTTGCCAAACTCAGAAATTCTCATACACCAACCACTTATGCATGGTCTTGGTGGTCAGGCGACAGAGATTGAAATAGCTGCCAATCAAATCATTAAAACAAAAAAGAAAATGAATGAGATGCTCGCTAATTTCACAGGCAAAGATTATGAAACTTTGGTTAAAGCAACTGATCGAGACAATTGGATGACAGCAAAGGAAGCACTCGATTTTGGACTTATAGATAAGGTTATAGATAAACATTAATAGGAGTTTACAACTTACATGGATGATAAAATTCCTTTTTGCTCGTTTTGCGGGAAGACAGCGAGCCAAGTAAAAAAATTAATAGCAGGAAATAAAGAAGACACATTTATCTGTGATGAGTGTGTAGGTTGGTGTTTGGATTTGCTTGAAGAAGAAAGAGCAAATGAGATAGGTAATGACAAAGGAGAAAACAATATACAATCTATACTTGATAAGATTGACATGCTTAAACCTGCAACTATTAAAGAGTATCTTGACCAATATATTATAGGCCAAGAAGATGCAAAGAAAAGTTTAGCTGTAGCAGTTTACAATCATTATAAGAGAATAAAAAATAAAGATCATGATGTAGATATACAGAAATCAAATCTTCTTTTCATAGGACCTACAGGAAGCGGCAAGACATATATGGCAGAAACACTTGCAAGATTTTTAGGAGTGCCATTTGCTATAGCTGATGCAACAACTCTTACTGAAGCTGGGTATGTTGGAGAAGATGTAGAAAATGTAGTGCTTAAACTTTTGTCTGCAGCAGGTGGAGACGTAGCAAGGACAGAGATAGGAATCATCTATATAGACGAGATAGATAAGATTACAAAGAAGGGTGAGAATGTAAGCATCACTCGTGATGTGTCTGGTGAAGGAGTGCAACAAGCACTTTTAAAGATAATAGAAGGCACAGAGGCAAATGTCCCACCATCAGGTGGAAGAAAACATCCGCAACAAGAGTATATACAAGTCAATACCAAGAATATTTTGTTTATCTGCGGTGGTGCGTTTGATGGACTTGAAAATATAATTGAGAGCAGAATCAATACATCGGCTATAGGATTTAACACAAAACTTGTAGATAAGAAAGATATAAAATATGATGAGTACATAAAAAAATGTGAGACAAAAGATTTGATAAAGTATGGGCTCATACCAGAACTTGTAGGTAGGCTTCCGATTGTCGCTACACTTGAGTCACTTGATGAAGAGGCACTCATAAAGATTTTGACAGAACCTAAAAATGCAATCATAAAACAATACCAAAAACTTTTGAGATTTGATGATGTAGAACTTGTATTTACTGAAGACGCACTCAAGATGGTCGCAAAAAAAGCTATGGAGAGAAATCTTGGTGCAAGAGGACTTCGTGGTATTATAGAAGAGATTATGAGAGATGTGATGTATGAAATACCTGACGAAGAAAATGTGAAAGAGGTTATAGTGACAGACAAGTGCATCACTGAAGGAGCAAAACCGGAATATGTATATGATGCCATAAGACCACGAAAAGATAGCAAGAAATTTATAAAGAAATCAGCATAAAAAAAGCACTCATATATAGTTAAACCATAAATTTAGACCAAAGTTATTATTTGTTTATTAAAGAAAAGTATTGTTCCCTATACTCTATAGGACTCAATCCTTTTCTTTTTTTACTAATTCTATCGTTGTTATAATAATTTATATATTCTATC
>JAFSKG010000043.1 GCA_017449075.1 Lachnospiraceae bacterium
AAACAGGAACAAATCCACAGTGCAATAAATTAATTATATAACATATATTAAATTTATAAATATAAAATTTGAGAAAGGAGAAAGTGTAATAAGTTATTATTTTATACAAACAAATTTAATAACTGTATTATACAAGAGAAAGATGGCAATTAGTAATTTAGAAACAATAATTGATAATATTGAACAGATGATTGAAAACGTGCGTCCGGATACACGTGGAAGAGTCATGCTACCAAAGGACACGCTTCGCCAACTTGTAGGTGAGCTTAAGACTTCTATTCCTGATGAGATAAAAAAGTACAACGAAAAAACTCGTGAGCTTGAGCAATCTAAGAATAGAGAACTTGAGCAAGCAAGAAGAAATGCTGAAAGGATTATGTCTGAAGCAAATGACATGAAGGACAGAATGCTAAATGAAAGTGAGCAAATAAAGCTTGCTGAGCAGAGATCAAAAGAGATAATGGATGAGGCTGTGAGAAGAGCCAATGAGCTTGTGGCAAATGCTGAGGCAAATGCAAGACAACTTCATGAGAGATCTCTTAAAGAATATGACGACTCATTAGTATTTATGATGAATTTTATACAAACATTGGGAACAGATGTATCCAATATTATGAATACACAACTGCAAAATTTAAGCAATAAGTTAAATGAAGTTGTAAATATGAGAAATGAACTGCAAAAGAGCATAGTACTGTCAAATACACAAGATAGTAGTTTTAGTCGTCCGGCCTGGGGTTAGATGAAAAGTATTCACATTAGTAAAAGTGAAGATGGAATGACTTTAATCAAGTACTTGAGAAAGATTTTTAAGTCTATGCCAAGCAGCCTAATTCAAAAGTTAGTCAGAAAAAAATATTTTGATATAAATGATAAAAGAGCTAAAGGCGACGAGATACTAAAAACTGATGACATGATTACTATTCATTTATCTGATGAAACATTTAATAAGTATTGTACAAAACAAAGCTCTTATAAGAATGCATCTGCTGGAGATATTGATTACACGGATAGGATTATTTATGAGGATGAGAATGTAATTATTTTCAACAAACCTATTGGTATATTATCACAGGGAGACAAGAGTGGTAATCAATCAGTTAATTCTATATTAAACGATTATCTTGGAAATATAAACTCTTCATTTAAGCCATCAGTTGTCAATCGTCTTGATAGAAATACAGAAGGATTAATAATATTTGCAAAAACTTATATAGCTGCAAAAGAAATATCTTCTATGATTAAAAATAATAAGATTGAGAAAAGATATAAAGCAAGTGTTAATGGTCTAGTTGAAGAAGATAGTGGTGAACTAGAGAATTTATATAAAAAGAATGAAAAAGATAACAAGGCTGTATTAAAAAAATACAATGGGAAAGTACCTGAAGGCTATTCGTTAGCAAAACTTAGATATAAAGTGATGAAGAAACACAAAGAAACTACTGACATCGATGTAGAACTTATAACGGGAAAATCACACCAAATAAGAGCACAGTTTGCATATATAGGACATCCGTTAGTGTCTGATAAAAAATATATGGATATAGAGCTTTATAATGACAATGTAAAGAAATATGGTTGTAGGTCACAAAAATTGGTGTGTTATAAGATCAAATTTGGAACTTTCAGCGAAGAAGCTTTGAAGAATTTATCCAATAAGACATATAAAGTATGAAAGAGGTGTTGAAATGAGGTTTAATATAAATAAAAAAGTAATTGCCGTAAGTATATTGTTGAGTATGCTTTTTGTGGCCTGCGCGCCATCTCAGAAAGTTATAGACAATATTCTGCCAGATTATAATCGAAGAATATATAGTATCGCTGATTTGATTCCTTATAATTACAAAGAACTTAGAAATGCGCAGGCCCTATATGGTACAGAGCTTACAAAGTTTTTCTATGACAATACATCTACAGTTGCAGAAGCAAAAAGAGTGACAGAAAAAGAGAAAAATGACTTTTACAAAGAATTGAGATTTAGAAATACAAATTATAAGCTTCTTAGAAATAGAATTGCTATGTATACAGAGGATGAATCCCAGACACAAGAAGAGAAAGAAAAAGAGAGACAAAAGGAGTACGATGATTATTATAAACTGTCGGCGGCAAAGAGTGGAAATACAATAAAGAAGTACAACAACGGTAACCTCCAAGGAATGCCGCTTATGAGCATAAGAGTGGATATGTCTACGGCAACAATATCTGAATTAGACTCTATATACTGTGAGGCAGAGTGCGAGATATATAAACCTGTAGTTATAGATGAATCAAAATATAATAGTTTAAAGATAGGCGATAAGATTGAGCTAGTAGTCCCTGTAGAAAATAGTACATTTGAGAAAAGTGAAACTAAAAAGGTAGAATGTACATATGTGGCAGAAGATTCATTACAATTTACTGATGAAGATGGTAAAGATAATTATTATTTTATAGCAGACATTGATGGAACAAATGATTTTTGTAGAAGGGTGACTGATTATTATGGTAAAACTCTTGAAACATATGTGGAAAAAAGACCATTGCAGTTTATGAAATCAGCTACTGTAGCAAGGGCAAATGAATCGCAAAGACTTATGAATGCTATTGCCGATGATAGTTACATATCATATGATTTTGATAAACTGGCGATTAGAGCTTTAGCAGGTGGATACTATGTATGGGAATATAAAGATTATATATATGCAAATTCAATTACAACTAATCTTAAAGGATATATAACTGCACTTTATGATTATGACAATCTAAGAATAGATAATAAGTACTATGATGAATTAAACAAATAAAAAAAAGAACCACATAAGTGGTTCTTTTTTTACTAATAATTAATATCGATTTCATCTTGTTCGACTGACAGATATTTAAAATTACCTTGCACTTCATTTGACTGTACTACATTTATGAACGCGTCCTTGTCACAACGTTTGATTATGTGTATGATTTGTCTGACTTCTGGCTTTGTAACTACAGTATATAGCATTGATTTTTCATTTTTTGAATAACTTCCTATACCATCAAATCTTGTAGATGAGTGACCAGTGTTTTGAATCATAGCAGATGAAACTTCATCAGGTTTTGTGGTTATTATAAATATAGTTCTAGCTTCATAGTGTCTATAAAACAAATTTATGGCCTGAGTGCTTACATATTGATATATTATAGAATAAAATGCGAAGTCCCATCCAAAAAGAATTCCCTGTATGAGAATCAATACTATATTGAAACCCATTATTATTCCAAATGATTGTATGTGATATTTACTTGATAAGGTCATAGCTACAAAGTCTGTACCACCGCCTGATACACCACATCTAAACCAAAGAGATGCACCAAATCCACAAAGTATTCCACCAAAAATAGATGCTACAAATGGGTCGCTAGTAAGATTGATGGTAGGAACTGCATCGGCTATAAAGTTGAAGAGAAAGAGTATAATAAATGAAATTATTGTAAATTTTTTGCCCACGAACTTGTATGAAAGTATGGCGGGAATTATGTTCCAAGCAATGTTGTAAACTGTAATTGGTATCATTGTGCCAGTAGAGTTATATATCAATTTTTGCATCAGTAAGCTTAGACCAGTGAAACCCGCTGGTAAAATATTTGCAGGATATATGAACCACTTTAATCCAAATGAATAACAAAAGACTCCACAAACTATGAGAGCGGTCTTAATAAGAATTTTTCTATAATTTATAGGTTTTTTTATTGCATCAGTCATGTTATTAACCTCTTATATATTTTATAAATTTATAATTTATGTTTTCGTATGTATTGTTTTCTGATTCGCTTTCTACGATGAAACCATGCTTAGATAAATCGGGGAAAAATGTATCGGCATCAAATGATTTATCAAGTTTTGTTATGAGGCAGGTATCGCATTTATCAATTAAGTCATTATAAATGCTGGCACCACCTATAAGAAAAACTTTTTTATCTTTATAGTTTTCAAGTATCTTTTCAAGTTCAGCCTCATTTTTTACAAAGAATATGTTATCACAATCTTTATACTCACCTTTAAGCTTGTCATTTTTTGTGAATACTATATTAATTCTATTCTTTAATGGCTTTTTATCTTTAAAACTAAAAAGAGTCTTCCTACCCATTATTATAACTGAGTCTTTTGTGCTTTCTCTAAAAAACTTCATATCCTCAGGTATGGAAATAAGAAGATTGCCGTTTTTGCCTATTCCATTTTTTGCGTCTACACAAGCTATCGCAATCATCCTATACATTTTACACTATGTTGCGATAAATTGCAAAGTTTTGTATAATATATTGGTATGAGTATAGTAATAGCAATATTAGTCTTAGGACTGATAATAACAGTTCATGAATTAGGTCATTTTTTTATGGCCAAATTATTTAAAGTGCCAGTAAGAGAGTTTTCTATAGGCATGGGGCCAAGACTTGTGTCAAAAGTAATCAATAATACAAGGTATAGTTTGAAAGTGCTTCCTTTTGGTGGAAGTTGCGCCATGATTGGCGAAGATGCAGCTGGAAGCGGAGACATGATAGAGTATGATGACATAAAGATTGATGAAAATGGACTTTATGATTTTGAAGGAGTGAAGTACAGTAAGGAGGACTTAGACAAATATAATTTTCAAGCCATATCTCCGGTCAAAAAGTTTCTTATATGTCTCGCAGGACCTTCTATGAATTTTCTACTTGCATTTTTATTGGCCTTTGTATTAGTTTCTCGTATTGGCTTTGATGTGCCTGTCATTTCCAATGTCTCTGAGGGCAGCGCGGCAGCAAATGCAAAACCAATGTCACTTGAAAAGGGTGATGAGATAGTTGGCCTTGAATTACCAGATGAAAAAGAATCAATTATTTGTTATCGTGATTTAGCAGTATTTATGCAACTCAATAATGATGACATATTAAAAAATAATTATCCACTTGCAGTCACATTTAAAAGAGAAAGTGATACATTAAAGACTGTAGTGTACCCAACTTTTGATGAGACTTATAATAAGGCTATGATAGGAATATCGTTTGAAAATATGTATCAGATGCCAAAGAACTTTTTTGATACATGTAAGTTTGCGGCGAAAGAATTTTATTTTTATATAAAAACTACAATTATGAGCTTAAGAATGCTCATAAGAGGAAAACTTGGAGCAAATCAAATTTCTGGGCCGGTAGGCACTGTGGCTGTAATGGGAAGTGCTATAAATGAAGCAAGTGCAGTAAGTCTTAGTTCTATGATTTATACTTTGCTCACGCTTATAGTATTAATTTCTGCGAACCTTGGAGTTATGAATTTACTTCCTATACCGGCACTTGATGGTGGAAGAATAGTGTTTGCTGCAATTGAGATGATAATAGGTAAGCCACTCAACAAAGATGTAGAGGGATTTGCCAATACTATAACTATGTTATTATTACTTATATTTATGATATGGATATTTGGAATGGACATATATAAATTATTGTCTGGAAGTTTGCTTGGATAAAATGGATAGGTTTTTAGATGTAGTAAAACTTGATTTAGATGAAACTATCGAAAGATATTTTCGTGATGTAGAAGTTGAGAGTATTAAGAAGAATAAGACTCATAATACTCTCAATTTTTGTCTCGTTTCGTACAATCTCATACCATATAGTTACATAAAAGCAATTAAAGAAGATATGGCAAATCAACTTTTAAATGTTAATGTTGATGATAAGGAAACAAGTTTTACAAATCCTATAAAGCTTAATATAAAGTATAAATTGTCTGATAGTTATACATCAAAAGCAATTTATGAAGAGATAAGAAAAGATTTATTTGATGAATTGAAAGACACTAAAATTATATATGGTGCATTTTTTAGACATGATAAAATAAAGTTTATTGACAATGAAGTAATGGAAATTACTTTTGTAAAATCAAAGGAGTTTTCAGATATTCAATCGGAATTAACTAAGTTCATTGAAGATGTATTTATAAATAGATATGGCAAAAAGTTTGAATTAAGAGTTAACTGGGAAGAATTCACAGAAGAACTTAAGGAAAAAAGAGTTGATCATGAAGTAGCAAGTGATGAAGATGTAAAGACCGCAAATAATGAAGGTGAAAGCAGTCAAAGTGTAAGTACTCCAACATATGATAGTAAATTTAAGTCACAGAGCAGAAAAGATAGGAACCGAATACTTGCTGATGGTGATGTATTATATGGTAAAAAAACTAAAAATAGATATAAATTTGTGACCATTTCAAACATACTATTTGATATGGACAATATAGAAACTAAAGGCATAATTTATAATCTCGGAGTATATAAACCTGCAAATAAAGATTTTATAATTTATTCAGTATATATATATGATGGGGAAGGCTGTATAGAAGTAAAGTTTTTTGGAAATGTTGATGATGAGAATATTTTTAATTTAAGATTTAAGATTGGTACTGAGATAAGAGTGTTTGGAAACGCAAAGTATGATACATATTCAAAAGCTATAACTATAGGTACTAGTGGCATATGTATAGAAATAGTTGGCGCTAGAGAGGTTATAGAGTTTGGACACGTAGGTGAAGAAGATTATCATAATATTATAATTACAGATAGAACTGATGATGAAGTAGAAAAAAGAGTTGAACTACATTTGCATACTAAATCAAGTGCGCAGGATGGAGTTGGAGAAATAAAGGCATATATAGATACTGCAACAAAGTTTGGCATGTCTGCTATGGCAATTACAGACCATGGTTGTGTAAATGCACTTGCCGATGCCTATGAATATCTTGGTGATAAAAAAAGACCAAGAAAGAATCAAAACTTCAAATTGATATATGGAGTAGAAGGATACCTTGTCGACGACTTTACTGATTACTATATAGATGAGAATAATGTTTTGTCCACAAGAGATAATGAAGTTGAAGGTGATTTTGTTATATTTGAACTTGCTACCACAGGACAGAATAAAAAAAATGATGAGATTATTAAGATAGAAGCTATTAAAGTTAGTGGATTTACAGTAACAAGTAGCTTTAAAAAGTTTGTAAGAACTGATAAACCTATAAATGTAAATATAAGAGATAATACAGGTGTAAAAGAGAGTGACCTTGTAAATGCAGGAAGTTTGAAGGAAGCACTAAAAGATTTTTTGGAATTTGCGAAGGGTTCTGTACTTGTCACATCAAGTTTTAATTCAAACTGGATGATAACTGATATTTTGAAAGCAAATGGATTTGATGAGCAGATAGATGTGTTGGACTTGATGACACTATCAAGATTGCTTTTGACAAAACTTAAGAGAAGCGATTTGATCTCGGTTGCAAAAGAGTTGAAAATAAAAATCGATGGGCTTACAGATAGAAAGAAAAACGAGATGAAGAAAATTTTGAAGCCTTATGAAAAGCTGACTCTGGCCGGACCAATTTTATGTTCGCTGCTTAGAATGCTTCAGATGGACTATGAACTTAAAAGTTTATCAGAACTAAAACATAAACTTGTAGTTACCGATGAATTTATAAGGAGACAACCATACTATCATATAATCTTACTTGCTAAAAATGATGTTGGCAGAGTGAACTTATACAAATTGGTTTCTGATTCGAGCATAAAATATATGTACAATAAGAGACCAAGAATGACTAGGTCGCTTATAAATAGATATAGAGAGGGTTTGATAGTAGGGTCTGCATGTATCATTGGTGAGTTCATGAACGCCATAAAAAATGGCGCAAGTGATGACACGCTTAAAAATATAGCTATGTATTATGACTATCTTGAGATTCAGCCTACACTTAATAATTCGTTTTTACTTGTGGAAGATAAAGAGAATTTCAAGTGTATTAAAGATCTTGAGAACCTAAATAAGAAAGTAATTGAAATTGGAGACGAGTTAGGAAAACTTGTTGTTGCAACTTGCGACTGTCATTATGTCGAGAAAAATGACAAAATCTACAGAACTATTTTGCGACTCGGGACAACATATAAAAAGTCAAATATAGATGCAAGTGGAAAATTAAAGACAGAAGTTAGTGAGGGCTTGGAGAGTACTAGTGATGAGGAATTGTATTTTAGAACTACGAGAGAAATGCTTGATGAGTTCTCTTATCTTGGAGCTGACAAAGCAAAGGAAGTTGTAATAACCAATACCAATAAAATTAGTAATATGATAGAGGAGATTATTCCTTTAAGACTTGATAAGTGTCCGCCGCATATTGATGGAAGCGATGATGAACTGTCAAATGTATGTTATGCTAAATATAAGTCAATTTTTGGTGACAATGATGTTCCTGAGGTAAAAACAAGACTAGACAATGAACTAAAATATATTATAGACAATGGCTACTCAGTTATGTATATAACTGCGAAGAAACTAATCGACTATTCGGTAGAAAATGGATATCCAGTTGGATCAAGAGGATCTGTTGGGTCAAGTCTTGCCGCCACGCTTCTTGGCGTGTCTGAAGTGAATCCACTTAAACCATATTATATTTGTCCAAGGTGCCATCATATCGAGTATGGAACTGAAGAGACAAAGAAATATGAAAATGATACTGGTTTTGATATGCCAGAAAAAAATTGTCCAGAGTGTAATACTAAAATGCAAAAGGACGGAGTTAATATTCCATTTGAGACGTTCCTCGGTATACCTGGAGATAAGGCTGCACAAAAGGAACCAGATATAGATTTGAATTTCTGCTCTGTATTTCAATCAAACATTCACAAAAAGACTATAGATATGTTTGGAGACCATAACACTTTTAAGGCAGGAACAGTTGGCACTGTAGCAGCAAAGACGGCTTATGGATTTGTAAATAAATATGCTGAACAGGAAAACAAAACATTAACTCAAAATCAAATTAATTTTTATATAGGCAGAATTTTAGATTGCAAAAATAATACTGGTCAACACCCAGGTGGCATGGTTGTACTTCCAGAGGGTGAAGAAATATATACATTTACACCAATACAGCTTGCAGCTGATAAAATTGGAAATGGAATAACGACGCATTATGATTATCACAAGATAGATAAGAACTTATTAAAACTTGACATACTTGGTCACGATTCACCGCTTATATTAAAGCGCCTAGGTGAACTCACTGGTACAAATTTTTTGGAAGTGCCATTTTATGAGGAAGAAGTACTTAGGCTTTTTAAAGATCCGTCAAGCTTAGGTCTTAAACCATCGGACATAAGTGGAACTAGACTTGGCTGTCTTACTATACCAGAATTTGGTACAGACTTTGCGATGAATATGTGCGAAGATGCAAAACCTAAGACTGTTGCAGACCTTATAAGAATTGCAGGACTTGCGCATGGCACAGATGTGTGGCAGGGTAATGTGCAAGATTTGATAAAAAATGGTGACTGTACTTTGAGTTCAGCAATTTGTTGCAGAGACGATATAATGATTTATCTTATAGAGATGGGACTTGATAAAGGTCTTGCATTCAATATTATGGAAAGCGTGAGAAAAGGTAGAGGTCTTAAAGGCGAGTGGGTAGATGAAATGAAGGCACATGGTGTTCCAGATTGGTATATCGGATGTTGCAATAAGATAAAATATATGTTTCCGAAAGCACACGCTGCAGCCTATGTCCTTGCATCACTTAGAATCGCATATTATAAAGTTCACTATCCAAAAGAGTATTATGCGACATATTTTTCTATAAAAAAAGATGGAATAGACTATAGACTTATTATGCAGGACAAAGAAGATATAACTTATCATATAGCCAAGATAAAGAAAATTATAAATGAAAAGAGTTCAAACTCTGACTTTAAGAAAAAAATGGCAGAGCAAGAGGCACCAGAGAATTATAAAAGTAAACTTGAAAAATTAGCAAGCTTTGATGAGGGCGAAGAGGGTAACAAACAAGAGTCTAATGAGAACAGGAGTTTAGATACTGAAAAGTATGAGACAATGTCAGCAAAAAACTTATATGATTTGTATATGGTATATAGAATAGTTGAAGAGATGAAGGCGAGAGGAATAGATTTTTGCCCTATTGATATATATAAGGCTAAGAGAAGTGATTTCCAAGTTGTGGATGGAAAGATTATGCCGTCATTTGATTCCATACCTGGTGTAGGTACAAAAGAAATAGATATTGACTATGATGATGAAAGACCAGAGTCTGAGAAGAGTACTGCTATGAAATGTGAGATAGAGGGAAGAAAAGGTGAGTATAGCTCTATAGAAAACTTTAGTAAGAGAACAGGTGTAAATAAAACCATACTTGAAATTATGAAATCACTAGATTTCTTTAAAGGAATGAAAGAAAAAGAACAGAACACCATTTTTGATTATTTGTAGTAGTGAGATGGCAAAAAGGTCAAGAAAAAAAGTTGTAAAACCTAAAAAAAAGATTAAGCTATTAAGCGGTAGCAAAAAGTATATTGCAAACATGAAAGCATTTGCAATATCTTTTGTTACTTTAATGGTCATAGATATAGTTTTATTTGTTGTTGCTGGCGAAAATGTTGAAAGAAATTATCCATTTATTGTGTTGACAAATATGTTCTTAGCTGGTGCTCTACAGTTTTTATATATACGATTTGGCAAAAAAGGCTTATATGCAGTTGAAATAATTGTAGCAATAATTTTAATATTTACTATTGTAGAACTTATGCTATATAAGACATATGGTATCTTTATGCCGTTAGGCTCTGCAATTAACAATGCACAGCATGTGACTGAAAACTATTCAAATGAATTGTTGGAAGTTGTTGCCAACAACATGACTTTTATAATACGCTTTGTTATTTTTTATGCAGCATTCTTGGTGACATCAAATGAGTATCTTATAAAAAATCAAGAGTTGAAAATATTTTCTGATAGCCCAAAAGGCGAACAGAAAATTCAATATGCTGTGTTTATAGTATCATTAGTTCTTTTTGTAGCAAGTCTATTCTTTATTGATGCCACAAATGATTTTACATACAATGTGCAAAAAAATGGTGTGAAGGCCGCTTTTGTAAAAAACTTTTCTAAGTCTAGTGAAAATATAAAAATTACATCTACAAATGTAGTTGCACCAATAGTGAAGGAAGATATTTTAGAGAAGTATAATGCATTTGATATAGATTATAAAAATCTAGATATCGGAAATCTTGATGAAAGATGTAAAAATGTAAATGAGTATGTTGCTGCAAGAACACCAAGTAATAAAAATGAGTATACTGGAATTTTTAAAGGTAAGAATTTGATTTTGATTTGTGCAGAGGCATATTCTCATTATGTTGTTAATGAAGAGCTTACTCCAACGCTTTATAGACTTACAAATAATGGATTTAGGTTTACTGATTATTATGTACCATCTTGGGGTGGCAGCACTACTTCTGGAGAGTTCGCATTTCTTACGGGACTTATACCAAGTGATGCTGCAGAGAGCATGAAAAATACCATAGGGAAAAATATGTGTTTCACTATGCCAAGAGTATTGAAAAATGAAGGCTATAATACATGCGCATATCATAATGGCAATTATAAATACTATGACAGAAATATGACACATAGGGAAAATATAGGTTTTGATGAGTATATAGCAAATGGAAATGGTATGGAAGACATAGCGGGCAACTGGGCAACTGACGAAGCTATGTTAGAAAAAACTTTTGAAACTTATTATAATAAGGAGCCTTTCTGTGTATACTATATGACACTTAGTGGACATGCATTTTATAATAATAGTGAAGATTTTAGGGTCACTAAGAGTATAAAAAAAGTAAAAGAAGTCTATGGTGATAAGTATCCAGAGCAAGTAAATAACTATATATGCTACCAAATATACCTTGAAGATGCACTTAGTAAACTTGTAAAAGGTCTTGAAGAACATAATATGATTGATGATACAGTAATCTGTATGACTGCTGACCATTACCCTTATGGACTCAACTCAGAGGCATTTACAAATGGGGTAGATTACCTTCCTTATCTATATGAAAATTTTGAAATCAATGAGTTTGATCAAGATAAAAATATGCCTATACTTTGGTGCGGTTCTCTTGAAAAGGAACATAAGAATTTGGTAAAAAGTATAGATGTCCCAACATCGTCTATTGATCTTCTACCAACTTTGTTAAACTTGTTTGGTGCAAAATATGATTCAAGACTAATTGCTGGTAGAGATGTATTTTCTGACGAAGAACCATTTGTAGTGTTTAATAGTGGATCGTTTATCACAAGCAAAGGTCGTTACTCAAAAATTACAAATAAATTTGCATCGTATGATGGTACAAACGTTGAGAAAGATTATATTGATGCATATAAAGAAAAAGCAAGAAATCTCATTTTGTTTTCTGCATACGTAGTGGCAAATAATTATTATGAATATATATTTAGTAATAACAACACCAATGTGGAATATAAAAATATTATAGGCACAGTAGATATGGATGTGCCTGTAAAACTTGAGAAGAAAGACTATCAGCACTTTGTTGAGTATTTTAAAAAATGTAATGAGAACTATGCGAAAAAGAAAGCATCATTAAAAAGAAATACAAAAAGTGCTGATGGTGCAAAGCGAGATAGGGTTGTGTATCTAACTTTCGATGATGGTCCGAATAATTACTGCGATAAGATTTTAGAAGCACTTGACAGAAATAATATAAAAGCTATGTTTTTGTTGTTGGAACTATAAAAGAAAAAGAACTAAAAAAGATAAAAGAAGAGGGACATACAATTGGACTTCATTCGGCAAGTCACAATTATGCATATATATATAGAAGTGAAAATGATTTTCTCTGGGATCTGTATGAGTTACAGGATTTTGTATATCAAGTGACGGGAGAGTATTCACATTATATAAGATTTCCAGGAGGGTCAAAGAACAAAGTATCAGATGAAGTTAATTATGGAATAATGGACAAACTTAGACCACTTGTTGAAGACCTAGGATTTGAATATTATGATTGGCATGTAGCGACAGGAGACTCTTCGGAATTTGCGACAAAAGAACACATATTATCAAGTGTTGAGAGAGGATTGATTAATGATTATGATGAGTTGATTATTCTGATGCATGATTTACACCCTATTACTGTTGATGTAATTGATGACTTGGTAAAACTTTGCAAAGAACATGGCTATAGATTTGACAAAATAACTGATGAAACAATTCCATTTCATGCAGTGGGAGTTAGTTAGTATTATATTGTGGCTTGAAGTAAAAATTACATTGTGATATAATATAAAATTGATTTAAGTTTATGGAGGATTTATTATTATGAAGAAAGTATTAGTAATTTTACTAGGTATTTTACTTGTAATTGGTGGCGTTTTCTGCTTATTACAACCAGTTACTACATTCTTGACATCAGGCTATGTTGTTGGTGTATTCATTCTATGTGATGCAGTTGCAAGTATAGTTGCTTGGGTAGATGCAAGAAAATATGTTAATATAAGCGGATGGTATCTTTTCGAAGCAATTGTTTCACTTATTTTTGGCGTTGTAGTAATCATCAATGTAGGCATGCAATTTGCTGTAGATATGGCTTTAATATATCTTGTATGCATTTGGATTATTGTTGCTGCAGTTACTCGTATCACACTCGCAATAAGAATCAAGAAGGTGAATAATCTTTTGCCAGATGCATTTAAGAATAGCAGATGGATTGCCCTATTAATTGTTGGCATCCTTATGATAGTATTTGCTTGCATTTGTATGGTTCAACCAGGTATTATGTCTGTTATCCTTGGAGTACTTATTTCTTGGGCAATAATCTTCAATGGTCTTGGATTAATTACACTTGGTTCATATATACCAATGAACGCGTAGTTGAAGTAAATTATAAATATTTAATTAAGAATCGGCGCATAGTGGTGTAGTGCCACTGGCGCCGGTTTTTTGTTGTTTGCTTATGAGTTATCAAACTATTTGAGAATTTAAGAATAAGTTATAGATCTGTTCAAAAGATATCCATAATTTAATAGAAAAGTAAGTGATAAAATGCTATAATTTATAGTTGAGAGGTTATAAAATGCTTCCAGAAGAAAAAGCAAGATTGAAAATTGATGAAATGTTAAAAGAAGTTGGCTGGGACATAGTATCAAGAGATGAATATGTGCCAGGTCTTCCTTTGGCTGTAAAAGAAGCACTTATGAAAGGTAATCATGAAAGTGATTATCTTTTATTTGTAGATAATAAAGCAATAGCTGTTTTAGAAGCAAAAAGAGAAGAAATAGATATTGAGAACAATGAGACAGTATCTTCTCAAGTAGAAAATTATGCAAATACGCCAGAAAAATGGTATGACTTATGGTTTGATAAGATTCCATTAGTATACATATCAAATGGAAAGAAAATCATATATAAAAACTTACTTGATGAAAATTCTAAGTATGAAGAAATTGATAAAATGCATAGTCCAAAAAAGATGTTAAGACTTATTAATAAGACATCTGATTATGGTGCACTTGTTAGATTGGATAAAGAGCAAAATGGAAAATTATTAAGAGACTGTCAATATGAAGCAGAGTTGAAACTTGAAAATTCAATTAGGAATGGCAACAAAAAATCACTTGCAATACTTGCTACAGGAGCTGGAAAAACATATTTAGGATGTCTTGCAACATACAGACTATTAAACTACACAAGAGTAAAAAGAGTTTTGTTTTTGGTGGATAGAAACAACTTAGGAACCCAAGCGTTGACTAATTTTAGTAAGTTTGACAGAACTGAAAATGGTGACAAATTAATCGACTTATACACAATTAACAAATTAAAGAAGAATGAAGATATAAATTCTGATATTGTAATATCAACGATTCAAAAATTGTTTGCTGTGCTAACAGGAGATACTATAAATGATAAAAATGAAGACAAGGAAGATGAGATTTTAAATAACAATGAAAATGCAGATGATAAGGTTGTGGAATTAGGAGATAATATTGTGCTTTCACAAAATCATTTTGACTTTATAATTATTGACGAATGCCATAGGTCAATCTATGGTAAATGGAAGAAAGTACTAGATTACTTTAACAATGCAATTGTGCTTGGTCTTACAGCAACTCCGACAGATGAAACGTATGCATTTTTTAATAAAAATATAGTTGAGAAATATTCGTATGATGATTCAATAATTGATAAAGTTAATGTGCCACCAAGAATTTATAGAATAAAAACTAAAACTACGACTTTCGGGGGTTCCATTAACGTAGGAAACATGTTAGAAGAGTTATCAAAAAAGACAAATAAAGAAACAAAATACAAGAGTGGAATCAAAATAGAATTTGATAAAACGGAACTTGACAAGGTTATAACAGATACAAATCAAATAAAAACTGTTTTAGAAATTTATAGAGATGCTATTTACACTGACTTATACCCTGAAAGAGAACCAATGTGGGAGTATATTCCTAAAACTTTAATTTTTGCAAAAGATGACAATCATGCAAAACAAATAGTAAGTATTTGCGAAGAAGTATTTAAAACAAAATTTTATAATAACGAATTGCCGAAAAACTTTGTTCAAAAAATAACTTATTCTTCTGACAATTCGCAAAAACTGATAAACGATTTGAGATTTGACAAGAGCTTTAGAATAGCAGTGACTGTTACTTTGGTAGCTACCGGAACGGATGTTGAACCACTTGAAGTTGTGATGTTTATGAAGTCTGTAAATTCAGGAACTCTTTATACACAAATGAAGGGAAGAGGTTGCAGAACTATTAGTCCAAATAATTTTAAGGAAATAACTCCAAATGCTGATTATAAAGATAGATTTTACATTGTAGATGCGGTTGGTGTAACAGAGAGCGAAAAAAATATACCAAGAACGAGCAATGATAACAAAAGTAAAAACAAATTAAATATTGAAAATCTATTTGAACATTTAGCACATGGTGAAGTAAGCGATGAAAATCTTGTATTACTGAGAGATTATTTATCAACTATAAATGGCAGATATGAAAATAATCAATTATTTGGACGGCATTTAACTGAACTTATCACTAAATATAATTTTTCTCCTAAAAATCTAGCTGTTAGAATAAATAATTGTATAGAGAACAATACTTTTCCTGCTTATGTTAATATAAGTGATCCTAATTTGGAGAGAAAAGAGTTAATAGACGAACTTATAAGCAATATAGCAGTAAGAAATAAAGTTTTAGAATTATATAAGGGATATAGAGTTTCTTTTAGTGACAATCAGGATGAAGTAATATATAAGGGATTTTCAATAGAAAGTGCTAAACCATTTATAGATAATTTTGAAAATTACATAAATACACACATAAAAGAAATAGAAGCACTTCGAATATTATATAATGGAAATAACGAAATTATAACTCACGATATGCTTATTGATGTTCAAGATAAACTATTAAATGAGAATAGTTTATTTAAGCCTTATAGCATATGGACAAACTATCAGGTATTGGATAATACCAATGTGGAAAAGATAGATACAAAATATAATGTAAATGCACTTACTAATTATATATCTTTATGTAATTATGCAATGAAGAAAAGCAACAAATTAAGTAGTTTGTTTGGACAATACCTAAAAAGATTCAATTTATACCTTGGAATGAGTCAAAGGACATTAAGTGAAGAACAAGAATTAGTTATGAGAAAAATATCAGAGTATATACTTAATGATGGAGCAATAACTAGTGAAGAATTAAATACAATAGATGCTGATTTATGGAGAAATGGTGTGAATGCATTTAAGAATATACAGTTGTTATCAAATGAAATGAGTACATTAGCAAAATTTATTTTAAAGGTGGCATAGAATGGCAAAGGATAAAAGTTTAAGAGAAACTGAAATTTTAACAGAACAATCCTTAGTAAAGAAAATCTGGGATATAGCAGATGTATTGTCATCTGCAGGTGTTTCATTTACAGACTATATAACTCAGTTAACTTATCTTTTATTCTTAAAAATGGATAATGAGAGAGAAGATTTAGGATTAAAGTCTAGTATAAAAAAAGGATATAAATGGAAAGACCTTGCAGATTTGAGTGGTGAAGATTTAGTTGATAAATATGAAGAAATATTAAAAGAGCTTGCTAAAGAAAAAGGAATAGTGGGAACTATATTTACTAAAGCAACTAATAAGATTAATAGACCAGCAATGTTAAAAAAGGTAATAGAGCTTTTAAATGAACAAAACTGGTATATGATGGAAGGTGACTTTAAAGGAACAATTTATGAATCAATACTTGAAAAGAATGGTCAAGATAAAAAATCTGGAGCAGGACAATATTTCACACCAAGACCACTGATTAGTGCTATTGTAGATTGTGTAGATCCTAAAATCACAGAGACAGTTGCGGATCCAGCCTGTGGCACAGCTGGATTTTTACTTGCTGCATATGAGCATATGAAAAAACAAAGTAAAGATATTGAGAAACAAAACTTTTTGAAAAACAATGCTTTTTATGGAGCTGACAACACGGATTTGGTAGTTACACTTGCATCTATGAATATGTATTTGCATGATATAGGAATTAAAAAGAGCCCTATAGTATGTGCCGATTCACTTGTAGATAAAAATGACAATACATATGATGTTGTTCTTGCTAATCCACCATTTGGAACAAGACCGAAGGGTGCAGTAGAAGTATCTTCATCAAGACCTGAATTTATAAAAACCTCAGATAACCAAGTTAATTTTTTGCAACATATTATGTCTATGGTTAGAACTGGCGGTAGAGTTGGTGTGGTTCTTCCAGATAGCATATTGACTGATGGTGGTTCTACAAAACTTGTGCGTGAAAAACTTCTTAAAGAATATAATCTTCATACAATACTTAGACTCCCTACGGGAATATTTTATGCTCAAGGTGTAAAAACAAATGTCTTGTTTTTTGAAAGAGGAAAAGAAACTAAAGAAATATGGGTCTATGATTATAGAACAGGCGTAAAGCATACTCTTGTCACAAAACCTCTTGAAAGAAAAGACCTTGATGAGTTTGTCGAGTGTTATAGAAAAGGTAACCTAAACAAAAGAGAAGAAACATATAGTGAAAAGAATCCAAATGGAAGGTGGAGATGTTTTAGTAAAGATGAGATATATGGGAGAAATGAATTAAGGCTTGATTTTAAATGGCTTAATTTTGATGAAGAAGATGAGAGAAGCATTGAAGAAGTAGTATCTGATATGGAAAAAGAAGCTGATATTATAAAAAAGCAAGTTTCTGAGCTAAAGAAGATATTAGAAAGAATATAGGGAGGCTAACTATATGAGTGAACTCTTAAAAATTGATAAAGATTATGCAAAATGGATAGAAGAAATTAGTCATAATTTTAAGAAATTTCAGATTAAGGCATCCGCTTCTGTAAATGTTGAAATGCTTAAGTTTTATTGGA
>JAFSKG010000002.1 GCA_017449075.1 Lachnospiraceae bacterium
TATATTCTATGATAAAGCATTTTCTTTCGATGAAGAAAGAGCAGGAGTAAAAACAACAAGAGTAAAGACACCTGGCTCATCTGATACAGATGATGATGTATTTTTGTTATCAAAGGACGAAGCAGAAAATGAATTATATTTTTCAGGTGCCGATGAAAGGAAAGCAGCAGGAACACAATATGCAAAAACTGTAGTTAATGATTCCCATACCTTGTATGTAGAAAGTAATGGCTGTAGTTACTATTGGCTTCGCCAAGCTCCTGAAGGTGTTGGAGGTAATCAGTTTATTTATGTAGTGCAGCCTGATGGGCAAATAGGTCCAGAAATTGTTTATAATAAGATTTTTGGCGTTCGTCCAGCCATCACCGTTGACCTTTCATCTCCAATATTTACTGCAACTGAAAGTACAATTAATTGGCAGATAGGGTCAGATGCAAGCTTCTTATCTGAATCAACATGGACAGAGTTCGCCAAATATCGTGAAGGTTTTGTAAATAAACTTCCAACTGATGGCAACTTTGCCACAAGACCTGATGGTAAAGTTCTTATCGGATGGCTTATTGATAATGGATTATATAAGGTTGCAACATATAGTATCCCTGAGACTACAAAAGGTGACATAAGTGTAAAACCTATCTGGGGAACAGCTGGACAAAAATTAATTAATTATGATTTATATATTGCTACAACAAGTGAGTATGGAAGATTTTTAAGCGAACCGCCTTATGTATATACACCAGGCGAAACATTTACTTTGCCAGATGTATCTACTGTAGAAGATCCAAGTGGAAGAATTGCATTTTCTTGGCAGATAAACGGAGTAGATGTCACAGAGATTGCATCAACATCAACTACTGATGTGGAAGTTAAAGCAATCTTCGATGATACAGGCACATACAAATTAGATTTTGATATGGGTGGAGGACATTTATCTGTAGCAACACCTACTGAATATAGATATGGAATAGAGACATCTCTTCCAGCAAGTACAAGTGTAGTCGCTCCATATGGCAGAGAGTTTTCTCACTGGATGCTAAAAGGCGCAAATGGAAATATTATTAATCCAAATACTGCTATAATTAGTGACACACAAAGAGGCTATGTAAAAGTGGTAGCAGTATATAACTTTTTATCATATAGAATTACTTGGGATTTGGGAAGTGGGCGATTTATAAATTCATTTGCAACACCATCTGAATACAAATATAGTATTGGTCTAAAACTTCCAGCAAGCACATCTATTATTCCTCCATTTGGCCATGAGTTTAATCACTGGGAGATAGATGGCATCGCTACAACATTGATAACAAAAACTGATTATAGCGATAAACATGTAGTCGCAATATATAATCCTATCACATATCATATAAGTTGGAATTTAGATGATGGGACTACTGGAAATCATGGAGAGTGGAATGGAACAGCTGGAAATGATTCATATACATATGGGACAGCATATCCACTTCCTACAAATGTTACAGGACCAACAGGTAGGATATTTACTAACTGGGAGGTAGGAGGCATAGCAACTACATCTATACCAGTAGGTTCAATTGGAGATAAAGAGTTTAATGCAAAATATAGAAATGAAACATATAGTGTGACTTGGCATGACTCAGATGGAAATGCCATCATTTGGGCAAGTGGTTTTACAGCAACTATGTCTTATGCTTATAGTGAAGGGATGGCATTACCAGCCACAGAAAGCATTGTAATGCCTTCAAAAAAGGAACTTGATTATTGGATAATAAGAAGAGCAGGAAAACCTGATATAGAACATGCAACAAGTATTGCACCTACATTAACTGGTGATGTGGATATGATAGCAGTATATAAATATGTTACATATACCATAAATTATGATACAGTTTTAATAAATGCTGATATAGATTATGATAATGTTGAAAGGACTTATAATTCTGTTGATACTAAACTTTCTACACCTTCAAAAACTAACTATAAATTTGTAGGTTGGTATAGAGATTATAATGCTACAACCCATGAATATACTAATGCATATACAGGTAATGATGACATATATATTGATGGAATAACTAATTATACAATTTATGCAAAGTGGCAAGCAAAAATAGTTTACAACACAAATAGTCATGGTTCAATGAGTCCTAATTATTTATACGTAGATTTGTATGATACTATAACACTTGCTACACTTTCAAATGTGGCAGGCTATACATTTGATGTTGTGAATAGTTGGTATGATGGTGCAGACACATCTACTGCAACATTAATTGGTTCAGCAGGCTCGAATTACACTGTGACAGAACCAAAAGAATTATATGCTAATTGGATAGAAAATAGTTATAAAGTAATACTCCATGTAAATGATGGCGTATTTAATGCTGGATATACAAGTTTTACACTTAATACTTCTACTGGAAATTATGAAGCAAATAGACTGTATCATGAATCTATAACACTTCCAAAAAAGGAAAATATAACTAAAAATAATTTCACATTCGATGGATGGTATGATAATGCAAGTTTAACAGGAACAAAATTTGTAAATGTAGCAGCAAATACACCTAATGTAAAAGAGTTTTGGCTGAAATGGACTAAACAAGGAGAAGATAAACCAGATGGAGGAGGTGGAAATAGTGGAGGAAGTGGAGGTAGTGGAGGTGGAGGCGGTGGTTCAGGAACAACAATTCCATCAAATCAAATAGTAAAAATAACAGAGACAGATTTGATTAAAACAAATCCAATTATTGTCGACGCAAAAAATAATAACATTTCTTGGACATACGATCCTATTAATGATAAGTTTAAATTAAATATGAATGTGAATGGACAAACTGTTTCTGCTATAAATGGGTTTTATGCAATTTCTGATACAAAAGAGCAAGATATAAATGGTGTGAAAGTGACAGTACAAACTTTAGATACATATTTTTTTGACAAACTTGGCAATATGGTTACTGGTTGGCTTCACACTGCTGATGATAAATGGTCTTTCTTTGAACATATGAAAACAGTTGATGAAGGAAAGATGATAATTGGTTGGAAGAAAATAGAAAACGTATGGTATTTCTTTATGAATGAAGGAACTATGTTAAGAAATGCAGTGACACCAGATGGATATTTTGTAGATAATAATGGTGCTTGGATAACATCAGCTACAACTACTTCATAAATAAATATGAATTAGCATTAGGAATATAAATAAGCATGAGCCTTACTCTATTGTAAAATATTAATTATTGTGATAAAATATATAAAATATGCGGTTTTTGATAGGAGGTAATATGGCTAATAAGGTTCAAGATGGTCGCCACGAGACGAAATATGGTGAGATTTTTATAAGTCCAAAGGTAATCGCAAAGACAGCTGGACTTGCTGCCTGCGAGAGTTTTGGTGTCGTTGGTATGGCTGCTGTAAATATCGCTAATGGACTTACGACTCTACTTGCAGGAGAGGATCTTGCAAAAGGTGTAGTAGTAGAAATTATTGACAATGAGATAAAGATAGATTTACATATTATAGTTGCATTTTCAGTAAATGTAAAAGCATGTTCTGATAATGTAATAGAAAATGTAAAATATAAAGTTGAAGAACTTACCGACTTAAAAGTAAAAGAGATCAATATTTTTGTAGAAGGTGTGAGGGTAATAGATTAAGATGGGAAATGCAAGCAATCTTAAAGGTGCATTTCTTGCTGGTGCATCTTTACTTTATAAAAATAGAGACTATGTCAATGAATTAAATGTATTCCCTGTGCCAGATGGTGATACAGGGACAAATATGTCTATGACACTTAAGTCAGCATGTGAAGCTGTAAATGCAGCTTCTGATGACAGCATTGAGGAAGTATGCAAAGCTATAGCAAGTGGTTCACTTCGTGGTGCTCGTGGTAACTCGGGAGTTATCATGTCACAGATTTTAAGGGGATTTACTAACCACTTAAAAGATGCAAAAAAGATAGATACAGAACTACTTCTTGAAGCAATACAAAAGGCAAAGGACACAGCATATAAGGCAGTCGTAAAACCAAAAGAGGGAACAATACTCACTGTCATAAGGGCACTTGCTGAAAAGGCAGAAGAAATATCTGGAAGTTCAATGAGTGGCATTGAGAAACTTGAAAAAGTTGTAGAGTATGGTGATGAGATGCTCCAAAAGACTCCTGATATGCTCCCTATACTTAAAGAAGCAGGAGTTGTAGATAGTGGTGGACAAGGACTTATGTATTTTGCCCACGGAGTTCTTTCATTCTTAAAAGGCGAAGAAGTTGAAATTGCTTTTGATGAAAAGTCGCCAAAGTCAACAAATATTAATTTAAAAGTTGTAGAAGATCAAGATATTAAGTTTGGTTACTGCACAGAATGTATTATAAATACAGCTACAAGCTTTAAGGCAAATGCTACTGAAGAAATTATAAAATATCTAGAAGGCATAGGAGACTCTCTTGTAGTAGTTGGTGATGAGCAATATATAAAAATCCATGTCCATACAAATCATCCAGGAAGAGTTTTTGAAAAAGGACTTGAGTATGGATTTTTAACCAATTTGAAAGTTGACAATCTTAAACTTGAACATCAAGAAAAGGTTATAAAGGATGCAGAAAAGAAAGCAAAACAGTTTGCAAAGCAGCACGAGGAAAAGAAGCCACCAGTTAAACTTAAGGAGATAGGTTTCGTAGCAGTTTCAAATGGTGATGGTATCACTACATTCTTTAGTGACCTAGGATGTGATAAGGTGATAACAGGTGGACAAACTATGAATCCATCTACTGAAGATTTCTTAAATGCTATTGCCGAAGTTCATGCTAAAAAAGTTTTTGTCTTCCCAAACAATTCAAACATCATCATGGCAGCAAAACAGGCAAAAGATATAGTGAAAGACAAAGAAGTATATGTTATAGAGACAAAAAATGTTTTACAGGGCATAAACTGTATGATTTACTTCACAGAGAAAGAAAAAGTTGAAGATATGATCGAGCAGTTTAAAGAGAGCATAAATAATGTAAAGACTATACAAACCACATATTCTATAAGAAATACTGTGATAGATGGCATTGACATTAAAGAGAATGACTACATTTCGCTCGGTGATAAAGGACTTCTCTATACCAATGCAGACATAGTAAATAGTATATTTGGCGCTTACGAGAAGATAAAAGAAGATAAAGACTCTGTGATTTCTATATACTTTGGTGATTCTGTGACAGAGAAAGATGCAAATAAAATCAAGGAAGAATTTGAAAAAAGATATAGCAATCTTGAAGTAAATGTCTATGAAGGTAACCAACCAGTATATTATTATTACATATCAGTAGAGTAAATTAGAGCGGACTAAAGTCCGCTCATTTAATTTTATGGCAAAACTAACAGATATAAAAGGGATAGGTCCCAAAATAGAAAAGTATTTTGCAAATCTTGGTATCAATACCATAAAAGATTTGCTTTATTTTTTTCCACGTGATTATGAAGAATATGAGGATCCGATAGACATAATAAAACTTGAAACTGGAAAAGTTTCTACAGTGCATGCAATGGTTGTCACTAAACCTAGTCTATATAAAAAGGGAAGGATGAGTATCACATCACTTTGGCTTGATGATGGAACAGGAAGGATAAGGGCATTTTGGTTTAACATACCATTTATTAATAAATCACTTAGCATAGGAACTAGTAGAATATTTCGCGGTAGAGTGGGACGACTTAAAAATGGAATTGGACTATCACAGTGTAAGATTTTTAAAAAAGAAGTCTATGATGAATTTAAAGGAAATCTAAGTCCTGTATATTCGCTTACAAAAGGTTTAAATAATAATACAGTAAAGAAGACAATTAAAAATCTTCTTGATGATGGTTCACTGAGTGGAGATCTTTTCAAAGAGTATCTACCGAAGAATATCGTGGATGAGAGGGAACTTTGTGATCTAAGCTTTGCTTTTAATCACATTCACTTCCCAAAAAAGTTTGAAGATATGCAAGTGGCAAGAAAAAGACTAGTTTATGATGAGTTCTTCTTATTCTCACTTGCTATGCTGACAAACAAAGATCAAAAAGTAAAAGATGGAAGAATGGAATTAAAAGGTATTGAACAGACAGTACTTGATTCAATGGTAAAAAAACTACCTTTCAAACTTACAAAGGGGCAAAAAGATGCTTTAGATGATATTATAAATGATATGAAAAGTGGCAAGAGGATGAATAGACTAATAGAAGGTGATGTTGGTTCTGGTAAAACTATAGTTGCGATTTTGACTGCACTTTTAGTTGCTAATAAAGGAATACAAACGGCATTTATGGCACCAACAGAGGTGCTCGCTGAACAGCATTATAAAACTGCGGTAGATTTATTAGGCGCAGAAGCAAATGTAGCTATACTTACTGGTAGTACAATAGTTAAAGATAGAAAATTAATTTTAGAAAAATTAAAATCAGGCGAAATAGATATTTTAATTGGCACGCATGCTTTGTTCTCAAAAGATGTGGAGTATAAAGATTTAGGTCTCTGCGTAATAGATGAGCAGCATAGATTTGGAGTAAGCCAGAGAAAGGAACTTGAAGAAAAGTCAAACAATGCAAATGTTTTAATTATGTCTGCTACTCCAATACCAAGAACTCTTGCCATGCTTATATATGCAGATATGGATATAAGCAGAATTTTAGACAAACCACAAAATAGAATACCTATTAAAAATTATGTTGCAAATATAACTGAGAGAGAAAAAGCATATCGCTCAATGAAAAAACAAATTGATTTAGGACACCAAGCCTATGTCATTTGTCCTGCTATAGAAAAAAATGAAGATGGGGACATAGGTAGTTTTGCAAATTATCAAAATGTAGTTGAGTATGCTGAAAGATTAAAAAGTTTTTATGGAAGAGGCATACGAATTGGCGTCTTACATGGCAAGATGAAACCAAGCGAAAAGTACGATATAATGAAACGATTTAAAGATGGAGAGATAGATATATTAGTATCAACAACAGTTGTAGAGGTTGGAATAGATGTGCCAAATGCTACATTTATGATGGTAGAAGATGCAAGTGCCTTTGGACTTGCGCAGCTGCATCAATTAAGAGGACGAGTTGGTAGAAGTGATAATCAGAGCTATGCATTATTTGTTGATACTAATCCTAGCGAGAAATCCGAAAAAAGATTAAAAATTTTGGCAAATTCAAATGATGGATTTTATATTGCAGAAGAAGATTTAAAATTAAGAGGGCCTGGAGATATATTTGGAGTTAAACAATCAGGTGATATGGACTTTAAACTCGCTGATATGTATACTGACATACAACTATTTAGATATGCAAGTGTAGATGCGAAAGAGTTCTTAGACAAAAAAATAAAACTCTCAGAAGAATTAAAAGAAAAACTCAATGATTACATTAAGATGGGATTAGTTATTTAGAGATTTCATCCATTCAATTACTGATTTGTCTTGTTTAGACCATAAATATTGATTGAAAGTTTCAAATGTTATTTGATCTATTAGCTCATTGTTCTTACTATAGATATAAATTGTTTCTACCTGCCAATCTGGCAAATAGTTCTTTGTTGATTCTCCAATTATGACATCACTTGTTGTCATATTTGATACTGATAAGTTATATGGACTTAATTTTTTGTCGACATTTAGCAAATAAATTTTTGAATCAGGGGTGCCAGCAGCAGTACTTGCGCCATTTGTCATATAGGCAACATGAACATTCTTATAGACATCTTTGATACTATAACTTTCAATTTGTTTCAATTTATTTGCAATCTTATCGGCTTCAATTTTATATTCAAGTAATAGTTTGTTTAAATCGTTACTATTTAATAACTTGTCCTTATAATAAAATCCATTTGGATATTTTTCGTACTTAGAGTAAGGTCCGCCAGTTACTAACTTACCTTTTTCATCATTGCTTTTTAGCTGAGCGTGTGACTCGTTATTTGATGCACTTTTTGGTAAGTGAACTAAGATAGGTTTTTTATCGTGAAGATTAGTAGCCACATCTGAATTCTCAATATCTTTTAATAATACATCGTAGTCATACACACCATCGGTAAGCTTTGAAAAAATATAGATATTGCTTGAGCCTTTATTGCCCTTTAAGTCGTTAATACTAACATTTTTACTGTCGCCCTTATAGTTGTCAACATAGATAATGAAATTATTTTTCCAATATTTATAATATGGATTCACGTTGTATATATAGTTATTATTTAAGTTCTCCACATTTTCTGCATGCGAAATAGAGCTCAGAGATATAGATGTCATCAAAATCATAACAATAGTTGTAATAAACTTCTTTATTGTTTTTTGCATAAGTTCTCCTTTAAGTACTTGATAATTATAGCATATTATTGATAAATTGGCTATTCTTGACTATAACAAAATCATTTAATATAATTAAATGTTATGAGAGTTATAGCAGGAGAAAAAAGACATTTATTGCTTAAAACGCTTGGTGATTTATCTATAAGGCCCACTACAGATAAGATAAAAGAGACATTGTTTAATATGATTCAGTTTGATATACCAGGGAAGAGTTTTTTAGATTTATTTGCAGGCTCTGGTGCCATAGGTATAGAGGCTCTTAGTCGTGGTGCATCAAGTGCTACATTCATAGATAATAATGATAGAGCAATAAAAGTTATGAATGAAAATCTTGAACACACAGGACTAAGTGATAGAGCAAAAGTTATAAAAGGGGATGCGAGTTTGTCGCTTGAAAATTTATCAAGAGAGAGTGAAACTTATGGCATAGTTTTTATGGATCCTCCTTATGATAAGGGTTTATATAGACCAGTGTTTGAAAGACTTGCTAAGAGTAATTTGATTGATGGCAAAACAAAAATTATTCTAGAAGTAGGATTAAAGGATGATGCAGAAGGCATAGAAGACTTAGGATTCAAAATTACTAAGATTAAAAAGTATAAAAGTAACAAACACATATTTTTTGAAAAAGTGTAGGTGAATTATGAAGACATGTATATATCCTGGTTCATTTGACCCAATTACATACGGCCACATTGATATTATTGAGAGAGCATCAAAAATTACTGATAAGCTTATAGTGGCTGTATTAAATAATTATGATAAGCACTCTCTATTTACTGTAGAAGAGAGACTTGAGATGATTAAAGATTCGGTTAAGGATTTTAATAATGTAGAAGTTGAGAGTTTTGAAGGTTTACTTGTGGACTATGTAAAGAGCAAAGACGCACAACTGATAATCAGAGGACTTAGAGCAGTTACGGACTTTGAATATGAGTTGCAGATGGCTCAAACAAATCGAGAACTTTATAAAGATATCGACACTATATTTTTACTTACAAATCTAAAATACTCTTATGTGTCATCAAGTGCTGTAAAGCAGGTTGCATCATTTGATGGAGATGTTAGCAAATTTGTGACACCATTTGTAGCAGACAAATTAAAAAGAAAATACAACAAGCATATTGTATAACTTTGATAGATATATTTATGAAAAAATGTTATAATATAATTTTGTAAAGTCAAAGATTTGAGTTTAAGGAGACTAACTATTAATTGTCAAGAGAAAAAATAAAAATTTTTATATAGCAAAGAAGCCTATAAGAAATAGACTTTAAAATAACAATGATTCAAATGATAGAATTAAGATTAAATTAAAAGTTTTGAATTAAAA
>JAFSKG010000003.1 GCA_017449075.1 Lachnospiraceae bacterium
AGTTTTTTGTCATATTTCATATAGACTCCTTTAGTATATAGCATATGTCATAACTGTATATAATTATAACATATCTGTATACATAAATTATTAGGAGTGTATACTAATTCTTTTAACTGTATACATAGGGGATATTTAATGTATACATAAAGTTTACCATTTTAACCCCCTATGCCGACCCCCTATCTTTTTAATTTTGTAGAGGGTTGGTCCTTGGGAGTAACATTAATTACAATCCCGCCGCAGCGATTAGCAACGAAAACGCCGGTGGGTAACCTATAGATAGAACCGAAGCGTTTTCTTATGCTAATGCTGCGGCTAAGTAGTAATTTATGTTAGTGTAGTATAAGGTTGTTAATTTACTGATGAGAAACAGTAAAGCTAAAATGGTAAAGAGGGCATTATGCCTTATTTTTGCATTTTTATTAAACATAAATAGTTTTGCGGCAATCGTTAGTGATAATGATGGCTCTGCTTTTGTGACTAAGTCTGAGTTTGAGGCGCTAAAAAAAGATTTTGCTGATCAGGTTGCAAATTATAATGATAGTATAGACGCAAAAATTGATGGAGCTATCGCGAGTTATTTGGCTGGGTTAAGACTTAGTCAAACCATTGTATTAGACAATTATATAAATGATTTAGATTCAAATTTGAGAACTTTCGCGAATAGAAGTTCTTTTGCTTTGACAGAATCCGGAGCTACATGGCGCCTTAATGCTGGTGTATTTTTGGTAAGCTGGGCAACCCATTTATCTGGAGTACATCAATATGGATACCAGGGTATGCTGCGATATTCTTTGTTTAATGGTAATCCACAAGATACTAGGTTATCTTATAAGACGGTTGATCATGGGGCTACTGATTATAAGTGGCTTGTTGATAAATATGAAATTAATGGAACAGATTATTATTATCCACATTACATGCATCGTATGAAATTGGAACATTGGGTTTCTATTATTTCCCCATCTGTATCTAGAACACATTCAGCAAACCCCGTTGATTTGTCAACAGTTACGACAGATATTGAATGGGATATAACTAAAAGTTATCCATCAACTGAAAGTTTAGCGGGTGGATGGACTAATTTTTATGGAACAAGTGCTCCTTACGATATTATTACTCATACATCGAATATATATGATCCAAGGGCCGATGTAGCTCCACTTACATATTTGATAGGCAAAGGCTTTGATGGTATTTATAATGCAAAACTTTATTGTGTGGAGTACGCGAAAAGGAATACATATGATGGTGATGCACAAGTTGTGTATGAACCAAACCCAGGAGGAATTCAAGTCTTCAAGTATAATCCTGACGGGGACGCCACAAGTCAGCACTCAGATACATTTAATGCAAAAATAAAATTCTACCCACAGAAATTACATGAGATTAATTTTGTAGATTTAATAAACGAAGGTCTGACAAAAAGATTATTTGAACCAGTCACAAGGTGCGATGGACTTGCTATTTGTAAAGCGGATCAGGTAGGAGATGTGCACATAAAGTTAAATTTGACTTCGGTAGCTGCTGGTGATGTTGACCGACCAGCTCCAACAGATTTGTCAGGTCTGACTTATATTGTTGAAATCAAAGACTCAAAGTGGGGGACAGTTGAACCAACTACAACGAAAAGAACAGATAGTGTATATTATAAAAATGACGTGACTGAAGGCACTCTTGATATACTTATTGAAAAGACTGACAAAAAAGAAACAACTTATTGGTTAAAAATAGTTCCAAGTCTAGATTGTACAGGGTGTCAAGTTGAAGTTAAAGAGTCATATATAGAGGTAAAATAACTGTATATTGTAGTGGGGAAATCTTATGGGAAAGAGTATAAGAATATTGAAAAAGTTAATATCACTATTTATTATTTTTACATTGAGCATCAATGTGTGTGCAGCAACGGTATCTGATAATGATGGAAGTGCTTTTATAACTAAAGCTGAGTTTGACAGTTTAAAAAATAGTTTCCAATCTCAAATTGATCAATATAATACAAGCATAGATGCTAAAATAGATGAAGCTATTTCTAATTATCTGACTGGACTTATCATAACTACAAAATATGACCTCCATTCTAATATTAATGATTTAAAGGATAACTTAAGAATTTTTAGCAGATGTAATAATGCTAGTGCATTAACAACTGGTACTACATTTAGATTTAATGGTGCCATGTGGCTGGTAGCTGCCTATTCAAGATTGTCTGGTACTCAGAAAGATCTTAAACAAGGAATGATTAGGGCATCAATAAAAGCGAGTAACCCCGACAATACAAGACTGACATGGAGAACAAAAGATAATGGTGAGACGGATTATAAAGTTATGCTTGAAGAAAAAACTTATGGTGGTGTAAAATATTATTACCCATATTATGGATATAGATTAAAAATAGAACATTGGATGGGAGTAGTAAGTGCTGTGGTAGCCCGTAATATAGCTAATGTGGAACCTGTGAATACTAAAACATCACTCGAATGGACTAGTGATGTAACAGAGCCTAAAACAGAATTGGATAGCTCTAGTGAATGGACAGATTTTTATTCAGGTGATAAACCAATTATAGTAAAGTCTCATACGTCAAATGAGTATGATGCAAAAATGAATCATCCTCCATTTAAGTATTTAATCGGTTATGCTACACCGACATTATTAGATTCTAATACATATGGCGTAATATATTCAAATAGAGATTCGTATGATGATGATACTACATATTATTCAGCAACATGGGATGATGGAGACGTTACTACATTTAAGTATGCTCCTGATGCTGCTGCCACAGTGGTTAGTGATAATTTGTCAACAACACTTAAATATAGAGTACAAAAAGTTTATACTGTTAAATATAAAGATTTTATTAATGAAGATTTGTCAGATAGAATGAATGAACCTATAACTAGGTGTGATGGGCTTCCTATCTGTAAAACTTCTGATAAAGGAAAAGTGACTATAAAGTTGGATTTGGAATCTGTGGATTGTTCACCTAGTGGCACAGCAACGGACTTGTCCGATGTGACTTATATAGTAGAAATTAAAGGTAGTAAGTGGGGAACAGTATCCCCTACTTCAACAAAGCAACCAGATAGTTTGTATTATAAAAATAATGTTACAGAAGGCGAGTTAGAAATTAAAATTAACAAGGATAATAATACAGAGACCACATATTGGTTAAAAATAGTTCCTAGCAAACACCAAAGTGGTACAAAAGTTACATTCAAGGAAGCTTCAATAGAAATTGAAAGATAAAAAGTTGATTTACCATTCGATTTTGTGAAAACTATTGATTTATCTAAACTTATATTCTATAATAAAACCATAAAATAATTTCGGAGGAAAATATGGTTGTATCTAAGAAGAAAGTTGCTAAGAAAGTAGCAGCAAAGAAAAAAGCAGTAAAAAAGGCTGTTGCCAAGAAGAAAAAAGCAGTAAAGAAGGCTGTTGCAAAGAAGAAAAAGGCAGTAAAGAAAGCAGTTGCAAAGAAGAAAAAAGCAGTAAAGAAAGCAGTTGCAAAGAAGAAAAGAGCAGTAGTAAAAGCAATTATTAAAAGAAAAATTAAAAAAGCTGTTAAGAGAGTTAAAAAGAACCCAATTAGCAAGACAAAAGGGCAAGTAGTAGCAGTAGTTAGATAATTATAAAAATAATGGGGCTAAACCCATTATTTTTTTGTTAGATTAAGTTAAAAATAGTATTTTAGTATGCATAAAAATGTGTTATAATTTTGATTATGAAAATGAAGTTATCTGACTTTGTTGCAGATTTTCTTGTGAAAAATAATATAAGCAATGGCTTTACAGTTGTTGGTGGTGGAGCAATGCATTTGAATGATTCATTTGGACATAAAGATGGATTAAATATTTTGTATTGCCATCATGAACAGGCATGCAGCATAGCAGCAGAAGCTTATGCAAGACTTAATGGTGAGCCGGCGCTTGTAAATGTAACTACAGGACCTGGCGGTATAAATGCACTTAATGGTGTGGCATCTGCGTATCTTGACTCGCTCCCTATGATAGTTATAAGTGGACAGGTTAGATATGACACAACAATCGCATATGCGAAAAAAAATGATGGTGCATCACTTCGTTCGCTTGGTGACCAAGAGTTTAATATAGTAGATACAGTAAAGACTATGACTAAGTATGCTGTGATGATAGATAATCCTAATGAGATAAAATATCATCTTGAGAGAGCACTTTATCTTTCTACACATGGAAGGATGGGCCCTGTATGGATTGACATACCGGTTGATTTTCAAGCAGCAACAATTGAGATAGATAGTTTAAAATCATATATCGGAACAAAAGAAAATAAAGATGACATTACAAAAAATGAACCTTGTGATTTTGATGATAAGAAAATAAACGAAGTTCTAGAGTTATTAAAAAAAGCAAAGAGACCTATAATTTATGCTGGCTATGGTATAAGACTTAGCGGCGGTTATGATGTATTTAAGAGAGTGATAGAAAAACTAGGCGTACCAGTTGTCACTTATTGGAATGCTATAGACTTAATAGAAACTGAAAACAAATTATATGTGGGTCGTGGCGGAAACATGGGTGATAGGGCAGGAAATTTTGCAGTTGAAAATGCAGATGTGATTCTTGCGATTGGAACGCGACTTAGTATAAGACAGGTTGGATATAACTATAAAGAGTGGGCAAAGAATGCAAAGGTTATAATGGTTGACATAGATAAGGAAGAGTTTAAGAAGCACACAATCCACGTAGACATAGCAATTCACTCTGATGCAAAACTTTTCTTAGAAGCGCTATCCATAAGGGCGGACTCAAATCCCGTAGGGGCGGATATCATCCGCCCGGATTGTAGGGGCGAGCACGAGCCTGACTGGATAACTATCTGCAATAACTGGAAAGAAAAATATAAAGTTGTAGGTTCTGACAAATATAATAAGAAAAAAGATTTTGTAAATGTCTACGCATTTATTGATTATCTGAGTAGATCGCTTCCCGATGGAAGCCTTACTGCTGTATCAAATGGTGCATGTTGTGTCGCTGGAAGTCAAAGTTTCTTTATCAAAAAAGGAACAAGATTCCATAATAACTCAGCCACGGCATCTATGGGCTATGGTCTACCTGCGGCTATTGGTGCTTGCATATCAAATGGCAAAAAAGAAACATATTGCCTTGAAGGTGACGGCAGTATAATGATGAACCTGCAAGAACTTCAAACTATAGTTACAAATAAATTGCCTATAAAATTGTTTTTGATAAATAATGAAGGTTATCATTCTATAAGAATTACACAAAATAATTTATTTAAAGATCATACTAGAGTAGGAATAGGTGAAGAATCAAATGACTTGTCATTTCCAAGTTTTGAAAAGATTGCAACAGCTTTTGGTATAAAATATATAAGCGCACATAATGATAATGATATGAAGAAAGTTGTCGACGATGCTATAAAAGAACAAGGTGCATTATTTGTAGAGATATTTACAGATAAAGAACAAGTGTGGGAACCAAAGAGTAGCGCGAAAAAGCTTCCAGATGGAACTCTTGTGAGCCCACCACTTTACGACATGGAGCCGTTCCTGTCAGAAGAAGAATTAAAGCAAAACATACTATAGAAAGGAGATATATGGGAAAAATAAACGTACTCGACTGCACACTTCGTGATGGTGGATATGTAAATGACTGGGCATTTGGCAAAGATGCAATTGCTGGATTATTAAACAACATGGCCCTTGCCAATGTAGAGTGTGTTGAAGTCGGATTTTTAAGACCCGTTACTTATGATGAAAATAGGTCGCTTTTCCCTGACAAGGCTTCTCTTGATGGCATTTTAAAAAACAAAAATAAAAATGTGAAATATTTTGTAATGTACGATGTAAGTAATCCTATAGATATAAATAGCTTTCCAAAAAATGATGGTAAGGGCATAGATGGTATAAGAGTAATATTTAAAAAAGATAGGATCAGTGATGGCATAGACGCAGTAAAAAAGTTTATGGCACTTGATTATCTTGTCGCAGCAAACTTTGTAAGCACTAACTTTTATACTGATGATGAGTTTATAGATGGCATTAAGACATTTAATGAGATAAAGCCATACACGATTACGATTGTTGATACATTTGGCTCTATGAAAAATGATGAGTTTTTACATTATATAAAACTTGCGGATGAGTACCTTGATAAGGACATAGTTTTATCGTATCATGCGCATAATAATTTACAGCAGGCATATCAAAATGCAGTTAGTTTTGTAAACTTAAAACTTGATAGGGAGATACTTATAGATGCTTCAGTTTTCGGTATGGGAAGAGGGGCTGGAAACTTAAATCTTGAGTTATTTGCAGAATATCTAAATACAAATTTTGGAAAGGACTATCATATAGTACCAGTGCTTGAAACCATGGATGAGTATTTGCAGGAGACTTATAAAAAGAATTTCTGGGGATATTCACTTCCGCTTTATATATCAGGAACTCTAAATGTGCACCCAAACTATGCCATTTATCTTGCAGAAAAAAATACATTAACTGAAAAGTCTCTATATGAAATTTTGAAAAATATAAAAGAAGAAGATAGACAAAAATATAAAAAAGAAATTGCTGAAAACTATTATATAGAATATATGAATGTATTTAAGGATGATGCAGAAGACATTAGGAGACTTGCTGATGAGTTTAAGGGTAAAAATGTTCTTGTGCTCGCACCTGGTAGAAGTATCAACGAATATAAAGATAAGATAAACGCAGAATTATCTAAGAATGACACTATCAGTATATCATTAAACTTCTATAATAATGATTTTAAGACAGACTATATATTTAGCAGCAACATGAGACGATATAACAAACTAGATGACAAAATTGGAAATGACATTAAGACTAAAGTTATCTTAACCTCAAATATGAGAGAGGCAAAAAATAAAGATTATGTGATAAATTTCTTTAGTCTTGCACTTGAGAGTAAAGATATAATTGACAATGCTGCGCTTATGGTATTTAAACTTTTAATTAAACTTGGTATAAGTAGTGTGAGGGTGGCGGGAATGGATGGCTATGATGTACATAATCCTTATGTCTATAGCGACGAGAGTACGCAATTTGATTTTTCAAATGTGGCAGACATGAGAAATAAATTGATAAAGAAAGAACTTGAGCAGATAAAAAAGTCATTGAAGGTGGAATTTATCACTAAGAGTTTATATGAATAGAAGAATCTATATAAATAGGCAGAAAAAAAAGAGGCTGGTAGGACCTCTTTTTTATTTATGTAAAGGTAAAGAAACAGTACATATTTATTTGAGTTTTGAAAGATCTACACCCTTAGCTGAATGAAGTTTTGTGATGTAGATACCTGCTATAGTAACTTTTACTTCAGTTTTTACAGGCATTATCTTGAAAACCTTTGGATCACAGATAAAACTCATAACCTGTGCCCCACCTGCTATATTGGCCTTGATAACTCTAGCCTTAACTATAGGGAATTTTCTCCATCTTATGTATGCTGGAATTGCATCCTGAACCTGTTTCATAAGCCCAGAGTCTTTAACACGAAGCTTTTGCTTATCTATAACAAGTAGAGATACAACCATCGACATTTGTTGCATTGCTTTGTCGGCATTTGCTTGTTTGGTCTGGAGTTTTGAGCCTAAGAAGTAAAGTATTACCAAAACTACTGCAATAACGCCAAGAACTATCAAAACAACCTGCCATACGCTAATTAAAAACATCACTTATCTCCATATCTTATAGTAGCAAAATTATATCTTTTTAAGCCCTAAATAGCAATAAAAATACTAACAATATGCTAACAAAATGCTTGATTTTTGTAATTTTTAGTGGTAAAATGCATAATACGTGACCCCTGTGGGGACTAGTTTTTTTGTGCAAAAATTTCTTATACAATTATTTTACAATAAAATGGAGGTTTTTAATTAATGAAGGCAAGCAAGATGCATCCAGTCAAATCTGGAAAAAACCTAAGAATGAGCTTTTCGCAAAGAGAAGAGATTAAGGACATGCCAAACCTTATCGACATTCAGCAACAATCTTATGCGTGGTTCATTACAAGAGGTATTATTGAAGTATTTAAAGATATCTTTCCTATCGAAGATCCGACTGGAAAGATAAGACTTGATTTCGTGAGTGCGAGATTAAAGACAGAAGATCAAAAGTACGATAGAGAGGAATGTAAACAGAGAAATGCTACATTCTCTTTCCCTTTGCATGTTCGTTTCCGTCTTACTAAAAAAGAAAAGAATGAAGTTGTAGAGTATGAGACTTATATGAGTGATCTTCCATGTATGACTCCAAATGGATCATTTATCATCAACGGAGCAGAAAGAGTTGTCGTATCACAGATGGTAAGATCACCTGGAATTTATTATGAGATGACTCGTGATAAGATAGGTAATAAACTCTATTCATCAACTTTGATTCCTAATCGTGGTGCATGGATTGAGTATGATTCAGATGCAAATGATGTTATGTGGGCGAGAGTTGATAGAACAAGAAAAGTTCCTATCACAGTTTTCCTTCGCGCACTTGGACTTTCTACTGATAGTGATATCTTTGAACTCTTTGGCGAAGAGAAGTATCTTAAAGCATCTATGGAAAAAGAACCAGAGGATGAAAGAAATCATGATAGAGGAATTATAGAACTCTATAAAAAGATTAGACCAGGTGAACAGTTATCTGTTGATGCCTGTGAATCTTTATTTAGAAATTCTCTCTTTGATGCAAAGAGATATGATTTAGGTCGCGCAGGAAGATATAAGTACAACAAAAAACTCCATTTTAGATATAGATTAAATAATCAAGTATTAGCAAAAGATGTTATAGATGAGAACACTGGCGAAGTTCTTGCTAGAAAAGGAACAAAGATAGATGAGAAGACAGCAATTGATATTCAAAATGCTGCTATTCCTCATGTCTATATAAAGATTGAAGGTGAAGAGGAACCACAAAAGATTTTATCTTCAATGATGGTAGACATCAACTCTTATGTAAAAGGTGTCAAAGCTCAAGAGTGGGATGAGATGGGTATATCAGAATTAGTTTACTATCCTGTCCTTAAAAATATTTTAGACGAAAATAGAAAGAATAAAGAAGGTAAGGATGCCCTTCTTGAAACTATTGCTGAGAGAGCACTTGAACTTGTGCCAAAGCATGTCACAAAGGATGACATACTTGCATCTATCAACTATTTCTGTCATCTTTCAAAAGGTGTAGGAAATACTGATGATATAGATCATCTTGGTAATAGAAGAATAAGAGCTGTTGGTGAACTTTTACAAAATCAATACCGTATGGGTCTTTCAAGACTTGAGAGAGTTGTAAAAGAGAAGATGGTTGCTCTCCAAGTAGATGAGATGAACATACCTGCGCTTATAAATACTAAACCAGTATCTGCAGTTATAAAAGAGTTCTTTGGTTCATCACAACTTTCACAGTTCATGGATCAAAACAACCCTCTTTCAGAATTAACTCATAAGAGAAGACTTTCAGCTCTTGGACCTGGTGGTATAAGTAGAGAGAGAGCAGGATTTGAAGTTAGAGACGTTCACTATACTCACTATGGTCGTGTGTGTCCTATCGAGACTCCTGAAGGACCAAATATCGGTCTTATAAACTCACTTGCAACTTATGCAAGAATAAATAAGTATGGATTCATTGAAGCACCATATATAAAGGTTGACAAGGAAACAGATCCAAATAATCCAAGAGTACTTGGAGACAAACCAGAAGACATAGTATATATGACTGCTGATGAAGAAGATAATTATCATGTAGCTCAAGCTAATGAGCCACTTGATGAGGATAGACATTTCAAAAATGCAAACGTATCTGGTCGTTATAGAGAAGAAACTTCTTTATATAGAAAGCAAGATATAGATTACATGGACGTATCACCTCGTATGGTATTCTCAGTTGCAACTAACATGATACCATTCCTTCAAAATGATGACGCCAACCGTGCCCTCATGGGTTCAAACATGCAGCGTCAAGCAGTGCCACTTATGGTTACTGAGTCTGCAGCAGTTGGCACAGGTATGGAAGTAAAGGCTGCATATGACTCAGGTGTGTGCGTACATGCTGATGTAGATGGCGAAGTAACTTATGTAGATGCTAAGACTATAAGAGTCAAAGCTGATAATGGTGAAAAGAGAGAGTATCAACTTCTCAAATTCTCTCGTTCTAACCAATCTAACTCATATAATCAAAAACCAATAGTAGATGTTGGACAAAGAGTAAAGGTTGGAGAAATCATTGCAGATGGTCCATCAACCAATAAAGGAGAACTTGCACTTGGTAAGAATCCACTTATTGGATTCATGACTTGGGAAGGTTATAACTACGAGGACGCAGTTCTTATAAGCGAAAGACTTGTAAAAGAAGATGTATACACATCTATTCATATAGAAGAGTATGAGATTGAAGCAAGAGACACAAAACTTGGACCAGAAGAAATTACAAATGATATACCAAATATCTCACCTGAAACACTTAGCAATTTAAATTCAGATGGTATCATTCGTATCGGTGCTGAAGTTAGAACAGGAGATATCTTAGTTGGTAAGCTTACTCCAAAGGGAGAACAAGATCTTACTGCAGAAGAGAAACTCCTTCGTGCGATATTTAAAGAGAAAGCAAAAGACTTTAGAGATACATCTCTTAAGATGCCACACGGTGCCTATGGTACAGTTATTGCGACCCGTGTGTTTACAAGAAAGGCAGGCGATGCAGTTCCAGCCGGTGTATCTACAAAGGTAAGAGTATATGTTGCTCAAAAGAGAAAGATTTCAGTTGGTGATAAGATGGCTGGTCGTCACGGAAATAAGGGTGTAGTATCAAGAGTACTTCCAGTTGAGGATATGCCATACTTACCAAATGGACGCCCACTTGATATAGTTTTAAACCCACTTGGCGTTCCTTCTCGTATGAACATAGGACAGATACTTGAAACTCACCTAAGTCTTGCATCAAAAGTTTTAGGTATAGACATTTGCACACCTACATTTGAAGGGGCAAATGAAAAAGATATACAAGATGCATTAGAGATTGCAAATGATTATGCAAATGCAGAGTGGGATGATTTCAAAAAGAAATATGAAAACATCTTATCTCCAGAAGTTATAAAATATCTTGGACAACATCTTGACAATAGAAATGAGTGGAAAGGTGTGCCAATAAAGAAAGATGGAAAAGTGTTGCTTCGTGATGGAAGAACAGGTGAGTACTTCGATTCACCTACAACTATAGGATTCATGCATTACTTAAAACTCCACCACTTAGTTGACGATAAGATTCACGCAAGATCTATAGGACCATATTCTCTTGTAACTCAACAACCACTCGGAGGTAAAGCACAGTTCGGTGGACAGAGATTTGGAGAAATGGAAGTTTGGGCACTTGAGGCATATGGTGCTGCATATACATTACAAGAAATATTGACTATCAAGTCTGACGATATGGTAGGTCGTGTAAAGAGTTACGAAAATATTATGAAGGGCCAAAACATGCAGAAGCCAACTATTCCAGAAAGCTTCAAAGTTCTCTTAAAAGAACTTCAAGCTCTATGTCTCGACTTGACAGTGCTTGATGGAAATGGAAATGAAGTTCCTATGATTGAAAATCTCTATGATCCAAGAGAAGAGATGAGGAAGTTCATGGAAGGATCAGAAAAGAGATATGCGAATGAGAGCGACTATAAAAATCAAGGATTTTTAATCCAAAAAGTTAGTGGCAATCAAATCGTAAATGTTGATGATGAAGGAGGAAACGACAATGAGTAGAGAAGAAAATTACAAGCCATTGGAATTTGAAGCAATTCGAATTGGTATTTGTTCTCCTGATAAGATACTTAGAGAGTCACATGGTGAAGTTAAGAAACCAGAAACTATAAACTACAGAACTTTGAAACCAGAGAAAGATGGTTTATATTGTGAGAGAATCTTTGGACCTACTAAAGACTGGGAATGTCACTGTGGTAAGTATAAGAAGATAAGATATAAAGGCGTAATCTGTGATAAGTGTGGTGTTGAAGTTACAAAAAGTAGTGTTCGTAGAAGTCGTATAGGTCACATCACTCTTGCAGCACCAGTATCTCATATTTGGTATTTTAAAGGTATACCTTCAAGAATTGGTCTCATACTCAATATGAGCCAAAGGAATCTTGAAAAGGTTTTATATTTTGCTGCTTACGTAGTACTTGATCCAGGTGCAACTAATTTCCATAAATTAGATGTACTCACAGAGAGAGAGTATAACCAAGCAATAGATGAATACGGTGAAGAAGCATTTAGAGTAGGAATGGGTGCTGAAGCTATAAGAGAATTACTCTGCAATGTAGATTTACAAAAACTTGAAAAAGAATTGAAAGAAGAGTTAGTAGATGCAAAGCAACAAAAAAGAGCAAAGATAGTTAAGAGACTTGAAGTTGTAGAAGCATTTATCAAATCAGGCAATCGTCCAGAGTGGATGATACTTACAGTTCTTCCAGTACTTCCACCAGACCTTCGTCCTATGGTTCAACTTGATGGTGGTAGATTTGCGACATCAGATTTAAATGATTTATATAGAAGAATTATCAATAGAAACAATCGTCTTGCAAAACTTCTTGAACTTGGCACACCAGAAATCATAGTTAGAAATGAAAAGAGAATGCTCCAAGAGGCAGTTGACGCACTTATTGATAATGGTCGTCGTGGCCGTGCAGTAACTGGTCCAGGAAGTAAAGCACTTAAATCTCTTTCTGATATGCTTAAAGGTAAGCAAGGAAGATTTAGACAGAACTTACTTGGAAAGAGAGTTGACTTCTCAGGTCGTTCAGTTATCGTAGTAGGACCTGAACTTAAGATTTATCAATGCGGTCTTCCAAAAGAAATGGCAATAGAGTTGTTTAAGCCATTTGTATTTAGAGAACTTGAAAAGAGAGGTCTTGTAACCTCTATGAATAATGCCAAGGAGAAAGTTGCAAAACAAGAAAACATAGTATTTGATATCTTGGCAGATGTTATAAAGGATCACCCAGTTTTACTTAACCGTGCTCCGACACTTCATAGACTTGGTATACAAGCATTTGAACCAATACTTGTAGAAGGTAAGGCTATAAAACTTCACCCACTCGTATGTACAGCATTCAACGCTGACTTCGATGGTGACCAGATGGCTATACATATACCACTTTCACTTGAAGCTCAAGCTGAAAGTAGATTCTTGATGCTTTCAACGAATAACTTGCTTAAGCCATCAGATGGTGGTGTGGTTGCAGTTCCTTCACAAGACATGGTTCTTGGTATATATTATCTTACTCAAGAAAGACAAAATGAGACTGGCATCGTTCGTATGTTTAAATCATATGACGAGGCACTTTTCGCTTATGAAAATAAAGCAATCACACTTCAAGAAAAAATTAAAGTAAGAGTAGATTCTAAGATTGGTAGAAAAGATGAGAACGGAAATATCGTAAAAGGAATTTTAGAAACAACTATAGGTCGTCTCATTTTAAATGAAATAATTCCACAAGACTTAGGATTTGTAGATAGAAGCAAACCTGAAAATGAATTCTTACTTGAGATCAATGGCTTAGTAAAGAAAAAAGAATTAAAGAGTTTACTTGAAAGAATTATGGATATTCATGGACCTGAGAAAATTGCCCTTGTACTTGATGACATAAAAGAACTTGGATATAAGTATAGTACTAAGGCAGCGATGACTGTATCAATAGATGACATAAAGGTTCCAGATAGTAGAGAGAGACTTCTTTCAGAAGCAGAAGATGCAGTAGAGGCAATAAGAAAGAATTATCGTAGAGGTCTTCTTACTGAAGATGAAAGATATCATGAGACTATTAGTACTTGGGAGAAGACAGATAAGAAGTTGCTTGAAGAAGAACTCTTCGTAGGACTTTCAGTATTTAACAACATATACATGATGGCAGACTCAGGAGCCAGAGGTAGCCGTGCACAGATAAAACAGTTATCTGCGATGAGAGGACTTATGGCAAATACTACTGGTAAGACTATCGAACTTCCTATCAAGTCAAACTTCCGTGAAGGTCTGGACGTTCTTGAGTATTTCATTTCTGCACACGGTGCAAGAAAAGGACTTTCAGATACTGCTCTTAGAACTGCTGACTCAGGATACTTGACTCGTCGTCTTGTAGATATAGCACATGACTTGATCATTAAAGAAGATGATTGTTGTCATGAAGGTCAAGAGATTCCATATATGGAAGTATCTAAGTTTGAAGAAGGACCAGAAAAGATTGAGTCGCTCAAAGAGAGAATTACTGGCAGAGTAGTTGCAGAGACTATCATAGATAGTGTAACTGGTGAGACAATTATAGAAGCAAATCAATTAATCAACAAGGTAACTGCTGACAAGATTATAGCTGAATTAAACAAATCAAATAGAGATTCTATAAAGATTAGAACTGTATTATCTTGTAAGTCAAAGAATGGTATCTGTTCACACTGTTATGGTGCAAACATGGCTACAGGAAAACTTGTAGGTATAGGAGAAGCGGTAGGTGTTATAGCAGCACAGTCAATCGGTGAGCCGGGTACTCAGCTTACTATGAGAACTTTCCACACTGGTGGTGTAGCCGGTGGAGATATAACTCAAGGTCTACCTCGTGTAGAAGAGTTGTTTGAAGCAAGAAAACCAAAAGGTATGGCAATAGTTACAGAGTTCTCAGGAAAAGTAAAACTTACTGAGGATGGAAATAAGAGAGAAATTCAAATTCTTGGACCAGATAAGTTATCATTAAATGCTAAACCATATCTTATACCATTTGGATCTTTACTCAAAGTTAAAGATGGTGATATGGTAAATGCAGGTGATCCACTTACTGAAGGTTCTATAGACCCACACGACATTTTAAATATTCAAGGTGTGAGAAAAGTTCAAGACTACTTATTGAAAGAAGTTCAAAAGGTTTATAGATTGCAAGGTGTTGAAATAAATGATAAGCACATAGAGATGATAGTTCGTCAAATGCTTAGAAAGATGCTTATCCTTGATGCAGGCGATAGTAAATTCTTACCTGACACTGCAGTTGATATTGTTGAGTTTGAGGAAGAGAACGAGAGACTTCGTGCAGAAGGAAAGAGAGAGGCAAAGGGTAAAGAAGAACTTAAGGGTATCACCAAAGCTTCTCTTACTACTGAGTCATTCTTATCAGCAGCATCATTCCAAGAGACTACAAGGGTGCTCACTGAAGCATCAATCAACGGAAAGATTGATAAACTCGAAGGACTTAAAGAAAATGTTATCATAGGACGTACTATACCAACAGGAACAGGTATGAAGAAATATCAAAACACAACTATTTCTACTGAGATGGAAGATAGTTTTGAAAATGAAGAAGATAGCTTTGAAGTAAATCCTGAAAATATTACATATGAGGCAAAGGAATATAAGGTACAGACTAACGAAGAAGAGGAGTAGACTATGGCGACATGTAACATTTATTCAGATGCAGGGGAACAGTACCATATAAAATTAAACCCTGGTGATGTAGGAGAATATGTCATAGTACCAGGCGATCCAAAGAGATGCGAAAAGATTGCCAAGTACTTTGATGATGCAAAGTTTGTGGCAGATAATAGAGAGTATATGACTTACACTGGAACACTGGATGGCGTAAAAGTATCAGTTTGTTCTACAGGAATAGGTGGACCAAGCGCTGCCATTGCTATGGAAGAACTTACTAAAGTAGGTGCAAAATATTTTATAAGAGTTGGTACTTGCGGAGGCATGGACATAGACGTAAAGTCAGATGATGTTGTAATAGCAACTGGTGCCATAAGAATGGAAGGAACATCAAAAGAATACGCTCCGATAGAGTGGCCTGCTGTATCAGACTTTAGTATTACAAATGCATTGGTCGATGCATCAAAGAAATTAAACTATGAATATCACACAGGTGTTGTTGAGTGCAAGGATAGTTTTTATGGTCAACATAGTCCTGAAAAATCACCAGTTTCATATGAACTTATAAATAAGTGGGAGGCTTGGTGTAAACTTGGATGTAAGGCATCTGAGATGGAGTCGGCAGCACTCTTTGTAGTGGGAAGTGCATTGGGGGTAAAGGTTGGCACAGTCCTTCATGTAGTAGCTAACCAAGAAAGAGAAAAAAGAGGCCTTGCAAACCCGGTATCACATGATACTGACAAAGCAATTAAAGTTGCAGTAGAAGCTATAAGATTGCTGATCAAAGAAAACAAAGATGGCACAAATAAATATAAATAATAATATAATTGAGTTTAATGAAAGAATAACTTACTACGACCTAATAAAAAGGCATAATCTTGGTGGAGAGAAGATGCCTTTCCTTTTGAAGTCAAATGGCGTAGTAAAAGAAATTAGAAGGCATGCAAAAGATGGTGAAAACATTGAGTTCTTGTATTATGATAATGAAGTTGTAAAGAATGCCTACATGAGAACTGCTACATTTATGCTTCTAAAAGTTATGAGAGATATTTTTGGATCTGATGCAAAGGCAGGACTCAAATTTAGAATTAAGAATGCATATTATTTTGAAATTGATGGTAAAGATATAACTGGTAGAGACATAGAACATATAAAAGAAAAATTTGCAGAACTGTCTAATCAGGCTATTGTCATAAAAAAAGAAACATTTACAAAAAAGGAAGCTCTTGACATAATTGACAAAGAAGAGATAGAAGATGTGAAACTTCTTTTTACTTACAGTTATAGACCTAAGGTTAATCTGAGATTTATAGGAGATTATGCGAGATATATTAATGGCGAAGTTTTATATGATACAAGTTTTGTAAAGTATGTTGAGTTCGTACAATATTATAAAGGAGTATTTCTTGTAGTCTCTGATACAGATGATGAAAAGGATGTAGTTGTAAGAGAGATAGGTGAAAAGACTTTTAGTACTTTAAATACCTCTACGGATTGGGCTAAAAAACTCAACATAAATACCATTGGCAAACTTAATAGAGAAATTGCTAGAAATCATTTTGATGATTTAGTGGTTATGACTGAGTCGTATCAAGATAAGCAGATTGGAGACATAGCCGAAGCGGTTAAAGCGTCTGGAAAACGAATAGTGTTTATTGCAGGTCCTTCAAGTAGTGGCAAGACATCATTTTCTCACAGGCTTATGTATCATTTACATGCCCTAGATGTGATACCACATCCTATAGCAAGCGACAATTTTTTTAAAGAGAGAAAAGACACACCAAAAGATGAAAAGGGCGAATATGATTTTGAAAGCATTGATGCAGTTGATATAGAACTTTTAAATAAGACGATTGCTGACTTGTTGGATGGAAAAGAAGTGCAAATGCCAACTTTTAATTTCCAAGTTGGTATAAAAGAGTTTCACGGTAACACCCTACAGATTAAAGACAATGAAATAATCATACTAGAAGGTATACATTGCTTAAATCCTAAGCTTATACCTATGTTTGATCCTGAAGATGTATTTAAGATATATATATCAGCTCTTACTGAAGTAAGTATCGACAATGCAAACAGAATAGCAACTTCAGATTTGAGGCTTATAAGAAGAATAGTTAGGGATGTGCGTACAAGAGGTGTGAGTGCGAAGGATACTATGAAGAGATGGCCAAGTGTGAGAAGAGGAGAAGAGATAGCCATTTTCCCATTTCAAGAAAATGCAGATATCTATTTTAACTCAGCTCTCATATATGAGTTCAGCGTTTTGAAAAATAAAGTTTTAGCTTACTTATTTGATTTGTCTGAAGATGAAGAGGTGGGCGGAGTTGCAAGACGACTTATTAAGATATTGAATTACTTCTTGGGTGCAGGTGTAGATGCTATACCAAGGCATTCTATAATAAGAGAATTCATTGGACAAAGTATCATGAATGTAGGTTAAGTTTATGGAATTAAAAACAACACTCAAAATTTGTTTTATTATTGCGATTGAAACTATATTTTGTTTTACGCCTCTAGGGACTATACCATTAGGACCGATAGCAGCAACTTTGTCAATGGTGCCTGTGATAATCGCAGCACTAACTTTTGGAAAACAAGTTGGCATGATTGTGGGAGGAGTTTTCGGATTATATAGTTTTATATATTGGACATTTATTATGCCAGCATTTCCTACAGCATTTTTATTCACTCCATTTTCAGAAGCGGCTATGTACAAGGGCAATGTAGGAAGTTTAGTGATATGCTTTGCACCGAGAATACTCGCAGGTCTTACTCCTGTCTTAGTGTCAGATATGTTTTCGTTGACAAGTAACAATGAAAATAGTTTGCAAGCTGATGTGCTTTCATCCATAGCAGGTAGTATGACTAATACATTGTTGGTGCTCCTACTTATATTTATAATTTTTGGTAGAGAGTATACTACAATAGTTGGACAAAATATATTGACTGTACTCGGTATGACAGTAGTCACAAATGGTATACCAGAGGCAATAATATGTGCGATAGTATGCCCAATTGTAGTTAGAGTTTTAAGAAACATCTAGTGGAAAACAAGGTTGGAAAATTGTATATAGTTTCAACTCCGATAGGGAACTTGCAAGATATGACATTTCGTGCAGTAGAAGTACTTAAATCTGTAGATTTAGTTGCGGCGGAAGATACAAGAAGAACGAGAGAGTTGTTAAATCATTTTGATATTGATACTAAAATTACTTCATATCATGAACATAATAAATACGACAAAGCAAGTAACATCATAGACATGATAAAAAAAGGTGCAGATGTAGCGATAGTGACTGATGCAGGGACGCCAATAGTATCTGATCCGGGCAACGTTCTTGTGAAGTTTGCCATAGAAGAAAATATAGCGATCACTGCAGTCCCTGGTTGCTCAGCAGTTATAAATGCACTAGTTCTTAGTGGACTCGATTCAGATAGTTTCGTATTTGTTGGATTCTTAAAAGATGACAACAAAAAGAGAAAAGAACAATTAGAAGGTTTGAAGTCCGAGACAAGAACCATGGTGTTTTACATTTCGCCACATGATATACTAAAAGATTTAAAACAGTTAATCGAAGTATTTGGTGAAGAAAGAAAAGCTTCTTTGTCGCGAGAGATGACTAAAGTTCATGAGGAAACTGTAAGAGGAACTATAAAAGAAATATATAATGTCTTTGAAAGTAGAGATATAAAAGGTGAGTTTGCACTTACAGTAAGTGGGGTTGATAAGAACCAACTCAAAAATAGTGAGATTGAAAAATGGTTATCTATAAGTGTGGAGGAACATTATCAAAAGTATATTGATGAAGGACTAAGCGATAAAGATGCAATGAAGAAAGTTGCATCAGACAGAAATGTAGATAAGAGAGAAATATATAAAGAATTGAAAGTAAAATAGGAGATAATATGGCGAAACTTAATAATAGTAAAGTTAAGAAAGTAGTTAATAAAGCAGCAAAGGCAGTAAATAAAAATGTTAAGAAATCAGTAGGTAAACCCTCTAAGGCAGTAAAACCTTCTAAGGCTATAAAAGCTTCTAAGTCAGTTAAAACTACAAAGCCTGCAAAACCTTCTAAGACTACAAAGACTTCAAGTAAAAAGAGTGTTAAAGTTGATAAAAAGTCAATCAAGCAAAGTAATGCGCTTGAGAAAAAGAAAGATAAGAAAGAACAAACGAGTGCTAATGGAGTTGATGAAGACGATGAGTTGTCAAATGATGCCCCAATAGCATTCAATTTCAAAGGTAAAGAAAAAGATTTAGTTAAAAAACTTAAAGAAGATGAAGATGTATTTATAGAAGAAGATGATGATGACAAAGATCCTGAAGAGCCAAAAGATGAAGACGTTATAGCTGTAGACGAGTTTGATGAAACAGAGGATGTAGTCACAGGTCAGGATGATATATTTGAGGGGGTAAGTCTTGATGACCCTGTGAGAATGTATTTAAAAGAAATAGGCCAGTATCAACTTCTTACTATAGAAAGAGAAAAGAGACTTGCAAAAGAGAAACAAGAAGCACAAGTTTTACTTAGAAAGAAGAAACTTGATGAGCAACTTCCTATAGACCCTGCAAGGGCAATTAAACTAACCAAAGATGAACTTAAGATAGTTAAGAGAGGAGAGCTTGCTCAAGAAGTGTTGATCAAATGTAATTTGAGACTTGTTGTTTCAATTGCAAAGAGATATATAGGTCACGGTCTTTCTCTTCTTGACTTGATTCAAGAGGGAAACTTGGGACTTACAAGAGGCATAGAGAAATTTGATTACAAGATGGGATTTAAACTATCAACCTATGTTACTTGGTGGATAAGACAGGCTGTATCAAGGGCACTTGCGGATCAGAGTAAGACTATAAGAATACCGGTACACATGGTTGAGACAATCAATAGATTAAATAAAGAAAAGAAAAGACTAACCGCTGAACTTGGTTATGAACCATCTATAAAGCAACTTGCAAAAGGGATGAAGATGACTGAGGAAAAAGTTGAGGAGGTTATACAGATAGCAATGGATCCAATATCACTTGATAAACCGGTAGGTGATGAAGATGATTCTATTGTAGCAGACTTTATAGCAGATCAAAATGTCATTTCGCCAGAGACAAATGCAGAGAGAGTTATGCTTAAAGAAAAAATACAGGGATTGCTTGCGGGACTTAAAGAGAGAGAAAGAAAAGTATTGATTTTAAGATTTGGAATAGATGATGACCACCCAAGGACACTTGAAGAAGTTGGTAAAGAATTAAAAGTTACAAGAGAGAGAATAAGACAGATAGAAGATAAGGCTCTTAGAAAACTAAAAATTAGAGCAAGAAGTTTACAAGACATAATCAAATAACAGTAGGGGCGAAGCTTTGCGAGGCCGAAGCGCATATGTCAAATGATGGCAAAGTAAAAATTATAATTGGTAGTCATGGATCAGGAAAAAGCGATTGGATTTACAATCGCTTTCTTGATATGTCAAGAAATGAAAAAGATAATTCAAAAATAGATTTGAGTAAAAAACTTATACTTATAGTTCCGGAACAAGATACAAATGATAAACAGAGAACTATGATTAAGAAGTCAATTGAGAAAGGCTTTGGTTCAGGAATACTAAATATAGACGTAGTATCATTTGACAGGATTGCACACAATGTATTTGATATACTAAATATAGAGCCGTTAAAAGAAAATGTCATAGATGATGATATGAAAACTATGATTTTGTCTCTTGTATTATCGAAACTCGCCAAGGCAAATAAACTTAAATACTGTGACAAAATGGTAAATAGAGTTGGCTTTGCAAGAAAACTCACACAAGTTGTGTCAGAGTTTTATGCCTATAGTGTAAGTGATGAAGAAATTGATAAAGTAATTAGTGATAAAAAAAGTGATATCTATAGAGATAAGTTAAATGATTTTAAACTAATTTTTGATGAGTTCAAAAAAGTTCTTATAGATATGCATTTTTCTATAAAAGAAGATAAATATGATTTGCTTGATAAGAGGATAGGCGATGTAGATATATTTGATAATGCTATAGTTGCTTTTGATGGTTTTACAGGATTCACGCCTATTCAATTAAGCATCTTTAAAAAGATAGTATCCGCGGCATCTAAAGTATATGTGACTATGGATTATAGAGATCCGGTTGAGGTCAAGTCATTTATTGTTGACTCTGAAATTGAAGATACAGATCTTTTTTATCTAAGCAAAAAGTTTATAAAAGACATAGCAAAAGCTGCTGATATAAAAAAAATTGAAGATATACTATGCGACGATAGTATAAAGGATGCCGTCTATAAGTATGGCGATGATAAAAAAGATTTGAGTTTTATCGAAAAAAATATCTATAGAACAAATTATGAAAAAGAAAATATTGAAGTTAAGAACATTGATTATTATGTTGCCGATAACATACGAGAAGAAGTTCTAAATGCTGTACAACAGATTTTTGATTTAGTTAGAAATAAAGGTTACAAATATAATGATATAAGAATAATTGTGCCACAAATCGAGAGTTATAGAAATTTTGTTAATAAAACATTTGAAAAGTACAATATTCCGTTATTTATTGATGATTCAGAGAGAATAATAAATTCACCTTATATAGAGGCTATACGCTCAGCGCTTGATGTGGTGAATTATAACTTTTCATATGAAAGTTTAATGAGATATATAAACTCTGGAATCAGCGAGAAAAATAGAGAAGTTTATGAGTTTGACAATTTTGTTTTAGAACACGCTATAAGAGGTTATGAAAGATACAAGACAGGTTTTGATAAGATTAAAATATCCAGTGATAAAAAAGAAAAGATTTATAATATAAAAAAACTTTATATAGACCCACTTATTATGCTTTATGAAGATTTGTCAGATGATAAAAGTATCAAAGGCTATATCAATGCAGTAAATAATTTTATTAAAAATGCAGAACTAAATGAAAAATATGAAGCTCTTGATAAACAAATTGATGATTTGTTGCTAAACGATATAAATTATAGTCGTATAAGTGCGATATTCAAATATAGTAAAGAAGTGGTTGAAAATGTTATAAATGACCTGTGCAATCTAGAAAAGTATAAGGAAAATGATAAGGGAGAGTATTTATCATCAAACATTTCAGTAGAAGAATTTAGAAGAATGTTTGATGCGGGATTAAGCAATAAGGCTCTAAAGAGCATACCATTTTCACTTGACCAAGTTGTAGTTGGAGATCTTATGAGGTCAAGATTTGACAATCCTAAGATTGAGTTTTTCTTAGGATTAAATCAAAGTGCAGTTCCTTCTAAAAATTTAGATGTGAGCTTGATCGATGATGCCATAAGAGAATTATTTACCAATAATGTTAAGGAACTTTCGCAGACTACTATAGAGACGGCACTTAATCAAAGGTTCTATATCTATCTTGCGATGACAAATCCAACTGATAGATTGATTTTGTCATATACTAAGGTGAATAGTGAAGGCGATTCTGATGAAAAATCGCCTGTGCTTATAATGATAGAGAAGATGTTTAATTCGTCAGAAGATGAGAAAACGTTCCTTCCTAAAAAGGTTGATACTGATTCATTTAGTTTTTATAACTATGAAGATTTAATTGCCTATGCTGCTCTCAATATGCAAGATATAAATAATTATAGCGCGAAAGATTCTGATGGTAATTTTACTTATGAGTTTTCAGAAGATGTTGAGAAGAGAATAGTTAGAGCAAAAGAAGTCTTAAACTATCTAAGAAAAAATAAAAACTATGATGAAATAAGTAAAAGAATATTATATCAGCCAAAATTTTATCGTGATATAAAACTAAACAAGAATCTAAATGACGACTTGTTGAATATAGATAAGAATGAGTTTAAGGGTTCTGTGACAAGTATAGAAAGCTTTAATACATGTCCTTTTAAATTCTTTATGGAACGCACTCTAAAATTAAAAGACAATAAAGAGTATATGGTAGAGCCTATAGATATAGGAAATCTTGCACATAGTGTATTTGAAAATATATTTAAAGATGAAAAAATCATTGAAAAGAGTAGTGGAGAATTACACTCACTTGTTGATAAGAATTTATCTACAATCTTTAAGTCTAGTGCTGCCTTCAGCGAGTTTGATAAGAAGGACAAAAATTATATTGGTGTAAATAAATTGGAATATTTGAAAAGTAGAGTTACAGATTTGATGCATCATAGTACTGATATATTAGTAGATATGGCTAAGGCAATGAAGTTTAAGACTGATGAGACTGAGTATAAATTTGAATATGATATAAATGAAAATAATGAATCTAAAGATAAATCAGTACTTGTAGGAAAGATTGATAGGATAGATGTGTGTGATATAGATGGTAAGACTTACGTAAATGTCATAGATTATAAATCAGGTAGGAAAGAAAAAACTTTGGACCTTAAGGATTTGGAATCAGGAACTAACATACAGTTGACTCTTTATATAGATTACTGCTTAAACAAAAAATATAAAGATGAAAATGCATCGCCAATTTTTGCTGGATCATTCTATTTTTGGGTTGGTGAAGGAAAGCTGAGAGAAGAAAACTATAATAGAGGGAAAGATTCTGTTGAAGAGTTCAAGAATAAGTTATCGTCAGAGATTGGATATAATGGCTTATCAAGTTCAGAAGATGAAGTAATAGAAGCTATATATGACAATCCAAGTATATCTAAAAATAGTAAAGGGAAAATAAAAACTATAAATTTAAAAAATGGATACAAATTAGCTGGAAAGTACATTGATGAAGCTGAACTGAATTCATATATTGAAAAGATGCACTCAAAAGTAAATGAGACCATAGATAATATTAAAAATGGTGTGGTTACCGCAAAACCTTATAAGGGTACCATTTGCAATAATTGCCCATATTCAAATATATGTAGGAAAGAACAACTTTTAGTAGACGAAGGTAGCGATAGTGAAGTTTAATGATGAGCAAAAAAGTATTATAGATGAGGGGCTTGGTCAGAATTTGCTTGTATCAGCAGCGGCAGGTTCTGGTAAGACTACTGTATTGACAGAGAGAATCACAAGAAAAATCTTGGGAGAGAATTGTGGAGACAAAGACATTTCTCTTTCAAATATTTTAGTTATGACCTTTACTAAGAAAGCTACTGCAGAGATGAAGGCAAGAATAAAACGAAAACTTGAAGAAAAGCTCAATGAAGGTATTAATGTAAAAAAATTAATAAGAGAAAGTTCTATAATTCAAAATGCAAATATATCAACTATTGATGCATTTTGTAAAAAAGTTTTGGAAGAAAACTATACTGCACTTACAAAAGAGAATAGTTTGTATTTTGATTTTGATTTGACATATAGGATAGCAGACGACAAAGAGATAGCTGTTCTTTGGGATGATGTTATTAATGACTTTTTAGAAAGACATTATATGAATGAAAAATATAAAGCATTATTTGATTCATATATTGAGAAAACAGATGAGAGCAGACTTAGAGCACTTCTGATAAAAGGACTTAGATTTCTCACTTCTGTCACTTGGCCAGATGAATACTTGCACAATCAGATTTTAGATTTTGAAGAAATTTCAAAAAAATCTTATGAAGAGTATTTAAAAGTTGCCATAGAGAATTTGATTTTGCTTAAAGATAAAATTAATGATAACTTAGTTCACATTAAAAATATATATCAACTGTATAGTGATTCACTTACCTCGGGAGTAACTGAAAAAGGAAATAAGCTCACAGATAATGGCAAAGAAGATCTGGCAAACGCCATAGCATATCTTGATGAAGTAATTCTATTTTTAAATGATTACTGTAAACTTGGATTTATCATAGCAGATGATAATGATTGTATGTCAATAGATAAAATCACGTATGAGAATGTATATAAGAATTGCAGTAGAATTTTATCTACTAATCCAAAATATCCAAGGGTAAATTATATTACTGGGATAGACAAGGATGGCTTGGATAGTTTTAAATCGGATTTTAGTAAATTTTTAGATGAATTAAAACTTATATCAAGAGTATATGCTGTTATCAATTTTAGCGAAGAGAGAATTTGTAATGTTAGTGATAAGATATTCTTAGAGTTTTTGAGAGAGTTTTATATAGAGATAGTGGCAGAAAAGAGAAAGAGAAATCTCTATGAGATAAGTGACTATGCAAGGATGGCGCTTGATATACTGTATGACAAAAATATAGATAAAGATGGACATATATATAGAAATATGTCAAAAAGGGCACATAGCATAGGCACTAAATATGAACTCATATTTATAGATGAGTATCAAGATACAAATTATATACAAGAAAAAATATTGGCAGCTATCTCTGATAATTTTACTAAAGGCAATGTATTTATGGTTGGTGATGTGAAGCAAAGTATCTATGGGTTTAGAAATGCTGAGCCATCAATTTTTATAAATAAATATGATGAGTTTTCGAAAGGCGTAGGTGGTATAAATAAAACACTTAGCACAAATTATAGAAGCAGTAAAGAGATAATTGGTTATGTAAATGATCTATTTTCTAAAGCGATGACTCCAAAGTTTGGAGAAATTGATTATAATGTAGATAATGCGCTTGACTTTACGGATGAGGAAACAAAAAGGGATATAATTGATGACAAAAAAGTTGAGATACATGTAGTTTATAAGGGTGAGGATGACGAAAATACATTTTCATCACTTGATTATGAGGCGGATTTTGTTGCGACTGAAATAAAGAAGTTAGTTGATGAAAAGAAGTGTAAGTATAGCGACATAGTAATATTACTTAGGACTATAAAATATAAGGCTAAGACATTTGAAGAAGCTTTGAAGAGGCACAAGATCCCTTCATATGCAGAACAGCGAACGGGATTTTTTGAGAAACTTGAGATTAAACTTATGACTGATATTTTATCTATCATAGATAATCCCCTTCAAAATATTGCTATTGCTGCAGTACTTAAGTCCAATATTTTTAATCTAAGCCATGACGAGTTGGCATTCATAAAACTTGCTACGGACAGCGAATATCTTTATGATGCCTGCATCTATGTAGATAAATTGTTATGTGGTGATAATAAAGATGTTGATGTAGATGAAAAAACAAATTTAGAAAAGAAGTTAGAAAAGTATAATATTGACAAAAATAGTTTTGCATTGAAAGTGAATAGTTTCTTGTCATCATTATCAGATTTGCAATTTAAATCAAGATATTTTAGTATAAGCAATTTGATTGAATATATATATGCTACTTTAAATGTGAAAGAAATAGTGTCTGCGATGACTGATGGAAGACAGAGAAGTGCAAATCTTGACACCTTATATGATTTATCTGTAAAGTTTGAGAATAGTTCTTACTCAGGACTCTTTAATTTTAATAGATATATAGAAAAGATAAATGATGTTGCCATAGACCAAGGTCAGGCAAAGATTTACGATGAGAATTCTGATGCTGTAAGAATTATGACCTTACATACATCTAAGGGACTGGAGTTTAAGACAGTATTCCTTTGTAACTGCAATGCGGACTATAATTTTGTGGATTCTTCGGATGACATTGATGCCCAGTTTGATCAAGAATATGGTGTAGGACTTGACTATTATGATTTGAAATTAGGCTATAAATGTAATACTGCAAAAAAATTGCTTATAGCAGCAAAGAAAGAAAGAGACACAAAACTTGAAGAATTGAGAATGCTCTATGTGGCACTTACAAGAGCAGAAAATAAATTATTTATTACAGGTGTTGCATCAAGAAGAGGTGGACAAGGACTTACATACAATAAGCTAAATGAGTTTATAGAGAATAAAAATAATGATCAAAATATTAAACTTGACATATCGGAGTGTCGTAATTATATGGAGGTTGTGCTATCGAATTATCCTGTAGGAGATGAAAAGTATTGCCTATTTGATAGCCATGAGTGGAAAATAAAAGAAGAAGTAGAAGATATAGAAGAAATCTCTATTGATGAAGTGTCAAAGGATTTGAGAAACGAAAAAGATATTATAAATGCCAATAAAGAATATTTTAGTACAGTTGAAGAAGAAAAACTTGATAACGATTTGGTGGATAGTTATGCTTATGCAGATTATCAGAAAATTAAACCAAAATATTCAGTATCGGCAATAAAGAATGTAAAAAAGCCAAAAGTAACTATTATGGACGATGATGATAGAGATGATGCATTACTTGATAAAAAAGATGCTGATAGAGATGTAGTAAAGGGTGCTGAATTAGGTAATACTTATCATAGATTTATGCATTTCTATAATTTTAAGGATAAAAAATATATATGTGAAAAAGAAAAAGATTCTTCTGTAGAAAAAATTGTGAATGGTGAAAAAGTTGATTTGTTTTTGAAGTCAAGAATTGGTGTTGATATGTCAAAGGCATTTGCTGACAATAATCTTTTTAGAGAACAGAAGTTTATGAAACTATATAGTCAAAATGAAGTAAATGACTATCTAATAGATATAAATGAAAAACAATTGGACCTTAAAAAAGAAATTTTGGATGAGAAGAACATAATAATACAGGGTATAATAGATGCTTTCTATATAAAGAAAGATGAGAACGGAAAAGACTATATAGTGCTTGTTGACTATAAGACCGATGCGATGAGTAATCAGAGTGTCGATAAGTTAAAGCTAGTTAAGACACTTGCTGATCGCTATAAATTACAACTTGATATTTATGCAGATGCACTAAAAGAACTGACTGGTTTAGAAGTAAAAGAAAAATATCTATATTCATTTGCTGTAGATGAAGCAATAGCAGTTTAAGGAGACTAACTATTAATTGTCAAGAGAAAAAATAAAAATTTTTATATAGCAAAGAAGCCTATAAGAAATAGACTTTAAAATAACAATGATTCAAATGATAGAATTAAGATTAAATTAAAAGTTTTGAATTAAAA
>JAFSKG010000044.1 GCA_017449075.1 Lachnospiraceae bacterium
AGAATATATAAATTATTATAACAACGATAGAATTAGTAAAAAAAGAAAAGGATTGAGTCCTATAGAGTATAGGGAACAATACTTTTCTTTAATAAACAAATAATAACTTTGGTCTAAATTTATGGTTTAACTATAATATGGGTCTTTTTTTTTTATACAAATATTATTTTTTTCTTATCTAAAATGAATATTATTATAAGAGCCATCAAGCCACTAAGAGTTAGTATTGCTCCAAGTACAATTCCAACAGGCCTATATGTAACAAATATCTCATGCTGCCCTTCACTTACATCAAATCCTAACATAAAATCCATAACCTTCTTTTTCTCTACCTCTTGTCCATCAACAAACACTTTAAAACCATCATCATACGGAAGAGATATCACACAAGTACCTGCATTTTTTACATTGAGGTTATAATTGATTCTAGTCTCATCATATCTAATTATCTTAAAGTCAGCATTATTTTTTATTGCTTCTACTACTTTCTTTAAGGTTTCAAAATTAAATCTAAAAATTTCAATCAATAACTGGTCGTCATTTGTATCATTTCTAAAGCTCATCTCTACATCTTTATCAAGATAGCCAAGCTCAAGGAAATACCCTCTATTTAGATTTTTAAATGACTTAGATGTAGTAGGGTAGTTTACTGTAACTTCCTTTATACCCTTATCTCTTACAAAGGCATAATAATCACCCTCTTCTTCTGTCGTAAACTTAGCAGTAGTTCCTGTAATTTCAACCGCTTTTTTATTAAGCACTGTACCAAGCTTCAAAGTTCTAGAAAAATTATTTTGTACCGTGGCAGGGTTTCCAGAAGTCATATCAAAATCTTTTAAAAAGTCTTCAGTGAGTACAAACGAGAGTGGCATAGTATCTATATTTTGATACATATACACCGTTCCATCATTTGCAATCTCTCGAAGATTAAGAATCTTTGCATTCTTCTCTTCTTCTTCAAACACCTTATACTTTACAGACAAAAGAGAATCTGCAAATGGTGTTGAGCCTGTAATTGAATAGGCATTTGTCGATGCTTCCATACCCATCTTTTTGTAAAATGCTGTACCATCAGCATATGCCGAAGAAGAAAATATTGAAGAAGATGGAAAATGCATAAATGCTCCATCATCTTTAGTCTTCATGTTAACTCTCTCAACCCTATAAAAATCATCAGTAATATTTTTTATACCCTTAGTTATTTCTTTTATATTTTGGGTATTCTTCATGTAGTCATCTCTTTTTATGGTAGAAATTGATGTCTGATACATATTCATAAATGCTTCAAAACATACAAACACTACAGTGACATATAAAAGAATATTTTTATCTGTCTTTTTGTTTTTATACTTTAAGAAAATAATAAGGTATGCAAGTAACATTATCATAGCTGCATACACAGTATAAAAACCTATTTTCTCATTTTTGATAATTTTTTCTGCAAGTATGAGCAAACATATAGTTATTCCGAAACTCAAAGTTATGTCCTTAACTTTTATGCTGTCAAACTTAAGCAATGGTTTCATAGATATAGTAAGTAGTAAAAATGTATATATGAAACTCTGCCTACTAGGAAGTGAATTTGGATATTTAAATACATGCCAGATATAGTCAAGAATATTTATTGAAAATGATGCTATAAAAAATAATAAAATTACTGCATAACATATTTTTTCTCTTGTCTTATATTTTTTTGATAAAAAATACATGGCAAGTAGTGGGAAACAAGCTATACCACTATAGAGATTTGGCCAATACTCTATACCATTTTCAACAGTTACAAATGGAAGATGTCTTCCTATAACTTCAAGAATTGTAAAATACTCATTTACTCTTTTGGGGAATGTCGAATCACTTGAAGCAGTTGTTTTAAAAGCAAATATTATAGGACTTAACAGTATGCCCGCTATTGCAACACCAACTAATGTATAGACACCTGTCTTTAATAAATTGATTCCTATTTCCTTTGGCTTTTTTTCTTTCAAAACATTATAAAAAATAAAGTAAATTATAAAGAAAAAACAAGTTATTGTACCTATATAGTAATTACATAAAATCGATAGTCCTAAAGTGATTATATATAAGTATGGTTTTTTACCATTTTGGATATTTTCAAATCCAAGCATAAGTAACGGAAATAGTGCAATATTGTCCATCCACATTATATTCCAATAATATGCACCTACATAGCCACTCATAGCATAGAATATAGAAAAGAAAATAACTATGAAACTGTCTGTGTCATATCTCTTCACAAGATAGTATGACATAGAAAGTCCTGACAGTGCAATCTTAAGTGTAAGAGTCACTGTGATAAATTCTAATACGAAATTATCACCAACAAGAAGTAATAATATATTAAATGGACACGCTAAGTAGTATGCGAATAAAGTAATGAAATTAGTTCCAAGTCCTACTTTATATGTATAGAATAAACTCTCTAAGTTTTTCAATTTATTTTGAAGCTCTGCGTGAAATGGCAGGTACTGATGATAAAAATCAGTTCGAAGTATACATTTATCCCCAAAAGGGAACACATGCTTTGATATAAGTATAGCCACAACCATAATTAGTGGCAACAAAAAAGATAAGAGGAATACAGCCCGCTCTTTTTCCTTCTTATCTGTTATTGTTAAAACTTTATTGATTTTGTTCTTCATGCTTTATTGTTTTCTTTCTAAATATTACAAACTTGCTAAACAAGTAATTAAGTACTATCACAACTACACTTGCAAGCACTTTTCCAAAAAATGGGTCTTGTTTCTGATAATCTATTATAAACATCATAAGCCCTACATTTATAAATTCAGTCACTAACCTTGCACTAATAAATATGCCAAGTTCAGCAAATAATACTCTTGGTGCAAAACTACGGCTCTTAAATACTATTATCTTATCAGCAAAGAATGCAAAAATCACAGCTACAACAAATGCTATGCCTTCTGCTACTTTCCAAGCCACCTGTTCACTTACTATAAACTTATCTATTAATTTAAAAAAGAAATTCCAAGACACTATATTAATTATAGTTGTCAGGCCACCAATATATATGTATAAAAAAATCTCAGAGAAGAATAAACTCTTAAAGAATCTCTTAAGTGTAAGTGTAATAAGCATAAATAACATAGTAATGGTTGACGATGCTACTATGCTAACTACTGTTTTCATATTTCTCAAATCTATTATTCCCTTTGATGCAAATAAATCTATAAGATGTCTTGAAAAATACATAACAAGTATAAATCCAATTATTGAATTAAATAATATAAATAAATAATATTGGAAGTAGCTTTCACTAGTAACATGCTGTGTATTCTCATGTTGAATATCAGCATTTTGAATTACATCTTTTTGATCATAAACAGTTTGTTCTAATTCCTGTTGATCAATATTCTTTTGTTCAAAATTCTCTTCCATGACTTTTTACTTCATCCTAATTTTTTTAAAAAAATCTTTTAATATTTCTTTGCAGTCTTCATTTTCAAGATATGTCACTTCTACCTTATGATTAAACTCATTATTGTCCAATATGTTTATAATGCTACCGCAACTTCCTGCCTTTATGCTTTTCGCCCCTATCACGAGCCTTTTTATCCTACTTTGGACTATAGCACCAGCACACATTTGGCAGGGTTCAAGTGTCACATACATGGTGCACTCTTCTAACCTAAAATCTTTTATCTTTTTGCATGCTTTTGATATTGCCAAAATCTCAGCATGTGATATTGCATTTTTATCTTTATTTCTTTTGTTATATGCTCTTGCAAGCACTGTGCCATCTTTCAAACCTGCTGTATCTGCAATTTCGCACATCTTCTTATTTTTTTTATTTTCCCTATAAACGACAATGCAGCCAACTGGTATATCACCACTGTTCGCTGCAATTTTCGCTTGTTTCAAAGCTTCTTCTATAAAATATTTGTCATTTTTCGATGTCACTATTTATCTATCTTCAGACAATATCGGTGGTTCAGCAGGTGTATACTCACCCTCATCATGTGATATTACAAGTCCTGCAGAATTTGTAGTCCATGCACATCCATCGCCATCTTTCAATTTTTTTCTGTTCTTCATTATTGTACCACTTGAATTCACAAGGTAAACTCTATTATTACCAACATCAATAGCCGCATACTTTTGCTCGCTAGTCGCCCTTTGAAGTTTTCCTTTATAATACAATTTGTTATTATATGCTCCTATTATTCCTTTGCCATCGCCTTCAAAATAATAACTTGCTCCGTCGCCAGAATTATCTACATCTTTATTGATATATCCTGTCTTCATAGAACAATCTGAAACACTTGGTCCAAAGTAATAATAGTCTCCATTTACTTCATGAATACCATATACTGCATATCCATACTCATTAAATAAGTATGTCTTATCTCCAAGTCTAACTTTCTGATATTTTCCAACAGGCGCTGTTCTTGGTTGACCTTGTCCATTGAAATAGAAAAATCTAACCTCCATGCTTGGGAGTATCTCTGTAGGCGGCTCTACAGAATACCAAGTATCAGTTACCGCCTCACCGAATTTAAACTCATCAGTAGTCTCTTCTACAAAATACATCCATCCCTTCATAGCTGGTTCAGTCTCTCTTATAAGTCTCCAACCAGTTCTCATGATGCCATTTTGATCAAAGCAATATCTCCTATTTCCTATCATTTTACTAATGTAAGGATCATTTTCTGAATACACTCTTTTACAAGTATTTGTATCAAAGTAAAACCAAGCAGTCTTTTCTTTTTCATTTTCAGTTGCCCAATCTCTTGGCACTTCTAATTCTTGGAATCCATTGATTAAAAATCCATCTTCTAAATCACCATAATATTCTTGGTTATCTCCACACCAACCTTTTTGTAATCTTCCCATCGCATCAAGGTAATATTTATAACCATCTATGTCAAAAACTCCATCTCTCTTAAAGACTCCATCATTCCCAGCATAATACATCTCTCCGTCTTTATCAATCCAAGAATTGAAAACAGCATAGCCTTCATCATTTACATAATACATTTTTCTGTCAACTTCAATTATCTGGTCGCGAGCAACTGAACCGTCATCTTCAAAATAACGGTAATACTCACCTGTTTTCTCAAATCTTCCTGCAAAACATAAATTTGTCAAAGCCAATATAAAGCAAAAATTAAAAGCTAGAAAAAACAATTTTTTCATATTTTCTCCTAAAATTTACCCACAAAAAAGGTAGACTTTTAAGTCTCCCCTCCACGACAATATTTTATCAATAAATGAGTAAAAAGTAAAGAAAAAGGGGCCCTCAAAAAACTAATTTTTGGGCCCCAAATTTACAATTTTTAATACATATTAACTTGCAAAAATCGTAGTTGCACCTTCTGGAAGTATCAATCCTGTTGATGAAACCTTTAAGCCTATCTCATATGAATCTGTGCTACCTTTTATATCATTTGATGCAGCTGACTTATTTACTATATAATCCATCACACTCGCCTGTAATCCTGTGGTATAAGAATTTAGTATCAAAAATGAATTTTTCTTTGCAAGCAGTTTCATCGTTAGTTTTACAAAATCATATATAGAATCTTCAAGCTTCCACACTTCTCCGCTTGGTCCTCTTCCATAAGATGGTGGGTCCATAATTATACCATCATATACATTTCCACGTCTTATTTCTCTCTCTACAAACTTTTTACAGTCATCAACTATCCATCTAATTTTGTCATTTGCTATCTTGCTTGACTCTGCATTTTCTTTTGCCCAGGTAAGCATTCCCTTTGCAGCATCTACATGAGTCACTTTTGCCCCAGCTATGCTAGAAGCCATAGTTGCGCCTCCCGTATATGCAAATAAATTTAGCACCTTTAGTTCTTTGCCGCTGTCGCTTGCCTTCTTACAAAAATCATATATAAATTTCCAATTTACAGCCTGCTCTGGGAATATACCAGTATGTTTAAATGTAAATGGTTTAAGATTAAAAACCATCTTTACATTTTTAGAAACTTCATACTCAATCTTCCAAGTCTTAGGAAGATCTATAAATTCCCAAGAGCCTCCACCTCTACTACTTCTATGATATATAGCATTAACTTTATATTTTTTAAAGTTTTCAGGATGCCATATAGCCTGTGGGTCTGGACGCCTTAAGATATATTCTCCAAATCTCTCTATCTTTTCATTGTCGCCGCAGTCAAGCACCTCATAGTCTGTGAAATTTTTTACATATTTAATCATCTTCTATTTCCCACCAATACATTATACTGCTTACTAAATTTCTCCATCATAAATCTTGATAAATGATAATTTATTATTACGCAAACTACAGGTGATAGTATAAACACTATGCACTCGATAATTGTATATAAGTCTATACCATTCACAATTATTCCAACAGGAACAAACTTATACATAAGGAATTTCATCATGATTATCATCGCCTTAACTATCATATAGTGTATGGCATATAAGAAAAATGTTTGAGACATAAACTTTGGAACGCTGTCATAACTAAATATCATATCGAAAAAATAGAATAAAAACACAGCACCAAAAAGTCTCACTATAACTATAGTAGAGATAAATGGATTAAGGTATTTTGGATTTAATGTGAGTAAATGGTAGATGTATCTATTAAATACAAATGTAAATACAAATATCAGCAGGCAAATCAATATATTTTTTTTGCTAATAAAATTTATCCTTCCACTATTATATAAGTAAGCCAAAAAATATCCACACACATAATATACAAATGCATCCTCATTTAGATAAGGTATATCTATCCCCGTCGCGATAGCTAACTCTGCAGCTACCACTACTACGATAGTAACTAACCATTTCACAGTTTGTTTATTCTTCCAACTCATATTAAATAGATAATACAAAATTGGCGATATAATAGACAAAAGTATAAGCTGATACATAAACCAAAAAGAAGGATTATATTTATAAGTAAATGCAGCATCTATTATCTCTCCCATACTAATTCCATTCCCTGGCTTAAGAAGTAGATGAATGGCATAGTAAATCAAATTCCAAAGTAAATATGGTATGAGTAAGGTGTAAACCCTTCTCTTAAGTTTTGCTACAGCATCATTTACATATTTCAAGTTTCTAAAAAAAAGAAAACCACTAATAATAAAAAATAGCGGCACAGCAAACTGACCTATACCACTATCTATTGAAAAAAACTTTTCAAACCTTGTCTCATTATTAATAGAGTGTATTAGTATAACTAATACACTCATTATAAAATGCAAATATGATATTTTATTCTTTTCCCTAGTGAGCATTATTTATGCGAATTGCAATATTGCTTTACTCTTGTCTTTATCTTCTCATATGGATCAAGATACTGACTTATAGAGCTGTCATGATTTATACTCTCTATAATTCTTGCCACATATTCAGTAATATCTACGCTTGTATACCATTTTTTATCACTTAATTCTGGCTTTTGATATATGCAGTTTGTTGTAAATACCCCATCTATGATTCCCTCTTCATACGCCTTATCAAAGAACTCAAGTCCTTTGGTAAATAATCCAAATGTACAACAAGCGAATATTCTTTTTGCATTTCTCTCTTTGATGCTCCTTGCAGTTTCTATTAGAGAGTCTCCTGATGCTATCATATCGTCTATAACGATTATATCTTTTCCTTCTACATCAGCACCCATGTATTCATGTGCTACTATCGGATTTTTTCCGTCTACAACTCTACTATAATCTCTTCTCTTATAGAAAAATCCAAGGTCCACTCCGAGCACATTCGCAAAATAAATGTTTCTTTGCATAGCTCCTATATCTGGAGATATTATAGCCAAGTTTTCTTTGTTAATTTTTATATCGTCATATTTATTCAATATCGCATTTATAAATTGATAATAGCAACTAAGTGAGTCAAAACTTGAAAGTGGTATAGCATTCATAACTCTTGGGTCATGCGCATCTACTGTCAAAATATTTGATACGCCAAGACTAGTAAGTTCTTGTAGCATCACAGCGCAGTCAAGTGATTCTCTCTTAGTTCTCTTATGCTGTCTTGATTCATATAGGAAAGGCATTATTACATTAATTCTTTTGGCCTTACCATTTGCCGCTGCTATTACTCTCTTTAAATCTTGGTAGTGATCATCTGGCGACATGTGATTTTCAAATCCAAACATATTATAAGTCTCAGAATAATTTACTACATCAACTATTATAAAAATGTCAGCGCCACGTATTGTACCATTTATAACACACTTTGCCTCACCAGAACCAAATCTGTCTATCTCTGGTTCAAGTATATAAGAATCCTTTATAAAATCATCAGCAAATACATCATAAACTTTATTTTGCACCAATAACTTTCTCCACTCAAGTATGAAGTCATTTAGCTTTTGAGTGAATTTCATGGTTCCCTTAAGTGGCATCAAAAGTAAAGACCCTATAGGAAATTCTCCAAGGTATTTACTTTGAATTTCATTAGATGTTGACATTTTTTAACCTCCTTAAATCATCGCCATACAAATACTCATTATCATAAGCATTTACCAATCTTGAATATGTTGAACTCAGATAATTACTTTCTATCTGATCTGGCATAAGGTTAGTAGTAATTATTGTCGACTTCTTATCATTTAATCTTTTATCAATTATGTAATTAATTTCTGTATTCGTATAATCAGTAATTCTCTCAGTACCCAAGTCATCAAGTATAAATAAATCACATGCAACTGCGTAATACTTTAGTGGCTCGCCTTCATAATCTGGCTTTAGAGAATTAAGATATTCATTTACATTGACATATAACACTGACTTATTTTTCTTTAAGGCCTCAGCACCCATACATCTTGCGAGAAATGTTTTTCCAGTTCCAGTAGGTCCTATAAGCAAAAGGCTAAAAGGACTTTTACTCATTCCTTCAACTTCACTTTTAAACTTTTTGATTAGAGTTTCCATAAGTTGTTTATATGTAGTCCCGTTATACTCTAATCCACTTTGGTTATAAAAACTCATGTCAAGGTTGTCGAAATTATCATCTTTTATATAATTCTTAAAATGAGAAATATTGTCAAATAATTCTATCTCTTTTTGCACAAAACAAGAGCACTTATGACCATCCACATATCCAGTATCCTTGCACTTATCGCATACATACTTGAGTTCCTTATAATCGTCAATAATATTGTGCTCTTTTAAATAAGTATTTCTTTCTAATTGTATATTTTCTAATTGTTTTTCAAGTTCATCAATTGGCTTATTTTCAATTCTTGCCATTCCTATCTTGGTATAGAGCTTTATAATACTTAAGTCCAATTCTTTTAGCTTAGGGTTCTTTCCATAAATCTCATTTTTTTTATCTTCATACCTTAAGTAATCACCCTGTCTAATATATTCATATTCTCTTTTTATGTCTTCATAACTCTTTATCAAAATATTCCCCTAACTATGAATTGGCTTTACTCTTGATAACTGAATTCATAAACATTTTATTATACTCACTTCTATCAATTACATTTGCTTTCTTTTTTGACTTTGATTTACTATTCTTTTCAAATCCCTCAGTAAACTTCTTTGCATCATCTACAGTCTTTATTTTCTGCTCATACCATGACTCTGCAACTGCAGCCATATACTTTGCATTTCTCTGATCTTTGTTGGCGCAGTATTCTAAAAGATACTGTATAAGGCTTTCGTCAAAACCATATTCATTATAACATCTTGCTATAAGGACTTGCTGCCTCTCTGACATGGTCTGACCAAGTAATTTTTCTGCTTGGAAAAGCAAATCGCTCTCTATATCTTCATAATTCCTTTTGTTCTTATTTATCAGTTCATTTTTCTTTGTTTGAAAGTCTACAAGATTATCCACTTTTTCATTTTTAGATTTTTTCTCTTCTCTATCGTATATAAGGCAATCTTTTTTAATTAGTTTTTTTCTTATCCAATACTTAAGTCCTTTTTCAACTTCATCCTCAGTAAGAACCAATTCGTCCGAAGCTTCAGAAACAGTATATCCTTCCTTTATTCCTTTCCATAAATAAAATAAAAGAACTTTTACACACTCTGCTGGAGCATCAGCTAAATATTTATCTAAAAACTCATTTGATATGATAGTTACATTACTGCCATATAAGCTTTCATATAGTTCTTCCATTCCCCATTCTCCCCCTTTAACTTGCCAGCAGAATATAACATAAGTTTTAATCATTTGTAATAACTATATAAACAACTTTATAACAAAATATTTTTAAAATGTTTATTACTTTTTTTAATTAAAAAATAAATAATTCATACATATTATTTTTATTATAGACGACTTGTCTAAAAATTTGCTATTCCCTTATTAAATCAATAATTCTGTAGACATCACCAGCGCCCATTGTAACTACAATATCGCCTGATGTTGCATTTTTTGAAACATATTCGGAAATCTCCTCAAATGTTTCAAAATATTCGCATAAATTATTTTTATTATTTTTATCGGATTTAATTTTTTCGCTTATATCCCTAGAACTTACTATTCCTAAGTCTTTTTCTCTTGCAGGATATATTTTGGCAAGTATCACAATTGATGTACTTCCCAAAACCCTCACAAAATCATCAAAAAGCGCCTTTGTTCTTGTAAATGTATGTGGCTGAAATATAAGATATAAATTTTTATATTTGATTTCTTTAAGAGCTTTTAGACTTGCCTCTATCTCTGTTGGATGATGAGCATAGTCATCTATATATGTTACTCCATTCACAACCTTTTTAACTTCAAGTCTTCTTCTCGCACCTTTAAAATCTTCCAAACTCTTTTTTATATCTTCAAAACTAATTCCAAAATCCATGAGCACTGCAAGTCCTGCAAGAAAATTAAGTGCATTATGTTTTCCAATAAGTCTTTGCCTCATCCTGCCTACAAACTTTTTATCATGATAGACATCGAAAGACTGATAATGTTTTTCATCATAACTTACATTATCAAAATAATAATTTGCACTATCACTACTTCCATAAGTTACGACACTTATCTTCGCATCTTTAACCAATTCTTCGATATTTTCAATTCTATTATTGATAACTAAGAGACCACCTTCTGGCAATAACTCTATAAACTTTTTAAATGACTTTCTTATATCATCTAAGTCTTTAAAAAAATCTAAATGGTCTTCTTCTATGTTTGTAACAACTGCTACACTTGGGCAAAAATCTAAAAAACTATTTGTATACTCACAAGCTTCGGCTATAAATAAATCTTCCCCACCTATATAATAATTTCCACCTATCTCATCTACTATACCACCTACATTTATAGTTGGTTCAAAACCTTTATCAAGCATTACTTTTGATATTATAGAAGTAGTTGTCGTTTTGCCATGAGTTCCCGCCACACATATTCTTCTATTATAGTTTGCCATAATCTCGCCTAAAATACTTGACCTTGATACGAGCTTTATTCCAAATTCTTTCGCAGCGATTATTTCTTCATTGTCATCGTGTATTGCCTTAGAATATACTACCATATCTAAATCCTTGGCAATATTCTCTCTTTTATGACCGATAAATACTTTTATTCCCTTTTCCCTCAGAGCCTTTACATTGTCACTTTCGCTCACATCAGAGCCTGTGATCGTAAATTCATTTTTTAATAAAATAAGCGCTATGGCACTCATAGATATGCCACCAATACCTATAAAATGAATTTTTAATTTTTTGTTCAAATCAAATATTTTCATATTATAATCTCTTATCACTCTTTCTAGCAATTCCCATAAATATTTCTTGCAATATCTGGACTATTATTACTAGTAAAACAACTGTAATAAGCATTACGTCTTGATTATATCGATAGTAACCATATCTTATAGCTACATCGCCGAGTCCACCACCACCTACTGCACCTGCCATCGCACTATAACCTAAAATTGTTGTTATTGATATGGCTGCTCCAATTAAGAGAGATGGCTTAGATTCAGAGAGAAGCACTTTTATTATAATCTGAAAATTTGTTGCTCCCATAGATTTTGCTGCCTCTATCACACCTAAATCAACTTCTTTAAGAGATGACTCCACCATTCTTGCTATGTATGGGCTTGCAGAAATTACGAGTGGTGGTATGACTGCTTTAGCACCGATAGTTGAACCAACTATTGCCTTTGTCACAGGCAACACTAAAATTAAAAGTATTAAAAATGGTATAGACCTAAATATGTTTACTATAAGTGACAGTACATTATATATGCCTGCATTTGGTGTCAGACCATCTTTGGCAGTTGAATACAAAAGTACTCCAAGTGGAATACCTATCAGATATGATATTAGAGATGACACAAAGGTCATAAAAAAAGTTTCAGCTATTGCTGTCGTATATAAAGATATATCTATTGCTATAAACATTATACCACCTCCCAATATGTCACTTCATTTTCATCTAAATACTCTTTTATTTGATACTGCACTTTTTTGTCATTTGGCATTTCTATTATTAGTTGCCCAACAACTTTTCCTTCTATAACTTTTGTATTTGCATACATTATACTTACCGGCATACCAATCTTAAGTATCATATTGGCGAGTATAGGCTTATCAGTGATGGAACCGTCAAATGCCAGTCTCAAATAAGTCTTATCATCTATTTTCACAAATTCTTCTTCTTTATTGACAGTCGCTCCAAATATAAGTTTCTTTCCTATACTTGACTTAGGTGCCTTAAATACTTCTTTCACATTCCCTATCTCTGCGACCCTACTATTTTCAAGAATTGCAACTCTATCGCAAATGCTCTCAATTACTGACATCTGGTGAGTTATGATAACTACTGTAACACCTAATTCCTTGTTGATTTTTTTCAAAAGATCTAAAATTTGTTTTGTTGTTTTTGGATCAAGAGCGGATGTTGCTTCATCGCATAAAAGAACTTTTGGATTTGTCGCAAGAGCTCTCGCAATTGCTACTCTCTGTTTCTGTCCACCCGAAAGTTTACTTGGATACTCTTTCTCCTTTTCACTCAAATCAACTAGTTTTAATAATTCTCTTGCTCTATCTATTGCTTTTGACTTTTCAACTCCAGATATTTCAAGTGGGAACATTATATTTTTAATAACATTTACCTGTTCAAGCAAGTTAAAGTTTTGGAATATCATTCCAATCTCTTTTCTCACCTGTCTCAATTCATTTTCTTTAAGATCTCCAAGGTTCTTTCCCTCAAATATTACTTTACCTTCACTTGGCTTCTCAAGATAATTAATCATACGAACAAGTGTTGATTTTCCAGCACCAGAAAGACCAATGATTCCAAAGATTTCACCTTTTTCAATATCGATATCAATGTCTTGTAATGCTGTAACTTCTACCGCTTGATTATTGAATATTTTTTTTAGATTTTTGATTTCTATAATTGCCATATTAGTTCCTCGAAAATTCTTGTAACTTTAGATTTTTATTTCGCTCTAGCACCATATTGATACTCCAGTCATGTGCAAATAGCAAAAGTGGCCTATCTTTCATATCACTAACTATCTTCATATCAGATGTGCCTGAGATTTCACTCAATTTAATCTCTGTATAATTCTCTATCCATCTTATATACTCATATGGTAGTATATCAAGTTTCACATCCACATTGTATTCATTCTTTAATCTATAAGTCAAAACTTCAAACTGCAGTTCTCCTACCACGCCGACTATTATCTCTTCCATACCACTATTCACATCATGAAAGATTTGTATTGCTCCCTCAAGTGCTATCTGCTCTATACCTTTCACAAATTGCTTTCTCTTCATCGTGTCAACCTGCTTACATCTTGCAAAATGTTCTGGCGCAAATGTAGGTATGCCCTCATAAAGTAGTTTATCACTTTTTGCTGATATAGTCTCACCTATAGAAAATATTCCTGGGTCATAAAGTCCTATTATGTCTCCAGCATAGGCCTCATCAACTATCTTTCTCTCTGATGCAAACATAAGGTCAGCTTGATTAAGCCTTATCTTTCTTTTTGCTACATTTATATTTACGTCAATACCTTTTTCAAATTTGCCAGAGCATATTCTCATAAATGCAATTCTATCTCTATGCGCCTTATTCATGTTGGCCTGTATCTTAAACACAAAACCTGTAAAGTCATCTGAGGTAGGCTCAATATCGCCAAGATTACTTGTTCTTTTTAGTGGTGGCAAAGTCATATCAATAAAAGCATCAAGAAACTCACCTACTCCAAAATTTGAAAGAGCTGATCCAAAAAACACTGGAGTGAGTTCACCTCTATCTACTTTTTCTTTATCAAATGCATCAGTAGCACCATCAAGCAAATCCAAATCTTCTTTCAATTTTGTGATATATTGTTCACCTATTATCTTTTTGATGGTTTCAGTATCATTGATAGAATACTTACTAGTTTCAAGTTCCTTTGCTCCAGAATCTTTTGCAACATAGGTAGTAACCATCTTATCTCTTCTATCGTATATGCCCTTAAAAGTTTTTCCACAACTGATTGGATAGTTTATAGGGCAAACTTTTATCCCCAAAACTTTTTCTATCTCATCTAAAAGTTCAAATATATCCTTCGCCTCTCTATCTAGCTTATTAATAAAAGTAAATATAGGTATATGCCTCATAGTACATACCTTAAAAAGTTTTATAGTCTGCGGTTCTACGCCCTTTGCCGAATCTATAACCATGACTGCCTGATCAGCTGCCATAAGTGTCCTATAAGTATCTTCTGAAAAGTCTTGGTGCCCAGGCGTATCAAGTATATTGATGCATTTACCCTTATAGTCAAACTGCATTGCAGAAGAAGTGACCGATATTCCTCTTTCCTTTTCTATTTCCATCCAGTCAGAAGTTGCCATCCTTTTTGCCTTCCTACCCTTTACAGTTCCAGCAAGATTAATGGCACCCCCATAAAGCAAAAACTTTTCTGTGAGTGTGGTCTTACCTGCATCCGGGTGACTTATTATGGCAAAAGTTCTTCTTCTATTTATTTCCTCATCAAACATCTTTTTATTCCTTATCTATAAAATAATAGTCGCCGTAATAGGCGACTATAAAATTATAACGCTATCGTGCAAAAATTACTTTTTGTTAATATTGTCTGTTATAAAACTAGGTAACAAGTCCTTTGAATCATTTGCTTTTTTATTAAAACCAATCTTACTGAGATCAACATTTAAACTATCAAGACTAACAGAATCACTTGCAGGTCCAACTGTATCTTTAACTTCTTGGCTTTGTTTTTTCTTTGGGCTAAAGAAAAAACTACTTGGTGATTCTTCATGTGGCGCAGTTTGTGGTCTAATTGGTTCTTGACTATAAGAAGGTACTGTTGGACTTACATATTGAGTATTATAGTTATAGTTCTGCATAGGTCTATATGTTGGATACGAATTTACAGTATCTCTAATACCAGTAGCGATCAAAGTTACAGTAACTGCGTCTTTCAAATTTGCATCTTCCCTTGCGCCAAAAATTATATTTGCATCTGTACTTATCTTTGGTTCCATCTCTCTCATTGCTGCATCTACATCTATAAGAGATACTTCACCACATATACTTACTATAAGGTCTGTTGCGCCTTCTATAGTTGTATCAAGAAGTGGTGACTCCATTGCCTTCTTAATTGCTTGACTTACTCTATTCTCACCCTGACCTTCTCCTACAGAAATATGTGCAAGACCTTTGCCTCTCATTACAGTAGCAACATCTGCAAAATCAAGATTTACAAGTGCAGGTAAGTTTATAAGATCAGTGATTCCTCTTATACTTTGTTTCAATATCTCATCTGCTTTTGCAAATGCTTCTTTAAATCCATCTTTCACATCTACAATATTCAAAAGTTTATCATTTGCGATGCTGATAAGTGTATCAACATTTGGATATAATTTATTTATTCCAGCAAGTGCTCTTTGCATACGAACCTTACCTTCAAATCTAAAAGGTTTAGTTACTACAGCAACTGTGAGTATTCCTTCTTCCTTAGCAATGCTTGCAACTATAGGAGCAGCTCCAGTTCCTGTACCACCACCCATTCCACAAGTGATGAAAACCATATCTGCTTTTTTCTGTGTCTCTGTCTCACGAAGTATTGCTCTAATTGCTTCTTTAGATTCATTTGCAGCACTCTCACCAATTTCAGGTATAGCACCACATCCTCTGCCACCAGTAATTTTTTCTCCAATAGTAACTCTCTTTGAAGCACGGCAGTGTCTCAAATCTTGTATATCAGTGTTAACTCCAACAAATTCCACACCTTTAACACCATCATCAATCATACGATTAACTGCATTATTTCCTGCTCCACCAATACCTAAAACTACAATCCTAGCTACTGGATCATAGATATTTTCTTGTATTGGTACTACAGGTCTATTATTAGGGTATGTTTCAAATGTATTCATTTTAACCTCTCCTAAGCATACTTTATTACATATTTTATATATTTTAATACATATTGCTTAATTATACAAGCATTTTTAACTCGCTTTTTTAAATATATACTGCTCATCAAGCATATTTTCCCTTGCATTTGAAAGATCTAAAGTGCCTTTTAAGTGCGAAATATTGGGGTATATATCATTCAGGCGCAAAAGCTTAGTCTCCATATTGTCGGTATTTCCCATATTTACAATTATATTGCCTATGTATATGTAAAATTCTTCCTCTTTTCTTATCTCAAGAAGCTCTGAAACAAGCCCTTTCTCCTTCAAAAAACTCGTGATGTTTAATATTGCCTTTAAAGTCTTAGAGTTAGCAATTTCAAGTTTAGACCCTTTTTCAAAATTTTTAAAACTCACTCCGATAACTTCCACTATATCTGGCTTACGGTCTTCAGTGATCTCATTTATTACACCATTTTTATCAAAATAGACATTTTTCAATTCTCTCTTTACAAATGCAATTGGCGGATTCTCATTTACTTTGATAACTATGCTAAAAGGTGTTACCCACTTAACATCATAAGAGTCTACAAGCAATATATCTTTCTTTTTTCCGAAGTTAGATTTTATATAGAACACTAAACTAATTCTATCTACATCACTATCAAAAAGCGAGGTAACTATTTCTGTGTCACTAACATTATTATTTCCAACTATATCAATATTTTTAATTTTTATTCTAATAATAATGTTAAAACAAATAATTACAACAAGTACTGCTATTAAAATTTTGATTGCATTTCTCATTCGCTCTCTATCTTTTCAAATCTTACAACAGACATCACTATACCAATTTCTATAAATAACACAATTAATGATGATCCGCCATAACTGACAAAAGGAAGTGTAACTCCTGTATTTGGAATAAGATTAGTTACAACTCCAATATTAAGTATTACCTGTGTGGCTATATGAACTCCTATCCCGAATGTCAAAAGCAATGAGTTGAGATTTTTTTGTCTGAAACTGATTGTAAATATTCTATAAATCAAAATTATATAGAGTATAAAAAACAATCCCGCTCCGACTATCCCAAGCTCTTCACACAGAATAGTAAATATCATATCATTTTGTGCTTCTGGTATAATTGCTTTTTGTATAGAACTTAGATATCCTCTTCCACTTATTCTACCAGAACCTATGGCATATAGTCCTTGCATAGTCTGGTAAGCAATATCAGGATAATTATCAGGATCTTTCCATGCAAATATTCTTCCCACTTGATAAGTTTTCAAAAGCCCAGCAGTTTGTAAAACCTTAGACATAGGATATGCAAAAATATAAAATAGAACTACAAGAGTTATAATAAATATAAATATCAATTTCTTTTTAGATACTGCAAAAATCATCGTAGTTGCAATTATGAATAGTATTATTCCAGTTGATAAATTGCTAAGTGCAATTACAAATGTTGGTACATAGGCAACCATTATCACCCTCAAAAAATTATCTTTCCTATCAAAGTCACCTTTTATCTCTGTCAATACTTTTGCTAGATATACAATCATCGCGAGCTTCATAAGTTCTGATGGCTGAAATATGATTCCTCTAAGCATGATCCATCTACTTGAACCTCTGCTTATTCTTCCAGCAAAAGCAGTCATCACAACAAGCATGAGGCATCCCAAAAATACATATTTTGAAAAACTACTATACAATTTATATGGAATAAAAGAAAAAAGTAAAGCTAACATTAGCCCTACTCCACAAAATATTGCCTGCCTAATAAATAGATAGTATGAATTATCATAAATTCTACTTGCTGAAACCGATGACGCAGAATAAAGCACAATTAGCCCAAATACTACTAAAAATATCACACAAGTAAATATAGTATATTCAAATTTTTTTGTTCTTACTTCTGTCATTTTATACTCATTACTTTTTCTTTGAACTTTTCTCCCCTATCCTCATAACTCTTAAACATATCAAATGATGAGCAAGCTGGAGATAGCAGTACATTATCTCCCACGTTCGAATAACTATTTGCTATGTCCACCGCTTCATCTAGAGTATCCGCAAATATCAAACTATTGTAATTCAAACTTCTTGCCTTAACTGCAATTTTTTTCTTTGCCTCACCTATAAGTATCATATATCTGACTTTTTCTTTAACCTTCATTATGAAATCGCCATAATCGATACCCTTATCTCTGCCACCAGCAATAAGTAATATCTTTCCCTTCATGGCATCTATAGCCTTTATAGCTGCATCAGGATTTGTTGCTTTTGAATCATTAAAGTATTTCACACCATTCTTTTCTCTTACAAATTCTATACGGTGTTCAAGTCCCGAAAACTCTTTACAAGCATCAACTATATCGACAAATGATACTCCCATATAGTAACCGATTGCCATTGACGCCATAACATTTTCGTAATTATGATTCCCAAATAATTTTAATTCGTCTACATTAACAAGTTTTATAGTCTTTGTTTTATCTTTATAAAATATAGCATCATCATATAAATAAAAACCTTCAGTGAGTGTTCTCTTACTACTGAAGAAAATTACTTTACACTTAAATAGATTTTTTTGAAGAGCAAGATCTCTAAGTATCTGGTCTTCGTAATTTATCACAAGCACATCTTTATCATCCATATTAATTGCTATATTGAGTTTAGCATTGATGTAGTCCGTATAGTTGTCATATCTATCTAAATGATCAGGGCTAAAATTCAAAATAGCGGCCACCTTAGGCTTAAATTTCACTATATCTTCCAACTGAAATGAACTACACTCTATAACATATTCCATTTCTTTATCTTCATTTGCAAAAACTTTTTCACAATAAGGTATACCAACATTTCCTACCACATTTACACTTTCACCATACTTTTTTCTCATAATACAACCTGTCAATTCAGTAGTGGTTGTTTTTCCATTAGAACCTGTTATTGCGCAGACCTCCCCCTTTCCATACAAATAGCCCAACTCTAACTCTGAAATTATAGGAATCTTTTTCTTTAACACCTTTAAATATACTGAATTTGTCTTAGGAAATCCCGGACTTATGACGCAAAGATTTACATCATGTATATCTTCATCACTTACTTTTTCCAACAAAATTTTAATTTTTACTTTTCCATAGATACTCTTCTTGATTTTGTCAACACTAATCTTAGGGTTGTTATCAAATAACAACACTTCAATATCATTTTTAATTAGTAGTTTAGAAGCTGCGATTCCGCTAATTCCAGCTCCAAGCACAATAGCCTTAGCCATCCTATCACCTTACAATATAATATGTTATTATACAGCCTACTAAAGTAACCGTTGTAAACATTAGCACAACTTGATTTTCACTAAACCCACACTTTTCAAAATGATGATGAATTGGAGCCATTCTGAAAAATCTCTTTCCGCCTGTCGCCTTAAAGTATAAAACTTGAATTATAACTGATAGCACTTCACACATGTATACAAATCCGAATATTGGCAAGTAGTACTGCATGTTAAGTGCTATAGCCATAAATGCCACATACGCACCAAGGAATAGTGATCCAGTATCTCCCATAAATATTTTTGCCGGATAATGATTAAAGATTATAAATGCAAGAAGTATCGCAAGTATCAATAGGTTGATGTAGAGTAACTCATTGTTACCTCTCTCAAATGAAACTACGCAGAATAACAATGACACAACTATGGTAACCATAGTGCACAATCCATCAAGCCCATCTGTAAAATTCACACCATTATTTGTTCCTACTATGATAAATATCAAAAACAGGAAAGCAAAAATATTTGACATCGTATTATAGTTGAAACAAATAATGAGTCCAAATCCAGCAAATAAAATTTGTAGTATTAATTTAAATATACCAGGAAGCCCCTTTGTATTCTTCTTTGACACTTTTAGATAATCATCGATAAGTCCAATAAATCCAAATATTATAATGAATATATTTATCTTAAGCGCCAAAGTTCCATTCACATAATCTTTTAATATCAATAAAAATAACTCAACTATTAAAAAAATAATTATAAACACCACCCCAGCCATCGTTGGAGTACCAGATTTTTTAAGATGTGTTTCCGGGCCATCATCTCTCACAACCTGTCTGAATTGTAAAACGCCAAGTTCAACCCATGCTGCATAAAAAAGAATTACTGATACTAAAAATACCAGAAAAAATAAGAAAACCGGATTAAATAAAATGTTATAAAGACTATGCATTTCCCTCTAATACTTCTTTCATAATATCGTGAAATATCGTTGTGGCGAATGTCGCACTCGCCTGTTCTTCTCCTTCGAGATTTGGTTGATCAACTACTACATAGCACACAAGGCTTGGATTATCTTTATCATCAAAACCTATAAATGACACAAGATAATTTTTATCCTCTCTTGGAAGTTTTTCTGCAGTTCCAGTCTTGCCACCGATATTTCTATTTCTTATTTGTGCAAACTTTCCAGTTCCAGTCTCTACAGTTTCAAAAAGTGATTCTCTTAAATATTTTGAAGTACTTTCTGAAATTGTCTTTCTAAGAACCGGTTTAACAATTTGCTTTATATAAGTGCCACTTGCATTTTCAATTCTCTTTACAAGATGTGGTTCATAGTACTTTCCACCATTAATTGCTGATGAAAATGCTGCTGCAAGTTGAACCATAGTACAGTTAAAGTTTTGACCAAATGAGTTTGTAGCCAAGTCAGTTCTTCCCATATTTTTTTCATTATAGACGTACTTACTTGTATCAGCCTCGTTTGGCAAATCTATATTTGTATACTCTCCAAAGCCAAATGTCTTTTGATACTTTACAAAAGAATTTGTTCCAAGCATTTCTCCAAGTTCTGCCATGCTCATGTTACAAGATTTGGTAAGAGTTTCCATAAGTGAAAGTTTTCCGTGCCCATTTCTATTATTACATCTTATTCTCCACTTGTGCTCACCATCATCAAGCTCTATATATCCTTTACAGTCAAATGTCGCATCAGCACCCACTAAATTTTCATCTATTGCTGCAGAAAAGGTAACTATCTTGGCAGTAGATCCAGGCTCATACATATCCTGAACACATAAATTCTTCCATCTACTAAACCAAATATTTTCTTTTCCAACTTCTTTCACATATTCTTCATCAAGACCTGTCAAGTCTCTTGGTTCATTTAAGTTAAAGCTATTTGTAGATGCCATCGCATATATCTCACCGTTATTTGGATTCATTATGATAGCACTAGCTGATTTAGATCCTATCTCACCTGTAGACCATGCAAGTAATTTTTCTTCACAAATCTTTTGCATTCTTGAATTTAATGTAGTTACAATATTGTAACCATCTATAGCTGGCTTTTGTACACTTTCAAGTTCAAAACCATCTCCAAGATAACCATATTTTCTTCCATTTAATCCCGAAAGTTCAGTATCATAATATTCTTCTAGTCCCATCACGCTTTCACCTGCATTGTTCACAAAGCCTATCACGTTTGAAGCCAGACTGTCATTTGGATAAAACCTTTTATACTCTTCTTCAAACCATATGCCGCTTACTCTATCATTTACTCCGAGATTTTTATATTCTTCATTCTTCTTTTCTTTATAGCTTTCAAACTTGTCTTTTTCTTCTTTAGAAAGCTGTCTAGCATATCTCACATATGCTTTATCTTTTTTTGACTCAATTACATCTCTCAATTCCCATCTATTATACTCATATACATCAGACAACGCATCAATAGTTGCATTTACATATCTATTATCTTTATAAGAAAGTATTACTTTTGGATCTATTATCAAGTTATAAACTTTAACTGATGTGGCAAGCAGATTTCCATCGCTATCAAGTATATCTCCTCTCCTACTTGGTATAACCTCTGAAGTATAGCTAGTCTGTCTTTGGCTTAGCACTATCCTATTATAGTAATCACCTTCTACTACCATCAGATAGTAAATTCTTAATGCTAACAATACAAAAATTATTGCTATGAGAACTCCCACAAGCAATAATCTCCTCTTTATATAACTCTCACTAGCATTTTCTTTTTTATCCTTAGCGAATATTTTCATACTGACGAACAAATCCGTTATCACTTTTATCAAAATGTATTATGTTCTTTTCAGTAGGAGTAATCATATTGAGTTCAAGATATGCAATCATCTTTATATCATCAAACCTCATTTCATTCTTTAACGATATAACTGCATTTTTATTGTCATATACTTTTTTTTCTAATAGCTTTTCTAACTTTTTTATATTAGATTCTTTATTTTTTATAGCTAAACTTCTATATGCGACAAGCCCTGTAATAGACAAAAATACTATAGATAGTACTATAGTTATGACAGCAAGTAATTTATCAACAATTCTGAGTTTTCTTCTTCTACTAATTCGTTTCTCTCTTATGCTCACTCTATTGTAGATGCTGTCTTCAAATTTTTGCATATCAAAGTATGGTCTGAATGCCGTTCTTCCATACAATACTTCGCTTGTCATCATTCTCCTTTCTCAAAAATCCGAAGTTTAGCCGGTTTTGATCTTCTATTATTTGCCAACTCTACATCGTTAGCCACTATCACTTTTCTATTTACTACTCTTCCTAGACTCTTCTTCCCACACACACAAGGGTATCCCTTTGGACATGTGCAAGGATTTTCAAAAGTTTTAAACTTTTCCTTTACGAGCCTATCTTCTAAAGAGTGAAATGTTATGACACACACTCTGCCACCAGGCTTCACCCTATCTATAACTTTATCAAGCGCGGTATCTATGACATCCAATTCTCTATTAATATAAATTCTAAATGCTTGAAAAGTTCGTTTAGCTGGATTCTTTTCTTTGCCATCTCCCCATCTAAGTTTTGCAGGAATTGCAGATTTTATAATCTCCACTAACTCGGTAGTTGTCTCGATTGGTCTCTCTTCTCTTGCGCGCACTATATGCTTCGCAATATTTTTTGCAAAACTGTCTTCTCCATAATCTTCTATGATGTGATAAATATCATTTTCAGAAAATGTATTGACTAAAGTTTTGCAGCTAAGCGGATTATCACTGTCCATTCTCATATCTAGTTTTGCTTCCTTACGATACGAGAAACCCCTATCCCCTTCATCAAATTGAAAACTTGAAACTCCTAAGTCAAAAAGTATTCCATCAATCTTATCGGTATTTAAATCATCAAGTACGTCTGTTACATTTTCAAAATTATTTTTTACTATGAATAATTTTTTATTATCAATATACTTTTTTAGTCTTTCTGTTGATGCTTTTATGGCGTCTTTGTCTTGATCTATACCTATGAGATATCCTTTGCCCTTCGAAAGTTTCTCTAAGATTTTTTCACTATGACCGCCACCACCTATTGTCGCATCAACATAGATGCCATCTTTATTAATATTTAATCCATCTATTACTTCGTTCAACAAAACTGGAATATGATTAAACATTAGATTCCTAATCCTTCCATCTTTCTTGACATCTCATCTGAATCATCAAAATTATTTTTCTTTTTAAACATCTCGGTATCCCAAAGTTCTATGTGATCACCAACTCCTAAAAATGTTATGTCTTGTTTAAGACCTGCAACATTTCTAAGTGCGATAGTTAGTTGGACTCTTCCCATCTTGTCAGGTGATACATCTGTTGCTCTACCAATAAATATTCTTTTAAACTCTCTTGCACTTGGATTTGAATAAGGTAACGCATTTATTTTTTCAGAAAACTTATCCCAAGTTTCTTTATCATATATCTCAAGGCATTCATCTATTCCTTTTGTAATCACAAAAACTTCTCCAAGTAAGTTTCTAAACTTATTTGGAATAATTAGTCGACCTTTTTGATCAATTGTGTGATTGTACTCACCTGTAAACATAAACTGATTTTTAATGAATTGACTTATATTTTAAAAATTAAAATAATAAAAATAATATTTTAGATAAAATAAGGAGGGATGTGAAAAGCGGCACATGGAGGGCATGTTATTTTGCCACTTTTTTACACTATCCCCCACTTATTGAGTATATTTTACCACTTTTTTGTAAAAAGTCAATACTTTTTTTCATTAAAATTAAAAATATTTGCTCCTTTAAAATTAGCCACTTTTTGCCCATTTTCAGCCATTTTTTGGCATTTATGGTATAATAACATCATGTATAAAATATTTAGAAAACTAATCTCTATATCTTTTGTATCCATTATTCTATTTGCATGCTCAAGTAACCCAGATTCTACACTGAATCACCCACCAAAAAATAATGATAAAAACATATTAATGCAATCTGAAGCAAGCAAAGAAAGCAGGGATTCATCTAGTGATAAATCAATAATTATAGATAAGGACTATGGCAGAGGTGATAAAGATATAGTTATATTTTCTACCAATGACACTCTCTCTTCATTTAACGATAATCTTGGTGTCGCTAGCATAAAATATTATATTGATCACTTTGATAGAGATGAAAATTTTGTAACATTAGTTGACACTGGAAATTTTTCTGCAGGAACTGAAGAAGCTATAAAATCAAAAGGGAAGGTTTCAATAGAGATTATGAATGAACTCGGATACGATATAGTAGTTCCAGGAAGTCTTGAGTTCAATTACGGAATAGATACGTTTTATGAGAATATGAAGTTGCTTAAATCGCATATTGTATGCTGCAATATGTATGATGTAAAAAGAAAATCGTTTCCTTTTCTACCTTATGTCATTTACAAATACAATGACATCAATATTGCATTTGTAGGTGTCACAAGCCCAGAGGCTCTTTTGATAAAAGATAACTATGAGAAATTTTTTGACGAAAATGGAAATCAATTAATATACTTTTTTGAAGACGAAACAGGTGATGCATTATACAAACAAGTGCAGACTGCAGTAGATACTGCAAAAGCAGAAGGTGCTGACAAGGTTATTCTTCTCTCCCATTTGGGTATAGAAGGAATTACAGAAAAATGGTCGACTACAAAAGTTGTAGCCAATACAAAAGACATAGATGCAGTAATAGATGGTCATTCAATGGAAGTTCTCGATAATGGTTTAATGATAAATAAAGTTGGAGCATTTATACCAATGGTTCAAGCAGGATCAAAATACAAATATCTTGGAGCTATGAATATAACAAATGAAGATTATATCTATCCTGCAGTTATGAAAGAGAGATCTGTAAACAAACGAGATGAAGCATTTCAAGAATTAGTAGATAAAATTTTAGAAGAATATAAATAAGAGCCTTGCGGCTCTTATTTAATTGATTTTGATTTTTATACTAAATTAGTCTTTCTTCTCTCTTTCCTTATTAACAAATGCTTCCATAGATACTACTGTCAAAGCATAGAGCATAGTAGGTATTCCATTCATGATTAAAGACATCTGTAATTTATAAGGCATTGCACTATATAGAGGCATATTTCTAGATACAGTAACTACTAGTCCAATCTTAGAAACTACAACTAACAAGAAATAGATAGTCATTACTGCTTTATTAATGTTAATTGCAACTTTGCTTGCTTTTCCTGTAAAGTTGATAACAAAATGATTGATGTACAATATCAAAAGAATAACAGATGTAACAATCAGTGTAATGCCCCTAAATGTAATATTATTAACATTTAAAAAATCAAGTGCATGTTTCATATCAGAGAAAACCGGCTCAATTATAGCGCTATACTCTGCTAAGTTTTTTCCTAAAACTAATTGCAAAAGTGACGCAGTCAATACTTTCATCAATTCTTTATGCTCAACTCTGTTGAAAATAATCATTAACAACAAAAATATAACTATTAACACATTGCCAAAAATAGATACAACACTGTGGCTTAATAAATTGGCTGACATCACAGTGACAACTACAGATAGTGCAGCACATGCATAAAAGAATCTCTTATTCTCAATAAAACTAAACATATACTTTCCTCCCAACATGCCCTAAATATTATATCAAAATTATCCATAAAATACAAGAATTATGCTAACTTTGGAATATTTTTTTTACAACTACGTATTCTGTAAGAAATATTTGTCTCGCATGCATTTTTTTTCTTTAATTCCTATTATACTAATACGCCATCGCCTCTTCTGGTGTCAGCCAAAAATGAATCCCATGCGTAGATTCCATCCATCTATCAGGATTAAAACTATCTGGAAAAACATATTCACCTAATGTATATTTAAAATCAGTTGATGCACATAGTGACCAAGCTTCAGTGTAATGCTCCTTATAGTCAAATGATGTAATATTTATCACTTTTGCTTTGTCACATCTACAAGGTCTAGTAGTAGAACATACTCTTCTCGCATCAGCCGGTATCAATAAAGTTACAAGCAAGTCATTAAAACATTTTTTATATCCAAGAAAAGCTCCAGTCTCAGGACAATGCATTTTATAATTTTCAGTCTTATCGTCAATTATTATGCCATCATGATTAGATCCTTCCATAATGGTGCATGAAAACTTTGTTCCTCTACAATCTGCCTTATGGAAATTAGCAAATCTCATATCACAATTTTTTAGTATGGCACCTTGCAAGTTAGCACTATCAAAATTTACATTTTCAAATCTAGTCCCTGTAAAATCACAGTTTGATAAATTAGAATTTGCAAAATTTATGTTGTCCCCAATCGCATCTGTAAAGTCAATTCCATGCAAATCAAGATTTGATAGGTCTGTGCCTTTATCAAACTCTGCTTTTATTAACTTACGATTGAAATCTTTACTGTTTATTAATTTTTCTAATTCGTCTCTATTCATAAGTTGTTCAAAAATAATTATAGTTTTATCTTTTAAAGCTGTTATTTCCCATACCACTAATTTAGCATATTTGTAAAAATTGTCAATGCAATAATAAAAATATTATTAACACATTGATAGGAATTTTAGCACCCACCATCTTATTCTCATATAAAGATAGTCATAATTGCGAGGGCATCCGATTATTCCACCCTCCTATAATAGTTATTAATTGTCATCTCTATAAAACCATTTAGTTCAAGAGACATTATTACATTTAGACATTTTGTTACTGGCAGCTTTACTTTCTCAACTATCTGGTCAATATGTAATGTATCTTTTTGAAGCGTATCATATATGACTCTTTCAAAATAATCCAATGTGCTTATGTCCTTTTCTTTCTTTGGCAATATGCCATCGACAACAAGCCCAAGATGTTCTAAGACATCATCAGCAGATGTAAGAATATATGCGCCTTGTTTTATAAGATTATTTGTTCCTCGACTAAGCGAGTCCCCTACTCTTCCCGGGCATGCAAATATAGTTTTACCTTGCTCAAGTGCATAGTCTGCTGTAATTAGCGACCCACTTTTGTCTCTAGCTTCTACAACTATAACCACATCAGAAAGACCTGATATAATTCTATTTCGAAGCGGGAAATTATATGGTAGTGGTGGCATGCCAATTTCTAGTTCTGAAATTATTCCCCCTCCATAATCAAGTATTCTCTCATACACATTTGAATTATGAGATGGAAAGCAAATGTCAACTCCACAGCCTAATACTGCAAATGTCGGCTTTTCGACTTCTATTGACCCAATATGTCCTGCAGTATCTATTCCCATCGCAAGACCTGATATAACTTGCACATCATTAAGGGACAATATTCTCGCTATAGTTTTCGCAAGTGTCAAACCATAGTCAGATGCATTTCTTGCACCGACTATTGCTACAGTTTTCTTATTTGGGTCTGGTAGCTTACCTCTCAAATATAATTTTTCAGGTGCACCTTTAATTTTCACTAATCTTTCCGGGTAATCAATATCACCCTTACTTACAATTCTATAATCACTAAAACTCTTTCTATTCATAATACTCCTTGACTAATAAATACTTATGTGATAGAATCATTAAAAGTAGGAACAACGTCTTGCTTTCGCAAGGCGGCGGTTCCTATTTTTTTGCGTTGAAATACTTTTAATATTTCAGTTTCTTTAAAGACAATACATAATGTCATAAAATTACATTGTATATCGTAGAATAGCTTCTCAACTTTATTTAATATAGCATTATTACTTATGTTTAAACTGCTTACATTAATCATTATGTTTGTAGATTGACCCTTTGCCGAATTTATAGCATGTTTAAATGTCCATTTACTACATCTTATAGGTGATTTAATCTCAATTAATTCCCCATCTACCATTATATCAGCTAGTTTAATATTTGTATTGCTTCCAGATATTTCTGGCAATAGTACTACATCTTTTCCATACTTTAATGATAATATTGTAGCTATTCTTATCTCTTCAATTCTAGATTTTTTATGAATATAAGTACCATTATCTCCAACAAAATATTGTTTGCCATTAATAATAATTCCATCACAAATTGAATATGAACCTTTTTTCGTTTTTCTTATCCATAAATTTGTAATATCACTATACACTTTTTTCCTATTAGACATAATATTTAGTGATATACCTTGTCTTCCAGGCTCCTATAATTGCATGCCTCTACTAAATGCTCAACTTTTATTGTATCGGACTTCGCCATATCCGCTATAGTTCGTGCCACTTTTAACACTTTGTGATATGTTCTTGCTGAAAGTTTTTTTACATTAAAAATCTTTCGTAGATATTCTTTCTCTTCCGCCCCTACATCACAAAACTTTTTAATCTCTTTAGTCGTCATCTGTGAGTTGAATTTAATATTTTTATAATTCTTAAATCTCTCTTTTTGTATTTCTCTGCACTCTTCAACTCTCTTTCTTATCACTTCAGATTTTTCCCCATTACCTTCTCCACTACTAAGCTCACTAAACTTTATTGGTGAACTTTCAACGCAGATGTCTATCCTCTCTAAGATCGGCTTGCTGATACTTCTTTGATATCTCTCTATCGCCATCTCACTACAATTGCATTTATTTCTATCAGGAAAGTGCCCGCATGGACATAGGTTCATAGCCGCTACAAGCATAAAATTTGCCGGATAGGAATACGAACCTTGAAGTCTTGATATTGTTATCGCTTTTTCTTCAAGTGGCTCTCTCAAAGTTTCTATAGCCATCTTTGAGAAATGCGGCAGCTCATCAAGAAACAAGACACCATTTGAAGCGAGTGATATTTCCCCAGGTCGCGGATAGATGCCTCCACCAATCAAGCTTGTAATAGAAATCGAATGATGGGGATTTCTAAAAGGTCTAACTGTCATAAGAGTTTTATTTCTAAGTTCACCAGCCACTGAATAAACTTTAGTAATCTCTATAGCCTCATCTATAGAAAGTTTGGGCATGATAGTAGGTATTCTTTTGGCAATCATTGTCTTACCCGTTCCCGCAGAGCCTGAGATAATTATGTTGTGAAATCCTGCGACTGCAACTTCGCACGCTCTCTTCAAAAATGTCTGACCACTTACATCAGAAAAATCCAAATAATAATTGTCAACTTCTTTAATTTCTTCAAACTTAGGTCTTTTAAAATTTGAAAATGACTCTTCGCTTTCCAAAAGACACAACAATTCATTCAAGCTTTCTACCGAAACTATATCGATACCATCAACTACAAGTGCTTCCTGTTCATTTTCTCTCGGGACTACAACTCCTCTTATACCTTGTTCTTTGAGACCTGAAATCATAGAGAGCATTCCTTTCACGCCTACAATTTCACCACTCAAATTTAATTCACCTATAAAGGCATACTCTTCAATCAAGTCACAGACTACTGGCTTAATCATCTCAAGTGATTTGAGTATTGCAACTGCTATAGGCAAATCAAAAGCGGTCCCATCCTTCCTGATGTCGGCTGGGGCAATGTTAATTGTTACTTTCTTTGCTGGGATTTCAATATTAGAATTTTTTAGAGCTGTGCGGACACGATCGCCCGCTTCTTTGACAGAACCTGCAAGGTTTCCAACCATGGAGAAGTTGGGCAAACCATTGCTACTATCAGCTTCCACATAAGTGAGTACTCCGTTAATACCCCTTATGGTTTCGCATAATACTTTTGAATACATACGCCTTTCTGATAGTTTCCGCTGTGACTTATATTGTAGCATATATTCTGTAAAAATGCTATAATATTATAATATGTACAGATTAGGTATAGATATCGGCAGTACAACAGTCAAAGTTGTCATTACCGATGATAGAAATCAAATATTATATGGTGAATACCAAAGGCACCTTGCCAACATTCAAAACTGTCTTGCAGGGCTTCTTAAAAATGCTCAGGAAAAACTCGGCGACATAGATGTCAATACTTGCATCACAGGCTCTGGTGGCCTTTCACTTTCAAATGCACTCGGAGTCAACTTCACTCAGGAAGTTATAGCCGTCTCTACATCACTTAAGACATTAAATGGCAAATGTGATGTAGCTGTTGAGCTTGGCGGAGAAGATGCAAAGATTATTTATTTTGATGGTTCATCAGTTGACCAAAGAATGAATGGCATATGTGCAGGTGGCACTGGTTCATTTATAGATCAGATGGCTTCGCTCTTAAAAACTGATTCAGAAGGATTAAATGAATATGCCAAAAATTATAAAATGCTCTATCCTATAGCAGCACGATGCGGTGTATTTGCTAAATCTGATATTCAGCCTCTGATAAATGAAGGTGCAACCAAGGAAGATCTCGCTGCATCAATTTTCCAAGCTGTAGTAAATCAAACTATATCTGGACTTGCTTGTGGTAAACCTATAAAGGGTCATGTAGCATTTCTTGGCGGACCACTTCACTATCTTTCTGAACTTAGAAATGCATTTATAAGAACTCTAAAACTAACTGATGAGACAATTATAAATCCAGACAACTCACATCTCTATGCAGCGATTGGATGTTGTCTTTGTGATTTGAAAGAAGAAACTGTTTTATCACTCTCTGATTTGATTGCAAAACTTGAAGCAGGAATCAAATTAAATACTGAGATAAAAAGACTTGATCCACTATTTAATGACGATAAAGAATACGAAGATTTTAAATATAGACATTCACTTGCTACAGTTGGCAAGATGGACATAAAAGATTATGAAGGCGAATGTTTCCTTGGAATAGATGCTGGTTCTACTACTACTAAATTTGCTCTCATATCAAAAGATGGAAAACTTCTTCATAGTTTCTATGACAACAACAATGGCTCTACTATAGATACAGCAAAAAGAGCAATTAAAAATTTAAAAGACCTACTTCCTAAAAACTGCAAAATTGCCGCAAGCTGTTCTACTGGTTATGGAGAACAACTTTTAAAATCTGCATTTTGTCTTGACTATGGCGAAGTAGAAACTATAGCTCACTACTATGGTGCTACATTCTTCAATCCAAATGTTGATGCCATACTAGACATCGGTGGTCAAGATATGAAGTACATAAAAATCAAAGATGGCTATGTGGACAATGTTTTATTAAATGAAGCTTGTTCATCAGGCTGTGGTTCTTTTATAGAGACATTTGCTAAAAGCCTTGGATATCAAGTTAAGGAGTTTGCAAAAGTAGCATTATTTTCAAAAACTCCTATAGACCTCGGAACAAGATGTACTGTATTTATGAACTCAAATGTAAAACAGGCTCAAAAAGAAGGTGCTACAGTTTCAGACATAAGCGCTGGTCTATCATATTCAGTTATAAAAAATGCATTATATAAAGTTATAAAAATCACTGACCCACAACTTCTTGGCGACAACATAGTTGTGCAAGGTGGCACATTCTACAACGACTCAGTTCTTCGCGCACTTGAAAAGATAACTGGTAGAACAGTAGTTCGTCCAGACATCGCCGGTATCATGGGTGCCTTTGGTGCAGCACTTATAGCAAAAGAAAGATACTATCTCACACTTGAGAAAGAAGGAAAGTTCACTTCTTCTATGCTTTCACTTGATGAGATTATAAATCTTGACTATAAGACCACTATTGCAAGGTGTGGCAAATGTCTAAACAACTGCGTACTCACTGTCAATGCATTTGCTGATAGCGAGGGCAAATTTACAAGGCGATTTGTATCAGGAAATAGGTGCGAAAGAGGACTAGGTCTTGAGAAAAAAGAAAATAAGGTTCCAAATCTATTTGAATATAAAGCCAATAGAATGTTTGACTACGAGCCACTACCAATTGACAAGGCTCCTCGTGGAATAATCGGCATACCAAGAGTTTTAAACATGTATGAAAACTTCCCATTCTGGGCAGTCTTCTTTAAAGAACTAGGTTACTCAGTTTTACTCTCTCCTATCTCTAGTAGAAAAATTTATGAGATGGGTATAGAGTCTATACCATCAGAATCAGAATGTTATCCTGCAAAACTTGTTCACGGACATATAGAGTGGCTTATAGAAAATGGAGCTAACTTTATTTTCATGCCTTGCGTTCCTTTTGAGAGAAAGGAAATTGAAGGCGCACAAAATCACTACAACTGTCCAATGGTTACATCTTATGCAGAGAATATAAAAAATAATGTTGAAAATTTACATTTAAAGAAAATAAAGTTTTATAATCCATTCTTGCCTTTCACTGACAAAGATTCGCTGACAGGTTCGCTCGAAAAAGCAATTAAAAATCTAAACTATTTCCCTGACGACATAAAAATTTCTGACATAGACCATGCTTGTGATGTCGCGTGGGATGAATTAGAGAAATCAAGAAATGACTTAAGAGTTAAAGGCGAAGAAACTATTAAATGGATAAAAGAAAATAAAGGACATGGCATAATCTTAGCCGGTCGTCCTTATCATGTTGATAGTGAAGTTCACCACGGAATACCAGATTTAATTCAGAACTATGGTTATGCAGTTCTCACAGAGGACTCAGTGTCGCACCTCGGCCAGATAGAAAGACCTACTATAGTTACTGACCAATGGATGTATCATAGTCGACTTTATGCCTGCGCAAATCTTGTAAAGGGTAGAGATGACTTAGACTTAATTCAGCTCAATTCATTTGGCTGTGGTCTTGATGCAGTAACAACCGACCAAGTTGCAGATATACTTTCTGGATCTTCAAAAATTTACACTCTTTTAAAAATCGACGAGGTAAATAACATAGGTGCTGCCCGTATCCGCATTCGCTCTCTTATCTCAGCAATAAATATAAGAAAAGATAAGACAAGAGTTATAATGCCATCAAATTACAATCGTGTAATATTTACTGAAGAAATGAGAAAGACTCATACTATCTTAGCTCCGAATATGAGTCCTATTCATTTTGATTTGTTGGAGCCTGCAGTCAACTCTTGTGGATATAAAATTAAAATTTTACAAAATAACAATAGAAATGTTATAGATATGGGTCTTAAATTTGTTAATAATGATGCCTGCTACCCATCTCTAATTGTTGTCGGTCAAATAATGGATGAGCTCATCAATAATAAATCACTCGACTTAAATCACATTGCAATTATGATGACCCAAACAGGTGGAGGCTGTCGTGCGTCAAATTATGTAGGATTCATTCGCCGTGCACTTAGAAAAGCTCACATGGAACAGATTCCAGTTGTTTCTATAAACTACAATGGAATGGAAAAAAATCCTGGCCTCACTTACAATCTCTCAATGATTATGAAAATATGCTATGCTATAATATTTGGCGATATCTTCATGAGAGTTGTATATGCAACAAGACCTTATGAAAAAAATCCTGGTGAAACAAATAAACTACATAGTGAATGGAAAAAGAAGTGCACTGAGTTTTTAACCAAAAAGAAAGTTTCATTCTTTACATTCCAAAAAATGTGTAGAGATATTGTAAAAGATTTTGATAATATAGAAAGACTTAATATTAAAAAACCAAGAGTTGGCATCGTCGGAGAAATCTTGGTTAAGTTCTCAAGTCTCGCAAATAACAATATAGTTGAACTTCTTGAAAAAGAAGGCGCTGAGGCAGTTATGCCAGACCTTATGGACTTCATGCTCTACTCTCTCTACAATGCGAATTTTAAATCAAAATATCTTGGATTTGAGGCCGCATCAAAAATCTTATCAAATATAGGTATATCGTTTATAGAGTTTATTAGAAATGCCGCAAGAAAAGCACTTAGAAATTCAAAACACTTTAGTGAGCAGGCTCACATAAGAAATCTTGCTCATATGGCAAAAAAATATGTATCAATCGGAAATCAAACTGGAGAAGGTTGGTTCCTAACCGGAGAAATGCTTGAACTAATAGAAACTGGTGTGCCAAATATTGTTTGCACTCAGCCATTCGGCTGCCTACCTAATCACATAGTTGGAAAAGGTGTTATAAAAGAACTCAAAAAAGATTTTAAAGATGCAAATATCGTGGCAATTGATTATGACCCTGGGGCATCAGAAGTAAATCAGTTAAATAGAATTAAATTAATGCTCTCTACTGCATTTACCAACTTAAAAGAAAAACCATAGGGAATGACATTCTGTCACCCCATATAGTGACGAAACTTTGATTTCACAAAAAAAACTTTGGCATAAGCCAAAGTTTTTTTATATCATTTTTTTGTCAAATTATTGATTTAAATTTATCCATTTACCATCGGCACCTACAAAATATCCATCAGGAGTCATAGTATTTATATACATTTCTCCATCTATTCCAAAGTAATACCAATCGCCTAAGATTTGTTTCCAACCAGTTGCCATCGTGCCTTCTCTTACCGTCATAGAATTATCAAAGAAATATATTTTACTATCTATAGTATGTATCCATCCCTTATACATATTTCCAGCTGCATCAAAATAGTATGTACTTCTAGCAACATTTCCTGTTATTGGATTATTTGCACCTTCAACAATTCTCTGTATTACATAAAAACCATCCAGAGCTGTAGTTTTACCCCAGACGCCTGTACCTTCTAATTGCCACTTGTCATTTCTTGGATTGTAATTCCAAGTACATGTGTCCGCATTCAAGAAATCTTTTACTGATTTTATAGTAAGCAAATTGATTGTAGTCAGTGGCTGATTGATGAGTGGACCGGTTCCACTGCCTCCTCCACTACTTCCTCCACTACCAGATGGATTATATGGTCCAGGAGTTGGTCTTGGTGGGGTTGGTGGCGTTGGTGGAACTGGTTCTGGCGGTACTGGTTTTGGTTTAGGAGTTCCATAAATAAAGTATCCTGGTAAACTTTCAGCATCCAATCTAGCGTATGTACTATCATATACATGACTTGGATCAATCTCAGATATACTTGCAAGGGTTGTCCCATACTGTCCTGTTAGACTATTACATCCACTAAACATAGAACTGTCACTTGTAACTGATGTAGTTACAAATGCATCAGTTGTATATATGCGCTTAAGATTAGTACAATTAGCAAACATATTTCTCATGTTTGATGCACTTGCAGTATTAAACCATGTTAGTATAACTTCCTCTAATCCACTACAGCCATTAAACATATAACTTAAGTCAGTAGCATTAGTTGTATCTACTTTAGCCACATTTACTGTAGCAAGTCTTACACAACCATCAAACATATGTGACATATTATTAGTTGATATAGTAGATACATTTTCAAAATTAGTAATTGTTTCAAGATTTGTAAATCCACTAAATAAACCAGAAGCATCTTTTGCAGTACATATGTCTATATCTTTAGGTGCACTTATATATGCCTTATTGCCTACTCTATAACCCTTTAATCCTCTTGAATTAGGAATATCCCACTCTGCATCAACAGTTAAAGGTGTAGCATCACCATATTTAAGTATTTTAATTTCTTCAATATTAGATTTTGCATATGTATCTTGATACCAGTTGCCATCAAGTAAATAAGATTTATAAGTAAAATATCCTGGTCTTTCACTTCTTGGACCCCAATCTATATAAGCATAATTTACTCCCTTTGCATTACTTGGGTCTTCTAATATTTTATCAGCATACCTTGTTCCATTTCCACCTACTAAGCTAGTACAGTCATTAAACATATCATTGTTATATTGAATATTTGATACACCAAAATCTTTTGACATATAAATAGTTTTAAGTTTATAGCATCTATTAAACATCAAATGCAAAATAGATACCTTTGTACTTTTAAGCATAGAAAAATCTATTTCTTCTATTTCTTGGCAATCTTGGAACATTTCATAACCTTGCCATAAATTTTCAAAACTAAAACTTTCAGGGAATAATATTTTTTTAGTTTTTCTTCTATCTTCAAACATGCAGTATGCATTAACAAGAGAATTGCTCCATTTAGTTTTGCTTAAGTCAATAGCATCATTTGTCACATCATCAATTCGAGGACAAAACATATAATCTGCATATCTTACTGAAGAAAAATCAGCTCCATCAAAATTCCACCCTCTTAAATCATCACAGCAAAACATACGCTCAGCATTTCTTAACCTATGCCAGTTAAATCTTCCGATATTAACAGGACCTCCTTTCCAATGCTCAAACATCCATCTAGCCAATAAAGTTAGTCTTGTATCAAGATATTCAAGCCCATTAAACTCAACAAGTTTCGGTGCTTGAATTCCAAACAGATGGTCGCAACTTTGACGCGTATATATAGGTCTACGCTTTTTTGCATATATAACTAGCTCGGTGTTGTTAATTCGATATGTGACAAGACCGTTCATATCTTCTCTCACACCCACCTTATCATAAGTTGTAGGTATATCATTTTCATCATAAGTCAATGTAATTTTTGTAATTTCTCTACAATCAAGATTTACAAATGCTGCCCAATTTTTTATGTCACCAGAATATGCATAATTGTAATTGGCTAAATAACCATGATTAACTCCTTCAACCTCAGTAACAATTACATATGCATCCTCTATTACTGCCATAGACTTATCAGTTTTTGTAGGATCGAAACCAGTAATATCATCTCTATTAATATTTCTACCAAATATACTTACACAGTTACCAAACATATTAGTAGACTCTATTACATTAGTTACATCAAATGAATCAGATGCTTTTATAGTTCTAAGTGTAGAACAATTATTAAACATATAACTCATGTCTGAAACTGATGCTGTTTCAAAGTACCTAACATCAAGCTCTTTAATTTTATTTGCATCTTCAAACATATGTGACATATTTGTTGCTTTAGATGTATCTAATAAATCCAAGTTTACTATTTCTACAAGTGAAGTAAATTTTCTTTCAGGTGTAGTTCCACTAAATAAGTAAGATGAGTCCTCAGGTATATAGATAGGCACATCTCTTGTTGTATGCACGTCAATTATCTTATCACTTCCATTAAGATAATAATAAACTTTAAGACCACCACTATTTGGAAGCTTTGTTACATTTATAGGATTTGAAGAAATTGACATATCAGGAGTTGAGAAAATTATCTTTTTAACTTCTGAAGGGTTGACACCTATTCCATCATACCAATTAACATCAAGGAAATATTTATCTTCTGTAAAATATCCCGGTGTTCCATCTTTATCAATTCGTGCATAACTACCGTCTCTATGTGAACCTGTATAACTTGTACCATTTCCGCCTTTAAGATTAGTTGCATTATTAAACATATTGTTACTTGCGGCAGTGCCACTTACTTCAAAATGTTTTGTAGCATATATAGTAGTAAATGTCACATTTTCAAACATTGATGAAAAATCAGTAACTGCAGAGGTTTTGAAACTACCTACAGATAATTCATTTCCACCTGTATATATGCCTTTAAACATGCCGTTCATATTAGTTACTTTACTCGTATCAAAATTATCAATATTAAATATAAAGTCACTTATACGAGATTCACTAAACATATAACTCATGTCTGTTACATTTGATGTATTAATTGTCTCAAGTCCTGATAAATCAATATAATTAGTGCCTGCTAGACCACTTCCAATTTTACTAAACATATAACTCATGTCAGTAATCTTTGAAGTGTCAAAAGATCTAATATCAAGTGCAGCTAAACTTCTCATACCATAGAATAACATATCCAATTTTTCGACTTTGTCTATATTAAGACTTGACACATCAAGATTTGTCATTGACTTTGCACCAGCAAACATTCCTGAAATTGAAGTTACTTTACTTGTATCAAGTAAATGAATATTTTCTACATTGGTTAAATTAGTCATACCACCAGAGAAACTTATACTCTTAACATAAGCATCAGAATCACTGAATAAGGCTGTACTATCTTTATATGCATATATTGTTTTATTTATGACTTTATATATTTCCACAGTATCATCAAGTCTGCAAGCTCTTAATCCAAACGAATTTGGAAGTACTGTATCATAGTCACAAATACTCATAGTAGCTTCTCCATATGGTACAAACTTTATAGAACCTATACCAGAAGCAGGATAATTATCTGTATCATTTAAATATTTATACCATCCTGGTCTTAAAATATAATTACCATCTGATAAAAGTCCCATTTTATTTATATCATCATTTCCTCTATCAATTCGTGCATACTTTGAAGTATTACTTTCTGCTTCAGATGAGCTTGCTGCTATAGCTTCTTTAGTTGTTCCTTCTTCACCTATAAGACTCGTACAAGCAGTAAATACTTCAACGCTTGTACTATCTATTAATTTCCAAGTATCTGATACATACACTTTTTCAAGTGCTTCACAATATGCAAATAAACCTTTATAACTAGTTATATTCTTTGTATCATATGTTGATAAATCTAATCTTTCAATTTCTTTACAGCCATAGAATAGATACTCCATCGCAGTTCCAGTGAGTGATGAAATATCAAAATTTATAGCATCAATAGTGTCTATATTATATGCATTTGCAAATAGAGCTTTTATATTTGTTACATTTGAATTAACAAAATTTTCACTATGGGTTATGCTTCTAAAACCTACATTATTAAACATTCCCATCATATTTGTAGCACTACTTGTATCAAAATTAGTTATGTCTAAATCAACACTTTCATTATGTCCTTGAAGTTCAGCTGTTATAGGTGTAGGATTAACTGTGTCAGTAATTGCGATAGGACCACTTCCAAACATATTTGAAAAATCAGATACTCTACTCGTCTCAAATGTTTCAAAAGAAATATTAGGTTTAAACTCTACATATTTAAATGCAGAAGCAAAATTTAAAACCTTACTTGTATCAAACATATCTATGTTTTCAAACTCAACACCACCTACATTCCACCCAAAACCTTTTTTGTAGCTAGAATTATAGAAGTTTGCAAATAAATTTTGGGAATTTTGAGATGCATAAATAGTCCTTGCTTCAGGAGCATATATTGTAACTATATTACCATCCCTAAGTCCTATAAGACCATTACTACCATCTATTTGCCACCAATCATCATGTAATGTATGAGTAGGATCTACAGCACTTGCTGAAGCAAATACAATTTTACTTATATTCTCAGGAGAATATGCTGCCCCTTCTGTACCACATTGATTATACCAATTAGATTTAAGTCTATAATTTTTATCTGATAAATATCCATGGTGCCCTTCAAAATTTTCTTCTATGATTGCAATAGTCTTGTCTTTTGGATTTGAATTATTGTAACGAGAATAAGTTCCTGTACCCTCTATGTCATCAATATCTCTTCCAATAAGACTTGCACAACCATCAAACATATTTTCGCTACTTGTGACATTTGATAGGTCAAAGTTATCATTTACATATATGGCTGTAAGACCATAGCATCCACTAAACATGTAACTAGTGTTTGTCAAATTATGTGTGTCAAAACCTGTCAAATCAATATTATTTAATCTATATGCACCACTAAACATGTAACTCATATTAGTTACATTACTTGTATCTATGCCACTAAAACTTAAGTATCTAAAACCTGCATTACTAAACAAATGACTCATATCTGTTACTTTACTTGTATTAAGGCCCCTTATATCAAGTTCTGTAATATTATATCCTCCACCTGGGAATACACCACTAAACATATAACTCATATCTGTTACATTTCTTGTATCAAGTCCTCTTAAATCAATACTTATAGAACCAGATGTACCATTAAATGCTCCACAGAACATATGACTCATGTTAGTTACATTTGAGAAATTAGCACCGGTGAAAGTGAGATTTGTAAGTGATGATGCTCCATTAAACATGTAACTCATATTAGTGACATTTCTTATATCAATATCATTCATATTAAAGCTAGTAAGAGATGAAGCTCCATCAAACATATGGGATGTATCAAGTAATCTACTTGAATCTAAAACATTTAACCCTGTTACACTTGTAAGAGAAGAATACCCGCTAAATACATACGCTGCACTTGTTCCAAGTGTCATAGCTTTATCATCATTTGGTCTAAATATGGTTATTGCAGTTCCATTAACACTGCCTTTAAGACCATTTGAATAAGGTATATCGTAAAGATTGCTAGCCCCCGGATTATAATCATATATAGTCACACTTGTAATTTGATTTTGATTAAGTCCTGATCCAATGTGCCATCCCTTAGTTAATCTATAAACTGGTCTTGAGAAATATCCTAGTTCAGAAGGACCATTAAATTTATCTTTTTTAGCATAACGCTTACCTTGTTCACCACGTGCAGTATATGTTGTTCCTTGATCACCAGAAAGGTTAGGGCAATTAGAAAATACTATAGGATCATCATAACCACCTTGAGCCATATTAAAATTATAATCACAATATATAGTTGTAAGTCTTGGAAGATTATTAAACATACGCTCTATATTTGAATTATAAGCATAGAAATTAGTAATGTCTATAACTTCAAGGTTATCTAAACCATCAAACATTTTATAAGCATTCTTAATAGTTAAATAATCATTTCCATCTTTAAAAGTTGATAAATCAATGTAGGTTATGGTATCCATATCAGTAAACATACCTTCAAAAGAAGGAGCTTGTGATACTACAAATCTACTTAAATCTATGTTTTCTAAGTTCGTCATAGATTTAAACATATAAGACATGTCCATAACCTTACTTGTATCAAACATGCTTAAATCGATTTCCGCAAGTGCTGATACGCCATCAAACATATGTGACATATTAGTTACATTTGAAGTATTGAGATTCTTTAAGTTTAAGCTAGTTAAACTACTAGTATTAGCAAACATATATGACATGTTAGATACAGCACTAGTATTGAATGCACTTAAATCGAGATTGCTTAATGCACTAGTTCCATAGAACATGTATGACATGGTAGATACACGAGTAGTATCAAACTTACTCAAATTTACACTTGTAAGTTGACTAGCATTGTAAAATAAACCTGTCATATTAGTTGTTCGTTTTGTAAGCACTATATCCAATGAACCAAACTCAGTAAGTGAAGTAGCATCTTTAAATACATTAGTAGCATCATTTGTTAAGTATATTGATCTTCTATTATTTCTAGCATAGACTATGAGTTCTGTTCCATTTATATATCCTTCTAATCCATTTCCATCTTTTATAAAATATGTATTGTCATAAGAACTAGGTGCATTTCCACCTTTTATAAAAGTTATTTTAGTTACATTTGATCTATCAATTATTACACTATCATTTATATCTTTATTCCAATCTTTACCTACATTATAATTAGCATCCGTAAGATATCCATGCTTATCTTCATAGTTTTCTTCTAACTTTGCGCAAGTTATATCTTTTGGATTTGATTCACTGTAGCGAGAATAAGTGCCAGCTCCTTCATTGCCACTTGAATCTTTTCCCACAAGACTTGTACATCCCTCAAACATATTTTCGCAACGATTTCCTACTTCGTCTAAAGTGAAAATATCAGATGCCTTTATAGTAGTAAGACTACTACAATTAGCAAACATATATCTTGTATTTCTTAAAGTTTCAGTAAAGAAATTTGATAAATCTATCTCTCTTAAATTACTTGCACCATCAAACATATGATCTGCATCGTCTACTACAATAGCATTTAATGAAGTAAGATTCACAATTTTTTCTAAACTTGTAAACTGAAGCGCTGGATCAGGATTACTAAATAGATATCTGATATTTGTAGGTAGGTATAGTTCTAGATTATTACTTCTATGTATATAGACTTTAGTACCTACTCGATAGCCTACAAGCCCAAAACTTTTTGGCAACTCCCAAGTATAATCATAAGTTGTAGGTGCAGGAGCTCCTTGGTTTAAGAATTCTATTTCTGTAATATTTCGAACATCATAATTACTTTGCGCTGGCTCATACCAACCTGGTCTAAAGAGTAGTCTATATTCAGTATAAAATCCAGGTCTTCCATTACGCCCATCTATACAAGCACTCCAAAAGTTAGTTTGACTTCCCCATGTAAGTCTTGTTCCTTGTCCGCCAATTATACTATGACAATTATTAAACATATCCCAACTACTCTGTGCAATAGCATCAAATGTTTTATTCTTTATATAAATACTACTTAGATTAATACAATCTTCATACATAGAAGTAGTATAATATATATGATAATATAAATTTCCTAAGTCTAACTCTTTAAGTTGCCTACAATTTTTAAAAGCATAAGAACTAAGCCAAACCCAACCTGTGTTCCAAGAACCCGTACCATTTATTTCTTTTAAGTTTGTGCATCCTTCAAACATACCATATAAGCTTGTTATGTGGTCTGTAACAAATTTTGACACATCAATAGTTTCAAGACTTCTTAAACTTGCAAAAGCATATTTGAAAGTGGCAGCATGGCTTGTATCTAGATAAGTTAAGTTTTCAAAACTTGTAAGATTATAAAAATCTGCAAAGTATCCTTCTTCATTTCCGCCATTTAAACAAATAGGTTTATCCCTATCAGGATGGAAAGTAATAGTCTCGCCGTCATAGTATAAGGCAAGTCCATACGAATCTGGCAAAATATATCTTGTACCAGATGGTATAGGATCATCATACCTATCAAATCTAATTGTTATAACATCATCTTTGTTGCCACCTGGAATAACATTAAACCAGTCGCCCTTTATTCTATAATTGTTATCAGTAAAATATCCTTTGTTGTTATATTTTCTCTCAAGTGAACCACCATAGTCTATATCAAAAGCTATCTTACAAAAAGCTCTCTCTTTATCTATCTTGGTCGAGTCATATATAAATTCATCAAAACCACCATTCATCTCTTTTGATCTTAGTTTTAAACAATCATTAAACATGTTTTGAGAATCTGTTACATTATTTACATTGAAAATGTCTGATGCATATATGTAAAGCAAGTCACTACATCCATTAAACATATATGATGTATTAGTTACATTTCTTGTGTCAAAATTTACTGCATTAATTTCAAGAATTGAACTTGCACCATCAAACATATGTGACATATTAGTTGTCTCATTGGTATAAACTACATCAAGATTATTTATAGCTGCAAGACTTGTAAATTTATCATCACCAGCATCACTAAAGAGATAAGATGCATCATCTGGCAAATATATATCTTTATCATCCGCCGCCCATATATAGATATTAGTTCCATTTTTAAAACCTTTAAGACCATTACTACTTTCTAAATCCCAAGTATGATCATAACTAGAAGGTGACGCAACTCCATATGGAAGAATATCTATATTAGTAATACTATTTTTATTAATACTTGCACCATTTAACCAATTTGGATTTAATATATATTTACCTCCTGCTCCCAATAAAGTATTGCTGCTACTTGTAAGCTCTTCAACTAGTTTTAATGTATTTGATTGGGTAGATTCATCTACTTCTAAAGTTTCACTTGCAGTAGATAATTTTTCTTCTACAACAAATTTAACAAATTCTGAATCAGTTGCTATTAAATTATGATTATTATTTGAAACTTCACTATCAGTAGATAGTTTAGTATTTACTTCGCCATTTTCATTTACATCGCTATCTGTTGCAATATCATTATTTAATTTTTCTTCATCAGTTTCATTTTGATCTTCGCTTGGAGCAATGTCAGAAGTAGTCGCTGCGGGCTCGCGGTGCTTCGCCCCTACAGAGTTGCTCTCACATACAGAGTCATCTGAATCTTCATTTGTGCTCGTAGAAGTATCATCTACACTTTCACTCGCACCTGTAGAATCAATTGTTCCATCTTCAATGCTAACACTTATAGAATCACTCTCTTCTTCTTTACTTATATCGCTACTTTCATTTTTATCACTTTCTAAAATTTCTTCACTATTATCCCTACTATCTATACTATCAATACTTTCACTATTTTCTACAGTTGATTCTTCTGAATCATTACTATCATTTTCATCATTATCAGAACTTTCGATAGTTGTATCTCCTTCTGGTTCTTCTTCAATAGGGATTGCAAGCTTCGCCCCTGCAAAGTCGCTTTCCCCTTCGCCATCACCTTCAATCTTTTCTTTTAATAAATCTCCTTCATAATAGTTATGATTATTATTTCCATTAGCAGTACTTGCACCACTCACCACATCATCTACCGATGAAGCAAAAGTCATCATTCCAGCATTTGAAAACACCATTGAAATGACTAAAAATATTGCTATTTTTCTTTTTAAAACATTCACCATATGAACCTCCAGAAAAACAAAATGGCTAGCAAGGCTGTCCTTTAATACTACTATCATATATCCTGTTTGCAAACAAAAAGTGCTACTTGCATATAAATTGTATAATAAATTACTATTTTTTTCAATAAAATTAACTAATTTAAGCCATTTATATAGAAAAAAACATTTAATAATGTTATAATTATTTAAATTGTAACTAGGAGTAATTATGGGAAAGTTTAATGTTATAGAAACAGGGATCAAAGATTTAAAGGTCATAAAATTTGACCCATTCTTAGATGCCCGCGGATATTTTTACGAATCTTATAACAAAAATGATTTTATCAAAATGGGTATAACTGAAGAGTTTGTGCAGGACAACCAATCTATGAGTAGTAAGGGCGTACTTCGAGGACTTCATTTTCAGATAAACTACCCTCAATCTAAACTTGTCCGCTGTCTTAAAGGCAAAGTTTTCGATGTGGCAGTTGATATAAGAAAAGATTCTCCTACTTATGGTAAGCACTATGGCGTAGAACTCACAGAGGACAATAATACAATGTTTTATGTGCCAAAAAATTTCGCTCATGGATTTTTAGTTTTGTCAGACACTGCTATCTTCTCTTATAAAGTTACAGATTTTTATCATCCAAATGATGAAGGCGGCATAATGTATAACGACCCGGATTTAAATATTAAGTGGCCAATACCTGATGATCCGAATTTTAAAATCTTGTTATCTGATAAGGATACAAAGCATCCACTATTTAAAGATTTAAAATAGGGCTCGTAAAAAATGGATGGGTTTTCACCATCCATTTTTTTATCTTATTATTTCATTTATATCATCCGGTATCTTCGCATCAAACCTCATCATCTCATGAGTTATCGGATGGTTCATTAGTAGTTCACTTGAATGTAACGCCTGCCTTTTTATTAGTGTGTAATCAGGATTATATAGGAAGTCGCCTATAATCGGAAAACCAATGTGTTTCATATGAACTCTTATTTGATGAGTTCTACCCGTTAGCAATATGAATTTGCAAAGAGACACATCATAATTTTCTATGTATCTTATAGCAAATACTTTTGTAATTGCCACTTCACCATCTGGAGCTACGCACCTTTCTATGGTAGAGTCGTCAACCCTTTTTATAGGAGAGTCAATTACCAGTTCGAGATCAGTTAGTTCATTTAAATGTTCTATTGATTTGAGGTTTGGGTTTATGTGAAGAGCATTGTAGACATTACCTTTTACAACACCGAGATAGGATCTTTTTATTAAATTTTTTGCTATATGTTCTGAAAATATTGCTGCAGAGAATTTATTTTTTGCTATAAGGCATACACCACTTGTATCTCTATCAAGTCTTGTTATTGGTCTATATACAAAGTTTCTATTGTTGAAGTGAGCTGCGAGTGCATTTCCGAGTGTATTTAAATGATTGCCCTGAGATGGATGGATAGGCATGTCAGCAGGTTTATTTACGACGATCATATCTTCATCTTCAAATAGTATCTCATATTTCAAGTTTGGATTTGGTTCTATATCAGAACTCTCATCTTCAATAATATCAATTTTTATTTCTTCTCCAACTGACAATATATGGAACATATCAAGACCTAGAGTTTTCTTTATATGCTTTATGAGTTCTTGAGAAAAACCTTGAGCGGTCAAAAAATCTTTGAGGTATTTGCCATCAAAGTTTCTTGGTACCACATATAATAATTTTCTCACACTGCTTTCCATATATTTGTTGAGTGGGGCTCTGCAAGAATTCGCCCCTACTATTATTTTTTCTCTTCTTGATAGAATTCTACTTCTACTTCATCTTCTTTTGCTCTATCTTTATCATCACTTTTAATTTTTTCATTTTCACTACTCTTAACAATACTATTATCTAACTCAATCTCATTTTTCTTACCAAACAATGCCTTAAATATTGCTGAGATTATCACAATCAACAGTATTGCCACAAGTCCAAGAATAATCCATGGTATGTGAGTAAATATATTTGCTCCAAGTCTCATAACAAAGAGCTTTGCCTCAGTTAGATTTTTCTTTAATTGTTTTATAAGCGTCTCTTTAGAGAAATCATCTTCTGATACTTGAGGTTCAGTCAAATCTTTTACTTCTGATATATTGATATGAACAGTTGAGTATGTCACTTGCTTATCATATCTATTAAGTCTTCTTGTGATATTTTCTATCTCTGTTCTTACAGACGAAAGTTTATCCTCAACCTTTATCATCTCTTCTACAGTTTTAGCCTTCTTAAGCATAGCATTGAGACTTTCCTCTTCTATCTTAAGGCTCTTAAGTCTTGACTCAGTATCAGAATATTCATCAGTAATATCAGATATATTTTCTTGTCTAAATGTTACATTTAACTTATCTCCAATTTTACTTAAAAACGAATCAAGTTTAATGGCCGGTATTCTTACATTGAAATTTGCATTCTTTCTATAATTTTTATCATTGATATTTCCACTATCAACATAAGAACTATCAATAATGCCATCAAAACTTGCCACATAAGACTTTAGCCATTCTATCGACTCATCAAATGTCTTTGTCTCTGTATTTAAATCTACAGTTTTTATTATTTTTCTATCACTTGTACTGCCACTACTATCAGCCGTAGTATATTTTGCTCCATCAAAGGTCATCTCCTCTACCGCAATGTCATTCACAGCAGCCATCTTAGCATTTGCCCTTCCAAATCCTGCCCCAGTATACATTGCTGCCGCAGTAGTCTCTGTTCTAAGCATCATAGACTGAGTTGAAGAATTATTGACTCCACACGAAATTAAAGTTAAAATAGTAATAGCACAGATTAACAATGAAAACACTTTTCTAAATTTTTTCATGATTACCTCCAAGGAGTTTTATATGAATAAAAAATTTAACAATATATTTTTAATATTATTTTCACTTTCAATAATATATTTTATGCTGTTTGCCGCTTTTTATCTAGTATGCTTTATAGATAAGGATGGGCTATATAAACTGATAATTAAAAATGAAACTTACAAAAACTTGCCATTTACTCTATCCTATTTTGATCTAAAAAACCTATCAAGAGAACTCATGCAGTACATCTCCGGAAAACTTCCATTTCTTGAAACCAAAGTTACAATTAACAATGTGCTTACTGAATTTTATAGTCTTAGGTCAAAAATACATATGGCTGATGTTAGAAATCTAATAATAAATTTTAGAAATGTTTCCTTCGCTGCAATTATAATATGTATCTTTTCATTATTTAAAGTTCAAAAACTTGATGACCCTATAAAAAAACTGAAGTCAACATATCTCAAGACGCTATCGGTTATTGCTATCTTTCTTATCGCCCTAATCATATTTGCAAGTAATAACTTTGATGTATTCTTTACTAAATTTCATGAAACATTATTTACAAATGACTTGTGGTTGCTTGACCCAAATGAAGACTATATCATTTGTCTACTACCAGAAAAAATATTTATGACTTATGGCCTAAGGATTGCTATAACTATGCTTATTGCTTTGGTTCTTCCTTACCTTTTTCTTCAAATTTTGTCAAGAATTCAACTTCGCCAAGAAGCCAAATAACGCCTCTAAATCTTCTGCCAGGAAGTGGCTCTCCATCCAAATCTTTCTCATTGATCATGAGATTAAATTGTAATCCCATAGTATCTACTCTCATCTCAACCATGGTCTCATTAGTATATTGGTTTACTTTTCTATTTACGCTTATAATCTCTGCAACGATCTGATACTTGTCGCATTCTATCCCATATGGCACAAGGCTTGTCTCAACTATAGAATACAAATCTTCATTCTTCAATCTACTCTCTTGATATCCGATTGGATTTCTTGGAAGCTTTATGCCAATGCCAATACTTATAGGTTTACCGCCAATGCCTTCAGAAAAATCATCCATATCACCGATTATTCTTGTAGTAATTGGCGAGTCATCGTAATCTTCATCGTCTTCGTCATCATCAGCATCATCATATTCATAACTTGGATTTATCTTACTTTTATCATTGAACTCATTCCCTGATATTTCTTTCTTGTCGATAGGAAGTATAATTCTTCCACTCACAGAAAGAGCAGACAAATATATTTTATCAATTTTAATATCACTGATTTTATGTTTCTTAATCAAGCTATTGTACACATTTCCATTTGTGAGGTAAAAAATAAGTGCTATACCAAGTCTATAGTCATCAATAATACCTGCATATGATTCTTTATCACTATGTTTTTCTATAGTACATTCTTGAATCAAAGTATAATCATATCCTTTAAGATATGGGTAATAAAAATCAATGAGTGCTAATTGATCCCTCTCCTGCTCTCCAATCACTGATATGCCTGCGCCATTACAAACTGGCAAATTATACTGCCCACAGAGTCTCATATCTTGTGTAATATAAGTGCTTATTAAATTTTCATCCTTCAAATTTTCCTTGAAGAAATCGTCAACCTGCGATTTCCTTACGAATTCGCTAAAGCCAACTGCTCTTAAATATTTGTGCATAATTTCCTCTTATATATATATTATATATCAACTCTCCTAAACTTTCTACAATCAATAAGTCCTTCAAAATACCATTTAAAATACCTATTATCTTCAATTAATAACTCTTTACTTCTTTTATCCAACTGCTTTAGCCTTGCCTCTAGTTTTGACGCGTCACTTCTGGTTTTTGTTTTCCAGACCGCCACTATTTTCTCTGGTTTATGACTTTTTGTAAACTTAGCACCTTTTTTAGAGTTATTAATCCTAGCGTGTTCATCAAAACGTCTTTTATAATCAGTTGCTATGCCTGTATATAAAACATTTCCATCACAACGTAAAATATATATATAGTATTTCTGTAGGGTTGTTTGATCATACATTTTACTTTGCATCTTTCGTTGCTAAATAATTTTGAATTGACGTAATCGCATTCGCTCCATCAGCGCAAGCAGTTATAACCTGTCTAAGCTGCTTTTTTCTCACATCACCTACTGCATAGATGCCTTTAATGCTGGTTTCGCAAGTTTCATCAGCCTTTATATATTCACCATCCATTTCAACTTTTTCTTTTAAAAGCATTGAAGATGGATTCATTCCTATTCCAACAAATACTCCATCAACTGTTAATTCAGACATTATAATATCATTTTTTCCTTTTATCAGTATTCCTTCTATCTTATTTTCTCCAATGATTTCCTTCACAACAGTCTCATAAAATATTTCTACATTTTTTTCACTCTTAACTTCTTCCTGCAGCACCTTGGTAGCTCTTAATTCATTTCTCCTTACTATCAAATATACTTTTTTAGCAATTCTTGATAAAAATATTGCATCTTCCACCGCTGTATCTCCTCCACCTATTACTGCAACCTCTCTATTTTTAAAAAATGCTCCGTCACAAGTCGCACAGTATGACACTCCATTTCCTACAAATTCCTCTTCTCTTTCAAAGCCACCATGTTTTGGGCTACCACCTGTCGCAAGAATTATAGTTTTAGTTTCATACTCTGCATTTGCAGTTTTTACTTTTTTTATATCTAAATAAATATCTGTTATCTCTGTGACTTTTTCACCTTTCATCTCGACATTTAATTCTTTTGCATGTTTCTTAAAACTATCATGAAGCTCTTGACCAGATACATTGTTGAAACCCGGATAATTGCAAACTTCGTAAGTGTTACATATCTGACTTTCAACAGCATATGGGTCATACAAAAGTAGAGCATTTAGACATGCTCGCTTTGCATATATGGCTGCTGTAAGACCAGCAGGGCCAGAGCCAATTATTATTATATCGTAAACCATGATAACCTATGAGAGCCCATTGTTTAGTTCGATTATATCTCCTGTATTATACAACTTGCTTGTGATAATATTATGTATTTTTTCTGCAGTTTCATCGCAGTCCCACATTCTTCCGCTGTCTAATGTTTTAATAAAATCTTTCATCTCATCATCACTCAAATGCTTATTCATATCTGTGTCAACTGCACCTAATGCAATTGCTATTACATCGACATTAGAATCTTTAAATTCTTTTGCGAGTGATTTTGTAAATGCATTTATTCCGCCTTTAGTCATAGAATAGACTGACTCCATGGCAGAACCAAGTATTCCCCACATCGACGAGATATTGACAATGATTCCTTGCTTATTTTTTATCATTTGCTTACTTACTAATTTTGTAGTAAGAAATGTGTAATCAAGATTTGAATAAACTATCTCTTTATATTTTTCATAACTTACATCTTGAATTAAATTGTAGTCACACTTGCCAGCGTTATTTATGAGTATGTAAATATCGCTTGGTATGTCGCTCTCTTTTATTTCGCCTTTTATAGTTATAACTTTTCTTTTAAATTTATTTTCTATATCTGATTTAATTTCGTTCAACAAATCTATGTTTTTTTCACAAGTTAAAAGCAAATCATAATTGTGTTCTGCAAATTTATAGGCGAGAGCTTTCCCAATGCCTCGGCTCGCGCCAGTAATTACTATATACATGATTCCTCCGGGCTCGCAATGCTCGCCCCTACAAATTCAGTTATACAATCATTTGTTGGTCATATACCTCACTTAAGAAAACAATTGGAGCAGTGAGGTATAAAGCTAATTATATGATGTGTAATAATTCCAATGTTATTCTTATGATGAATATTATCATAACTGCAATCATGATTGGCCTTGCAATATCCACGCCCTTTTTCATAAATAGGTTTGATCCAAGATAGTTGCCAAGCATATTAAATAGACCGCACACTATGCCAAGTGATATTAAAACTCTTCCAGATGATATAAATAGCACCAGAGCTCCCATATTAGTTGCCCAGTTTATTGCTTTTGCAATGCCGTTCGCATCTTTTATGTTCATACCAATTATTTTTACAAAGAAGATTAGTAAAAATGTTCCAGTCGCTGGTCCATATAAGCCATCATAGAATCCGATTACCATTGCAATGATTAATGCTTTTATAAATACTTCTTTAGTTAGTTTCGCGCTAAAAAATATTTTTGGTTTTAGAGCTTCCTTGTTTAATACTATTACAAGTGTAACTGGCAGTGCTATGAGCATGAATATTTTTAAAAAATGCTCTGGTATCATCATTTGCACTCTTGCACCTAATGAAGAAAAAATCATTGCAACAATTACACATGGCACAGAAAGTTTCAAATTTACTAAACCATTTTTCAAATAGTTTCCAAATGCAATAGTGGCGCCCATTCCAGCTGATAATTTATTTGTAGCTGAAGCCGTAATCGGTGGAAGCCCTGCTATGAGATAACCAGGCAGCGATATAAGACCACCACCGCCTGCTATAGCATCTACAAATCCCGCCAAAAACACAAGCGGGCATGCAATTAAATATGTAAATAAATCTATTTCCATTATTTACTCTCTTTTGGCACTTGATAAGACTTTATTTTCTTATAGCACTCATTGTAATTTTCTTCAAAGCGTCCTAGATCCTTATACAACTCATATTTATCTATTTCATCAAGATTTGGGAATATCGCTTCATCCTTTAATATTTCTTCTCCATCTCTATCTCTTATCAAGTCAATAGTTTTTAAATTTGCTATTCCATAATGCATTTCATCATAATTCATAAGTGCGATTTCTGGATCAAGCATGAAGTCAATCCATTTTTTTGCAAGTTCCTTATGCCTTGCACCCTTTGGTATAACCCAAGCATCTATAGTAAAGTTCACACCTTCTTCTGGTAAGATGTATTCATATTTATAGTTTGACCCATTCTCTTTTATGTATTCCACTTCTCCACTATACATAACTGCTATGCTGCCATTACCTGCAACCATTTTATCTCTAAGGTCATCTATCATATATGAATTGACTAAATGCTTTTGTGCAATCAAATCTTCAGTCGCCTTATCTAGCTCATCTTGTTTTAATGTGTTAATTGAAAAATTATTTTTCTTAAGTCCCACCATCATCAAATCTCTCATAGCATCCTGCATCAAAAGTTCGCCTTTATAATCTTCATTCCACATATCATCCCACTTCTTTGGATATGGCACACCCAAATCGTCAAGTTGAGTTTTATTGTAAATCATGCCAAGTGTTGAATGAACATATGGGACTACATAAGAATTATTTTTATCAAACGAACTTATAATTTTCAAAATTTTTGGATCAATATTGTTGTAATTAGGTAATTCTCTTATATCATATTCATATAGCATACCTTTATTAATCATCTTTTCTATCATATAGTCAGTCGGACACAAAACATCATACATCCTCCCATTTGACGAAACAACTGCATACATTTCTTCATTTGTGTCAAATTCATCATATACAACTTTGCAGTCGTACTTTTCTTCAAACTTGCCGATTACATTTTCATCCAAATAAAGACCCCAGTTGTAGACAAAGAGTTTGTTCGTCTGATCATCCTCTCTGTTGCCACAGCTAGATGCTATAAATATGGTTAAAAGTATTACTAAAAATATTTTTAATTCTTTTTTCATTAAATACGACATTATTATTTATTCACAATTAATATTCTATCAACTATTTCGCATAAGAAAATAGTTGGAGCAAGTTCCACATTTTCTACAAACTTTGCTAAGTTTGAACCTTAGAACTTTAGCACTGTCTGAGCGAAGCGAGTTTGCAAAGTTCTTGGTGAAAACGAGCAAAGGCTTGTATAGAAAATGTAGGGTTTTGCGACCTATTTTCAATGCGAAATAGTTGTAAAAGTATAAATTTTGATGATTATTCGGCATCGAGTTTGAGCACCGCCATAAATGCCGACTGCGGTATCTCCACCGCCCCAAACTGTTTCATTCGTTTCTTTCCTTCTTTTTGTTTTTCAAGAAGCTTTTTCTTTCGGGTTATATCACCACCATAGCATTTCGCAAGCACGTCTTTCCTAAGAGCTTTTATTGTTTCTCTTGCTATGACTTTGCCACCTATTGCAGCTTGAAGAGGGATTTCAAAAAGCTGCCTTGGTATTTCTTCTTTCAGTTTCTCGCACATCTTTCTTCCGCGCTCTTCAGCAGAGCCTCTAAACACTATGAAAGATAGTGCATCGATGTTCTCTTTATTTACAAGAATATCAAGCTTACAAAGATTTGATTTTTGATAACCTTTTAAATTATAGTCAAGTGATGCATAGCCCCTACTTCTTGACTTTAAGGCATCAAAAAAATCATATATTATCTCATTTAATGGCAATTCATATTTTAATACTGCTCTATTTTCTTCTATATAATCTATATTTAAATAGACACCTCGTCTCTCCTCGCAAAGTTTCATTATGGCTCCGATATAATCTTTCGTTACCATAATCTCTGCATTTACAATCGGCTCTTCCATATGATCTATGTAAGATGGGTCTGGCAGATTCGACGGATTAGTGAGTATCTCCATCGTGCCATCAGTTTTATACACATGATATACAACCGATGGTGATGTAGTCACCAAATCTAGATCGAACTCTCTCTCCAATCTTTCTTCTATGACATCAAGATGTAAAAGTCCTAAGAAGCCACATCTAAATCCAAATCCAAGTGCAACCGAAGTCTCAGGTTCATACTGAAGTGAAGCATCATTTAATTGTAATTTTTCAAGTGCATCACGAAGGTCAGGATATTTCTGACCATCACTTGGATAAAGACCACAGTACACCATTGGTGTAACTTTTTTATAACCAGGTAATGCCTTTGCTTCATTTCCAACCTCTGTCACTGTGTCGCCAACACGAGTATCTTTTATACTTTTAATAGATGCTGTAATATAGCCAACATATCCAGGATAAAGTGCATCACATGGTATGAATTTACCTGCTCCAAATACTCCAACTTCCACAGTTTCAAACGAAGCACCTGTAGCCATCATTTTAATTTTAGTTCCTTTCTTTACTATACCATTAAATACTCTAACAAATACTATTACACCTTTATACGAATCATATATAGAATCAAATATCAATGCCTGAAATGGATCTTCCTCTTTTCCATTTGGTGGTGGTATATGCTTTACAATTGCTTCAAGTACTTCGTGAACATTTTTTCCTGTCTTCGCGGAAATCTTTGGCGCAATACTGCAATCTATACCGATCACATCTTCAATTTCTTTACAAACTCTATCAGGTTCTGCAGAAGGTAAGTCTATCTTATTGATAACTGGCACTATATCAAGATTGTGATCAAGTGCAAGATATACATTTGCAAGGGTCTGCGCTTCTATCCCTTGTGCTGCATCAACTACAAGAAGAGCTCCTTCACATGCTGCAAGTGACCTACTTACTTCATAAGTGAAGTCAACATGTCCAGGAGTATCAATCAAATTAAATATATACTCTTCGCCATCATCTGCTTTATAAGTGATACGAACAGTTTGTGATTTGATTGTAATTCCTCTTTCTCGCTCAATGTCCATGTTATCAAGTACTTGCTCTTTCATCTCTCTGTCTGTGAGAGTTCCTGTAAGTTCAAGTATTCTATCAGCCAAAGTACTTTTTCCATGATCGATATGGGCGATGATTGAAAAATTCCTTATTTTATTTTGGTCAATCTTCTGCATATTTATAAAAAGGGGCTCGCAAGCCCCTTCAATTTTTATTTACAATTACTTATCTGTAAGACACTCAACTCCCGGAAGTGGTTCACCTTTTAAGAAATCAAGAGTTGCGCCACCACCTGTAGATACATGTGTCATCTTTGAAGCAAGACCGAATTGATTAACAGCTGAGGCAGAATCACCACCACCAACTATAGTAACTGCGTCCTTTCTTAAAGACATACACTTAGCTATACAATATGTGCCAACTGCGAATTTTTGATTTTCAAAAAGTCCAACTGGTCCATTCCAAAGAATTGTTTTAGCTTTCATAATTTCTTCCATTATGAGTTTGCTTGTCTTTGGCCCCGCATCGTATCCTGAATAATTCTTATCAAGTTTATCTATATCAAAAACTTTAGTCTTAATATTTGGGTCAGTAAGTGGATCTGGGAAATGATCTGCACCAACACAGTCAACCGGAAGAAGCAATTTCTTTCCAAGCTTCTTTGCCTTATCGACCATCTCCATACAATAATCGATCTTACTCTCATCTAAAAGAGATTTTCCAATCTCATATCCGAATCCCTTCATAAATGTATAAGACATACCACCTGCAACTATAACCACATCTGATCTATCAAGTGCCTTGTCTATAACTTTTAACTTGTCAGCAATTTTAGAACCACCAAGTATGGTAACGAATGGTCTCTTAGGATTATCTATATAATTGCAAAGTTTATCAAGCTCTGCCTTTATAAGGTAACCAGCTACAGCTGTATCAACAAATTTAGTTACCCCATAATTAGAACAATGTGCTCTATGACAAGTTCCAAATGCATCACCTACAAATATATCGCAAAGTGAAGCAAGTTCTTTTGAGAAGTTATCATCGTTCTTGCTTTCCTCATCTCTCCACCTTGTATTTTGAAGCATAGCAATTTGTCCATCTTTCATCTTGCCAACTTCTGCCTTAACATTTTCATCAACTACTTTATCACTTCCAATAAACTTAATTGGCATCTTTAGAGCTTTTGATAATGCCTTACATACTGGCTCAATATCTTGGTGCTTTTCTGGTTTACCAAGGTGTGAGCAAATTACTACTCTTGCACCATGAGTTGCAAGATATTTAATTGTAGGAATTGATGCCTTTATTCTTTGGTCGTCAGTAATTTTTCCATCATGAATTGGAACATTTAAGTCGCATCTTAAAAGGACTCTTTCCCCTTTAAAATTCTTTACATCCTCAATTGTTTTCTTGTTGAACTTATTCTTTGCCATACTATTCTCCTTATTTTATAAGACTTGCAAAATATTTTCCAGTTCTTATCATTTGAGAAGTATATGAATTCTCATTATCATACCATGAAACCACACAAACCTCATAGAGATTATCATCTACTTTGTTTACCATAGTTTGAGTAGCATCAAAAAGTGATCCATAAGTCATGCCAACGATATCGCTTGATACAAGTTCATCTGTTGTATATCCAAAACTTTCATTTGAAGCTTTCTTCATAACTTCATTTATTTTTTCTTTCGTAATATCTTTTCCTTCAACTACTGCAAAAAGCATAGTTGTTGATCCTGCTGGAGTTGGAACTCTTTGAGCAGAACCTATTAATTTGCCATTTAACTCTGGTATAACAAGCCCTATTGCCTTTGCAGCGCCAGTTGAATTTGGAACGATACTCAAAGCAGCTGCACGAGAACGACGAAGATCGCCCTTCTTATGTGGTCCATCTAGAAGCATTTGATCTGGAGTATAGGCATGAATTGTTGACATAATTCCTGACTTAATTGGATAAGCGTCATTAAGTGCCTTAGCCATAGGTGCAAGACAATTGGTTGTACAAGATGCTGCTGATATAATTTGATCATTCTTGTCAAGGATTGTATGATTTACATTATAAACAATAGTCTTTAAGTCATTTCCTGCAGGTGCATTGATTACTACGTGTTTTGCTCCAGCATTGATGTGAGCCATTGATTTTTCTTTGCTTGCATAAACACCTGTACACTCAAATACAACATCTACGTCAAGTTTTCCCCATGGGAGATTATTTGCATCTTTCTCTTTGTAAATCTTGATAGTTTTTCCCTTTACTGTGATTGAATCTTCCCCAAAACTAACCTCATCAGCATATTTATATCTACCTTGAGTAGAATCATACTTTAATAAATGTGCTAATGTCTGTGGCTCAGTCAAATCATTGATTGCCACTACCTCAAAATCCTTATCGTCAAACATTTGACGAAATGCAAGTCTACCAATTCTTCCAAATCCATTTAATGCTACTTTTACTGCCATAATATTTTCCCTCCAAACATTTTATTTTATATTAATTTAGTTAAAACAATTTTATTTCTTAATTATAATTACTTTATTGATATCTTCTGCCTCTCTATAGTCTGCAAGATTATTTGCATGGTCTGTAACTCTCTCAAGATTTCCTATTATATCGAGAAATACTATTCCGGCTACAGTATTACACTCTCCAGCACTCATTCTCTTTATATGATTATCTCTGTACACATCTTCAAGTCTATCAACTTCTTCTTCAAGCTTTCTAACATTGGCGATTGCCTCTTTGTCGTCACCATTGATACACTTGATTGCACTCTCTACAGATTCAAGAGTTATATTGATTATGTTTTCCATCTCTTCAGCACCGCGCTTTGAAAATGCCACTTCATCGGTTAGCATCTGAGTTGCATTTTCAGAAATATTTTCAGCATGGTCGCCTATTCTCTCTATATCACTACAGATAGACATAAGATGTTCTACTTCCATATGTTCTTTTTCATTAAGACTTAAATTATTTATCTTAGCAAGATAAGTTACTATAATATTAGTAGTTTTGTCTATCTGCTCTTCATGTGTGACTACATCTCGAATCAATTCTTCATTTCTTTCTTTTATAATTAAATTAGTTGCCCTCTTTAAATTCTTAAGCACATAATTTGCATAGAACACAACTTCGTTTCTAACTGTAGATATAGCAACTGCAGGTTGATTTAAAATTCTCTCATCAAGTATCGCCTGCGTCTTCTCAGAAAGATTGAAATCTTCTTCTTCCTCACCATTATCTGGAATTATCTTTTTAGTTATGTCAACCATGAGATTTGAAAGCGGTAAAAGTATAAGTGTATTTCCTATGTTAAACCCAGTATGGAAAAGTGAAATTTCAAAAAGTGTAATGCGAGTTGCCAAGAAGTCTTTTACAAATGGATAAGCTATAAGTACCAATAGAGAAAAGATAAGTCCGCCCAATACGTTAAATAATAAGTGAAGAAGTGCCGTCCTCTTACCATTCTTGCTACTATTTGCTGATGAAATAATAGTGGTAACACAGGTTCCTATATTTTGTCCCACAGTTATAAAACAAGCTGCTGATTTTGAAATACTACCAGTTAGGGCAAGTGTTTGAAGAATAGATACCGATGCTGAAGAGCTTGATAATATAACAGTTACTATCGCACCAATTAGTATTGCAAGTATAGGTATCTTTCCCATTATTTCAAACGAATCAATAAATATTTTTGATTTTGCATATGGTAAAACACCTGTTGACATAAGTGTTAACCCTAAAAACAAAAGTCCTACTCCTGCAAATATATTTGCTTTTGTTTTTACTTTTTCTTTTTTTGTAAATACGAATATCAAAGCACTAATTCCAAAAAGAACTGGTGCAAAAAAGTCTGGTTTAAAAATATCTATAGCAGAACCAAGTTCTGCAAGAGCAACAATCCAAGCAGTAGCCGTAGTACCAATATTTGCTCCCATTATCACTCCTACAGCATTTGACAAACTCATCAAACCTGCATTTACAAATCCAACAACCATTATAGTTGTAGCCGCTGAACTTTGAATAACTGCCGTTACAATGGCACCTACTGCAATTGCTGTAAATTTATTTGCGGTAAGAAGTTTTAATACATTTCCAAATTTTGGACCTGCAACTTTTTGGAGTCCGTCCGACATGGTTTTCATGCCGTAGAGGAACATTCCTACTCCGCCAACAAATGTAAATAGATTTCTAAAATGCTCTATCATTTAATCAACCTAGATAACATATTAAGTGATTCATCAAGTTCTTTTACATCTATATCCTCTATCATGCCCTCATCAACCATCTTAGAATATTCAACCCTGAGTGGTATCTTGGCAATTACTTCAGTATCATTTTCATCTGCCACTTCATCTATATTACTCTTGCCAAATATCTCTATCTTAGTCTCACAATTTGGGCAAACAACGTAAGACATATTTTCTACAACGCCAAAAATATCTATGTCCATCTTGTTTGCCATATTGATAGATTTAGTGACTATCATTGACACAAGACTTTGAGGTGATGTTACAATTATAACTTTGTCTATTGGGATTGATTGATATGTAGTTAGAGGAACATCTCCTGTCCCTGGTGGCATATCTATAAATAAAAAATCCAAATCGCCCCAGTCAACTTCTTGATAAAATTGTTGGAGAAGTCCAGCTATAAGAGAACCTCTATAGATTATAGGTTGTGTGTCTTCTTCAAGTAGAAGATTTGAAGAAATAATTTTAACTCCAGTCCTTGATACTTTTGGAATCATGAGACCTTTTTCATTTGCCAATAAATCTCTTTCTAAAATGCCAAATGATTTTGGAATAGATGGACCTAAAATATCTGCGTCCAAAATTCCAACTTTAAATCCTTTTTTTTGAAGTCCAGCTGCAAGAAGCGATGTAACAAATGACTTGCCTACACCACCTTTACCAGATGAGATACCAATAATTTTTTTAATTTTAGATCCCTCACCTAGTTTTAATTTTTCTATATTATGTTCCTTGCTCGCACAATTAGCCGAACAAGTATCACAATTATGTGTGCACTCGCTCATATATTCCCTCCATATTTAACATTATAATTATACTATAATAAAAACTATTTTACAACAATTAAAAAATATGATAAACTATAAAAAATCAAGTATTTTAAAGCATTTTAAGATGGGGGAATGTATGCAACAATCACTAACGCAATATAAAACATTTTATGAAGTTGCAAAATCAGAGAATGTCTCAAAAGCTTCAAGAATTTTGCTAATATCACAGCCGGCTGTGTCTAAATCTATCAAAAAACTCGAAGACTCTTTGGGGGTAAAACTTTTTGATAGGACGACAGTTGGTCTAAACCTAACCTCTGAAGGCAAGTTACTTTACGAGCACCTAACTACTGCATTCAACTATATTAATGATGCAGAACTTAAACTTAAGACATTTAGCAATATTAATTTTGGACATATAAGAATTGCTGCTTCTCAAAGCCTTGTGAAACATCTTCTTATGTCATATATAAGTATCTATGCAAGAGAGCATCCAAATATTAGGCTTTCTGTGACAACTATGCATACAACTAAATGCTTTGAAAAATTGACTGAGAAAAAGATTGACCTAGCTTTCCTGCATAAAGGTGATGTAAGCTACAAGGAAATAGAATATATTCCACTACTTGATATTCACTACTGCTTCGTAGCGTCTAAAGAATATATGTCATATTTTTCAAAAGTATTTCCTAATAATCCTGACTATTTTGCAAATGGTAACATCTTGCTTCTTGATAAAAAGAACACGACTCGCGACTACATAGATAAGATTTTTGAAAGCAATAAGATAATCCCAAGGCAGATTATGGAAGTTAATAATACCGAATCTATGATTGACTTTGCAAAAAATGGTGTGGGAATTGCCTGCGTCATAGAGGAATTTGTACAGGACGAACTTGACAAAAAGCAGCTTGTGAAAATACCAATCAAATTCAAGATTCCAAAATATTCTGTTGGTTACGCTTACAACAAGACAAATATTAGTAAAGAGCTAAACGACTTCCTCTCTGTAATAAATGGTGGGAATGTCCTAATTAGTAAAACAGAAAATAAAAAGAAAAAGAGTAAGTAAAAAATAAATTAAAAACAGCAGCTAGTAACTGCTGTTTTTTATGTCTTCTATTTAAACAATCTTTTTGCCTGCTATAAACTTTGCATATACATTTGTATGCGACCTATAAATGTATCTTTCAAATCGTTCTAATAGATTTAATTCTGACATTAAAACTGTTGGTATATCTCTCTCATTTAAAACTATCGCATCAAATTCATAACCTTTATCAAAACTTCCCACTTTCCCAAAAAACTCTCCACCGCCAAGCGTAGCAAGATATAATGCTTGCTCTATAGTAACATTATAATACTCTGAATCAAATAAACAATTTCTAACCTTTGAAGTTGTTATAGTATCTTCAATCGCCCTAAACATAGATAGATAAGATCCTCCAGCAACATCTGTAGCAAGACCGACTTTAATTCCTTCTCTCAAATATCTTCCTATCGGAGCCATACCTGAAGACAAATTTCTATTAGAAGCTGGACTATGTGCAACCCACACATTTCCATTCTTCATAAGTTCTATACCCTTTTCATCCGGCCACACATAATGAGCCATTATAGACTTTGTCGTTGTACCAAGCATACCATATTTATTGTAGCCTTCCTCATAGTTTTTTACTTTTGGCATCAACTCTTTTACCCATTCTATCTCAGAACGATTCTCTGACAAATGTGATTGAACAGGTAAATTTTTATCAATCATTATCTTAGACAACTCTTTCATAAGTTTGTCACTGCATGTCGGTATAAAACGTGGAGTTATAATAGGCTTAATATTCTTAAAATCTTCACAGGCATCAAGCCACTCTAAAGTATTTTTTACTGATTTATTTGTAGTCTCAATTAGATACTTTGGTGAATTTCTATCCATGTTGACTTTTCCAACATAACCCTTAAATCCAGTCTTCTCAAGTTCGTTCATAAGATAAAGTGTTGCTTCGTTATGTATTGTAGCAAACATAGAAAACCTTGTAGTTGATGACAAAGTTAAGTCATGAACAAAAATATCATAAGCCTTTTTGGCAAAACTCAAATTTTTATATTTGGCTTCAGCTGGAAATGTATAGGTGTTTAACCAATCAAGCAACTTCAAATCCATATGAAGTCCAACAAATATATACTGTGGTGCATGCAAATGCATATCTACAAGTCCAGGTATTATAAGATAGCCACTATAGTCATACACTTTTATTCCTTTATACTTTGCCGGAAGTTTCTTGTATACACCTTCACTTTTCCCATCCACACAAACCAAATAAGAATTCTCATGTTGAGAAACTTTATTTAAACTCTTTGAATATAAAATATCACCTTTTAGTGCAAAATCTTTCATATTGTGTGATAACTATTCCTTTACTGCTAAAACTTCTACTTCGCAAAGAACACCCTTTGGTATTGCTTTTACAGCTACGCAACTTCTTGCTGGCTTTACACTTCCATTAAAGTACTTTGCATATACTTCATTAAACTTAGCGAAGTCTCCCATATCAGCAAGAAAGCAAGTTGTCTTAACTACATTTGAATAATCCATGCCATTTGCTTTTAAGATTGCTCCTACATTTTTGCAACTTTGCTCAGCCTGTGCCTCGATACCTTCTGGTGCATTTCCAGTTGCTGGGTCTACAGGTATTTGACCTGAAGCAAATAAAAAGTTTCCTACTGCAACTGCTTGACTATATGGTCCTATAGCAGCTGGTGCGTCGTTTGTCTTAATTTCTTTTAACATAATTTATCTCCTTTTTAATATAACATACTACCTAATGGGCGAGTTACACGAGCTCTAGAATATCGCATCTACAACTTTCTGCTCACTTACTCTTACTAAACCTTTTGGTATAATCTTAAGTTCTGGTATAACAGGGAGTTGCATAAATGCAAGAGTCATGAATGGATCGATATCTCTCTTGACCCCTAAATCATAATATGCAATATCTTTTAATTTTTCAAGATTGCTAATAACATAATTTTCATCATTTTCTGTCATGAGTCCTGCTACTTCAAGTTTTAAATCTCCAAGCAATACGCTATCACAGACTATCGCAATTCCACCATTGTTATTTTTTACTGTATTGACCGCCATTGCCATGTCCTTGTCATTGACACCTACAACTATTATATTGTGTGAATCATGACCTATACTTGAAGCAATAGCACCCTGTCTTATGCCGTATCCTTTTAAAAATCCTATGCCAATATGTCCTGTATTGTGATGCCTCTCAACAACTGCAATCTTAGCAATGTTTCTGTCTATGTCAACGCCATATGGCATATCTTTATTTTCTATAATATCAAGAGTTGATTCTTTAGTCAAAACTCCACCAGGTATTAACTCAATAACTCTCTCTTTATTACCAACTTTATTAATTTCAAAATCTGATTCTTTTACACTATCTAAATTAAATGAATGGTATACTCTACTAAATACTTCCTTGTCCAAGGTATTCATATCCTCTGAACTTTTATGAAGAGTCCTATTGTATTCTGATACTTTCTTTCCAGCCAAATAGCAAGAATGAATTTTAAATGTCTCAAGATCATCAAGAACAATTAAGTTAGCCATATATCCAATTCCGATTGCGCCCACATGACCTAACCCATAGTGAAGTGCCGGATTTAGACTTCCCATCTTTATAGCTCTTATAGGGTCAGCACCTTTTGCAATTGCTTTTCTAACAATTCTATCTATATGTCCTTCATCTATAATTGTGTCTGGATGACTGTCATCAGTCGCAAGCATACATCTATTGTGATATGGTGCTTTAAAAAGATCCATAAGTGCATCTAAGTCTTTACAAACTGTTCCCTCGCGAATTTGTATCCACATTCCTCGATCAAGTTTTTCCATTGCCTCTTTTATATTAGAACACTCATGGTCGCTTGAAATGGCAGATGTTAAATACGCATTTAATTGTTTTCCATAAACACTTGGTGCGTGACCATCTATTAGTTTTCCTGCATTAATGGCATCAACACATTTTTTTACACACTGTTCATCAGAATGTATCAAACCATATGCATTCATCATCTCAGCAAGCCCATATATTCTGTCATTATCATATAGTGGTTTTATATCATCAGCAGTTAAAGTTGCACCCGACTCATCAAGAGGCGTCGATGGGACGCAAGATGGCACCATTACTCCTACAAATAAATCCAAATCTTCAGTCATCTTAAGTATGTAATTAATTCCATCGATTCCTGCTACATTTGCGATCTCGTGTGGATCAACAATCACACCAGCTGTACCATGGCATACAACCAAATCCCTAAAGCTTCTCGGACTAATCATTGCTGATTCAAGATGTATGTGACTATCTATAAATGATGGTACTACAACTTTATTTGTACAGTCCACCTCTACTTCACCCTCATACTCACCTATGCCCACTATATGCCTTCTACAGATGGCTATATCAGCTACTTCTATTCTCTCAGAAAACAAATTAACAAAACTTGCATTTTTAAATACAAGATCTGCCTTACGTTCACTCATCGCAACTTGCACTCTGTCTTTGAGACGCTCTTCAGTTGTCATGAAATATCTTTTCATAATTTCTCCACAAATGAAGCACTATCAATTTATAACAAAATTGGATGGGCATATAGCCCATCCAAAAAACAAAACTAAATCATTATATACTTTAGTATAAATAGTAATGCTATAACAAATAACGTAGGTGTAATTTTCTTTCCGTTTCCAGAAACTAAATTGATAACTACATAAGAAATTATACCAAATGCAATACCTTCAGAAATACTATAGAAGAAAGGCATAGCAAGAATTGCAAGGAATGCTGGAACTGATTCAGTCGCATCATCCCAAGGAATGTCTACAACGTGCTTCATCATGAGATATCCAACGATAACAAGTGCTGGAGCAGTTGCAAATGAAGGTATAACGCTGAAAATTGGCCAGAAGAACATTGCCACCAAGAACAATATTCCTACTGTAATAGCAGTAAGTCCTGTTCTACCACCAGCTTCAATACCAGATGCTGATTCTACGAATGTAGTAACAGTTGATGTACCACAAACTGCACCTACTGTTGTACCAACTGCATCTGCAAAAAGAGCATACTTAACATTGTGGAGACGTCCTTTCTCGTTTAACATACCGCCAGCTTTTGCACAACCTATAAGTGTACCAAGAGTATCAAATATATCTACGAACAAGAAAGAAACTACAACTACTATGAAATTGATTAAACTTATAGACTTTATCTCTCCAAAACCTTTCACAAATGCACCAAAGGTTGGCGCCATAGATGCTGGCATTGCAAATACACCACTAGGTATTACAGAATAGAAACCTGCTTCTGGATTTGGTCTATAAATTCCAAATATTTGTGCAATAATTCCTAATACCCAAGTAATAAGAATTCCAAGAAGTATATTTCCTTTTACTTTTTTGTGAACTAAGTAAGCTGTAACAACAATTCCAATTAAGCAAAGAACTGCAGAGCAAACTTGTAAATCCATTACATTGTACTCTTTGTCAAATGCTGAATGGAAAGAAATAAGTGAAACAACAGTACTATCACTTGCTTGTAATACTTTAGCATTAATAAGTGCAATAATAGTAATGAAAAGTCCGATACCTGCTGAAACTGCACTCTTAAGTGAAAGTGGGATAGCCTCAAACATAGCCTCTCTTACATTTACAACTGACAATAAAAGGAATATAACACCCTCTACAAATACAGCTGCAAGTGCAACTTGCCATGAAACTCCAAGTCCAAATACAACTGAGTAAGTAAAATAAGCATTAAGACCCATACCAGCTGAAAGTGCAAATGGGAAATTACCAATTAATCCCATAAGGAAACATGCAATTGCTGATGAAACACCAGTAGCGCTAAAGACTGATCCTGCATCCATACCAGATGCTGATAAAATGCTTGGGTTAACTGCTAAAATATAAGCCATTGCCATAAAAGTTGTTAATCCAGCAATTAACTCAGTTCTTACATCTGTGCCTTTCTCTTTAAGTTTGAAAAGTTTTTCCATAGAAACCCTCCTAAAATATTTTTATAAGATTACTCACATTCTTTAGGAATCTATAGTCTTCCTAAAAAAAGAGCAAAATTATACATGATTAATTATAACATTTTTCTATCATAATATAAAGCACTAAAAACTCTCATGCAACTTTCGTTTAATAAATTTTCCGGTATTTTCAACTATATTCTTATCTTCGTCTACAACCTGTCTTCCTCTAAGAAAGACTTTTTCTATCTTTCCCTTAAGTTTCTTTCCTTCAAATGCGCAGTAGTCTGATTTAGACACTTGACTCTTTATGCTTAAAACAGTCGTCTTTTTTGGGTCTATTATAACAAAATCTGCATCATAACCTTCTTTTATAAATCCTTTTCTGTCCCAAAGTCCAAATAGTCTTGCTGTATTTTCAGAGAGCAGCTCACACATTCTTTCTATTTTTAGTTTCTTGTTTTGACATGCATCAAAAAGTAAAATGCCTCTTTGTTCCACTCCATTTAAGCCACCTGGTATTTTCCTAAAATCATCTTTGCCGAGTGCTTTTTGCTCTTTAGTAAATGAGCAGTGATCAGTAGAAACTATATCTATACTTCCATCATTGATTGCTTTCCATAGAGCTTTAATATCTTTCTTCTTTCTAATTGGTGGTGCACATACATACTTACTCGCTTCATCAAATTTTTTCTTATAGACACTATCATCAAAGTATAAATACTGAGGACATGTTTCCCCATAAACTTTATATCCCTTTTCTTTAGCTATCTTAACTTCGTTAAGTGCTTCTTCACAAGTAACATGAACTGCCAAAAATGCTGCGCTAGTTATATGCGACATATAGGCAAGTCTATTTACACAATCAGCTTCTGCCACAGCTGGTCGAGTTAAAGCATGCGAAATAACTTTTTTATTATCATCGCCAACTACATTAGCTCGAAGTTCTTTTATTATTCCATCATTTTCACAGTGAACTCCTGTTATGCCTTTACACTTTGCAATTTCTGTAAGTGCATCAAGTAATTTATCATCATCAAGTTTAATGTCATAAGTAGTATATAATTTAAATGAAGTTACACCCTCTTTTATCATTTCCTTAATTTCAGAACGAACTTTATCATTCATTTCTGATATAGACATGTGAACTCCGAAATCACAACTCACACCATCTTTTGCTTTGTCAAGCCAATTTTTAAGTCCTTGCTTTAAAGTCTCTCCGTGATACTGCGTTCCATAATCTATTATAGTTGTTGTGCCGCCAGATACCGCTGCCTTAGTTCCACTTGCAAAATCATCAATAGTAGTAGTGCCTGCAACTGACAAATCAAAGTGAGTATGTCCATCTATGAAGCCTGGGAAAATATATTTACCTTTGCAGTCAATAACTTGTACGCTTGAGTTCTGCGATCCCTTTGGCGAAGCCAATCGTAGGGGCGAGCTTTGCGAGCCCGGCACTTTTATATTCTTTGCAACTCTCTTTATCTTCTCGCCTTCAATTAAAATGTCAGCAACAAAAGACTTTTTGCTATTAACTACTATTCCGTTTTTTAACAATATTTTTTTCATTGATATAATTATTTAGCATATGGAGTATTTTTGAGTGGCAATTCAGTTTGAAACTCGCCATCTTTTCTATAATATGCAAGTGCTATTGCTGGTGCAGTTGGTATAGCCGTAATTTCTCCACAACCTATAGCACCATTTGCAAATTTCATTCCGTCTTTTTCAACTACAATAGAAGTAAGTTCTGGAACTTTATTAGCTCTAAAGAGTCCGTAAGTTCCATACTTTGCATTAACTTTTCCCTCTACGACCTTTAAATCTTCAGTTAGAGCATAGCCCATGCTCATTACCATGCCGCCTTCTATCTGTCCCTCTACTCCAAGTTTATTTACTGCTTTTCCAATTTCATGAGCGCCAACCATCTCTTTTATAGTGCCATCATCATTTAATATACAAAGTTGAGTAGCAAATCCATATCCTATATGAGAAACTGGGAACTCTTTCTCTGCTCCTAATTTATCAGTTGGCTCAAAGAATTCAGCTTCATAAATTTTTCCATTTAATTTATTTAAATCTTTTCCATTTGCATTGTAATCTTTATTAAGTTCGCGTGTTGCACGAAGGCATGCTTCACCTGTTATAAGAGTGTGACGGCTTCCAGAACTACATCCGCTATCAGGATCAGTTCCGCTATTTGAGTTTTTCCAAACTATCTTATCTATAGGAAGTTTCAATTCATTACTCACTGTCTGCACTAATACTTGTCCAATTCCTTGACCATTTTCAGAAGCGGCACTATGAACTTCAACTAGACCATTATTTACTATAATCTTGCAACGACCATAATCAGGAAGACCAACACCAACTCCAGCATTTTTCATCGCACAAGCTATGCCAACATATTTGTTATTATAGTAGTAATCTTTTACTGCATCCAATGTCTCTACAAGTCCAGTGCTTTCATCTGCTATCTGACCATTTGGTAAAACTTGCCCAGGTTTAATTGCATTTCTCTTTCTTATCTCCCAGTAGTCAATGCCAACCATATCAGCAAGCAAGTTTATATTCATTTCAGTTGCAAAACAAGTTTGAGTGACGCCAAATCCTCTAAACGCTCCTGCAGGAGGGTTATTTGTATATACAGCAGTTCCATGAATTTCTACATTTTGATAATTATAAGGTCCAGCTGCATGAGTGCAAGCTCTTTCAAGTACTGGTCCACCAAGCGATGCATAACAACCTGTATCAGAAACTACTTCACACTTCATACCGACTAAGATACCATTTTCATCGCAAGCTGTAGTCATAGTCACATCCATAGGGTGACGCTTTGGGTGAATTTGCATACTCTCTTGACGTGTTAGTTTCATCTTGACTGGCACTTTGAATTTCATAGCTGCAACACATGTGAGTGGTTGAATTGTCATGTCTTCTTTTCCACCAAAAGCACCACCAACATATGAGTTCTCTACTATAATCTTCTCTTCAGGAAGTCCTGTTATATAGCTACACTCTCTTCTTGTATCGTAAGTACACTGGTCTGATGAATAGAGCATAACTCCACCATCTTGAAGAGGAAGTGCAACAGCACATTCTGGCTCTAAAAATGCATGCTCTGTATAAGGAGTTTTATATGTATTTGTCACTTTATATTTTGCATTTTTGATAGCAGTATCTGGGTCTCCTCGTTTTATATGTTTTTCAACTAAAATATTTGTCTTGGTATCTTCTTCTTCGTGAACAATCGGAGCACCTTCTTTCATAGCTTCATATCTATCAAATACTGCAGGCAAAACTTCATAATCAATTTTCACGAGCGCCTTTGCTTTTTCTAGTGTCTCCTTATCTTTTGCATACACTGCAACTATAGCATCTCCAAGCGAATGAGTTATGTCTCCAATATCAATCAATGCAAACCAATCTTTCTTTAAGTGACCTGTCATCTTACCTGGCAAATCTTTTGCAGTAAGAATTCCAATTACTCCATCAAGCTTTTTTGCTTCTTCTATATCAATGTTTTTAACTCTTGCTCTTGGATAAGCAGCACGAACGCAAGAACCATATATCATGTTATCAAGATATATGTCATCAGCATACTTAGCTGTACCAAGTGTCTTATCTGGCGCATCAACTCTTATATCACTATCACCGATATTCATTACTTTATTTTCAAACTTAACTTCTAAGTTCTCCCTAAATATCTTGGCAGCGAGTATTATGGCATCAATTATTTTTTTATAACCTGTACATCTACAATAATTATTCTTTATAGCATCTGCCGCTTCAATACGAGTAGGATTATTATTTTTATCTATTAGTGCCTTTGCGCACATAACCATTCCTGGTATACAAAAACCACATTGAACCGCCTGCGCCTTCCCAAAAGCATACTTAAACACTTCTTTTTCTCTATCAGTAAGTCCTTCAACAGTGACGATATGCTTTCCTTCCATTCGTTTAGCAGTCTGCACACAAACTTTAGTTGGCACATTATCCGCGAGCACAGTGCAGGCTCCGCAGGCACCTTCAGCACATCCATCTTTTACTGATAAAAGTTTTAACTCATCTCGAAGAAAGCCCATAACTTTTTTATCATCAGCCAACTCATATTCTTTTCCATTTACAAAAAACTTTGCCATAATAGCCCTCTTTAGTAATCATTTTAATTAATACAGTGAATTATATTTTGTTAGTTAAAAATGTATTTTAAGTTTTGAACCGCACCATTATATTGTTTCTCTATTTCTTCTTTTGTTTCAAATTTTGATTCTTTAGTTAAAATAATATCAAGTGCTTTCTCCCATTTTGATGAATAATATCCCTTATTAATTAAATCTTTAAGATTGTAGTTATATCCAAGCGTAGTTTTTGATTTAACTACAGGATTAAAAAATCCACTAATCCATAATGCATTTCCATTATCAAAAATTGGTGCCGTATCCACGAATTCAAGAGTATTTATATTTCTAAGTATACCAAAATTTCCCCAGTGTCTATCCTCATTCCCAAGTACAAAGTCTATAAGTAACATATTGCTAATTTTGTTATACCCTTCTTTTACTTTAGTATCAATAAAGTTCATATACCAAAGTATATCTTCTTTCTTGTTATTATATATCTTTGCAATCTCCGATGCTGGTATAAATTCAACTTCATCACTAGTAAAGTTTTTACATTTGCATACTGGCTTTTCATTATATAAATCAAACCAATATTTAGCATGATTAAATCCAAACTCATCTAATATATTACTAACTATCACTTCATTATAGACATCAGTTTTGCCTCTTTTTATAAGTATTCTGTCATTATTTTCAATAGTCCAAGCTTTAGGACTTATGCCATCAATATTGTTGCTTGGAGACTTCGCAATAGGTTTATATTCTGAACTAATAGTAGAGTCTAAATACATATCTAGAAGAGTTAAATCAAAATCATTTTTGTAATAATTTATTGTCTCCCAAGTATTATCATCTTCATAAGGTTTTATCCAGTAAGCATCAGATAAAGAGAGGGCATATGAATCTAAAATTAACTTCGTTAAATTGTCATATACATTTAAGTAATTACTTATTATTCTATCATACTGAATTCTATTTGCTGGTATAAGCCTTTTATTAATCCATTTGAAAAGTGATTTGCAATCGCTTATTTCAATCGGGGTGTGCTTTATGTTAAAGATTTCACACTTTAATATTTCAGAAAAACTATCATTTATAGTAAATACACAGCACTCAACATTTCCGTGCATTACAAAAAATGTGTCGGGTGCATGTTTATTAAATATCTTAAAAATTTTATTTTTGAGTGAAAACAAGTAATATATTTCTCCATAAAATTTTTTTTGGCAACCAATTAGAATATAAAATAATTATGCTTTTCTTTAATTGTATCTATCACTTCCGCAAGTTTACCAAGTTTCGAATCTGCAGTGTTTAACTTATATTCTGAGTCAGAACCATTAATTCTTACTACTGCGGTTTTGTCATCCTTATAATAGAAGCCATCATTGGTAGAATCTTTCATAGCTTCTGCATCTAAGAATAAAGTAAATTTGTCTTTATAAGGCTTGCTATCATAAGGGCAGAATACTGCACAGTTTCCGCACTCATTACACATACTATCTACATGAACTATTTGGTGGCTGCCATCTTTTAATATGATATGAACATTTGCACGGTTTGGGCAAACTTCATTACAAGTTTCACAGACTTTATTACAGTGTAAGCAACGACTTGCGTCATTAGGGCTCGCTGAGCTCGCCCCTACGATACGATCTTTTAGTATTGCTCTATCTTTATAAATGTTGTCTACTGATTCATTTGGCAATTCATTTCCAGTAAATCCGTTGCCTGAAATTGCAGTTGCTACAAGTTTTGCATTTGCGATTGCTTTTACTATTATAGAAGCACCAAGAGCACCATCACCTATAGCATATACACCTTTAATATTTGTCTCAAGAGTGCCACTTAATACTGGTAAACCTTTTTCATTCACTTCTATACCATTACTCTTGTAGAAATCACCATCAACTTTCTCTCCTATAGAAGCGATGACAGTGTCAGCTTTGATATCAAGTGTTTCATTTGTAACTTCGATACTATTTCTACCATCAGCACCAACTGCTCCAAGTTTGCAAACTTTACATTTTAAAACTCCATTTTCAAAACTCTCTGGTGCCAATAACTCTTTAATTTGTACTCCATCTTCAATAGCAAGATTTATCTCGTCTTCATCTGCAGGAGCATTTAACATATTTCTTCTATATACAAGATAAACATTCTCTACACCAGAAGTTCTCTTAGCGGCACGAACACTGTCCATAGCAGTGTTACCACCACCAATAACAGCTACATTCTTTCCAATATCAAGTTTTCCATTTTTCTCATTGAAATCAATTAAGAACTTGTGAGCATTTACACATTTTTCGTCACCATTAAATCCAGCTTTACTTTCTTTATGGGCACCAATTGCAAGAACAACATAGTCAAATTTATCTTTTAGTTCTTTAACATTTTTTACTTCAGTTCCAAGTTCAAATTTTGCTCCCCACGCCTTTGCATACTCTACATCTTTTTGAATTTCATCCATAGGAAGTCTAAAGTGTGGGATAATATTTGCGACTGTGCCACCTGCAGTTTTTTCTTTATCATATACTGTTACTGCAAATCCATTTCTTGATAAGAATGTAGCAACTGCGATACCACCAGGTCCAGCACCTACTACTGCAACTGACTTACCGTTTGATGCGGCAGGTTTTACATTTTTAATAACTTTATCAAATGCTGATTTTGCAGCAAGAAGCTTATTGCCTCTAATATCTACATTGTCCTCATAATGATTTCTCATACAAGCAGTTGTACAAGGATGAGCACAAATATTTCCAGTCATAAATGGAAGCGGATTTGTGCGATATATCACTTCAAGTGCTTTTTCAAACTCATTATTCTTTACATAATAATTATAAAGTGAAATGTCTTGATTTATAGGACAGGTATTTGAACAAGGTGCTATAAAGCAATCTGTAAGTGGATTTTTAACTTTAATTTTGTTTTGTTTAAATCTAAGTGATTTCTTTACTAAGTGTTTATCTTTTTTGCACTCTTCGGCGAGTGTTTGAACTTTCTTTACATCTACACCAGAAAAACTTACCATGCCATTTACATTTGACATAATTTTTTCTGCCATTTGATAAAATCTATCATATCCTCCTGGCTTCAAAATTGTAGTTGCAACTGTCACAGGCCAGATGCCAGCATCAACAAGTTTATCAATATTAAATGCATCTGCACCACCAGAATATGCAATCTTAAGTTTTCCATTGAAATGAGTTGTGAGCATCTCTGCCACTTTTATAGAAAGACCAAATAATGATCTTCCTGACATATACATCTCTTGAGATGGCAATTCATTTCTAGTTACATCTACAGGGAATGTATTAGTTAGTTTCACTCCAAAAGTCAATCCCTTCTCATCTGCATGTTTCATAAGTCTATCAAGCATTTTAACAGCATCGCCCCACTGTAAGTCTGTTAAGAAATGAGAATCTGTAAATGCAACATAAGTGAATCCCATGTCATCCAAGATTTTTCTCGCTCTCTCGTATCCGAGAAGAGTTGGATTACATTTTATAAATGTATTTAACCCCTTCTCATCCATAAGATACATGGCGATTCTTTCAATCTCTGCAGGAGGGCATCCGTGAAGTGTTGACTCAGTTGCAGAATGACAAACTTGATTTGGAATCTTATCTATGTCTTCTGCTTTAAAATTTTTATATTCAGAGATGTGAGCTCTAAGGTAGTCGAGGCACTCTTTAAACACTGGATGCTTGTTTGCATCTTTCATACACTCGATAAACTTATCAGTATCTTTCTTCTTTATATCATCAAGATTATATCCTACTGACATATTAAATACGAATCCATCAGTCGCACCGAGTCCAAATTCTTTAGATATAAAATGAAGTGCAACCCAAGCTTTAATATATTCTTGTATAGCCTCATCCATATAAAGTTCTGTAGACCATTCACAGTTATAGCACTCATCATCAGCTTTTATACATGGCTTGTTGACACATTTAACCATGTCAGCACCAGTCATTTCTTGGACTGTTTTTAATTCAAAAAATCTACTACCTGCTATGTAGCTTGATATAATATTTTGTGCAAGTTGTGAGTTTGGACCAGCAGCAGGGCCAATTGGAGTCTCGACATGCTCTTTATAAATGTTAAAGCCCTTCTTTGTATCTGCCTTATAATACTTCTTTACACCAAAAATGGAGTTTCGGGTTTTGTTCTCATCAATAACCCATTCCATCAAATTTTTAAATGGCATAATTTTCATAATCTCGCTCATAATGCACCTCCAAAATATTATATTTAAAATAAAATAATTTTTTATAACACTATCTTTTTCTTACATTACTAAATAGTTTATCAATAAACACAATCACATATCCAAATGCTACAAATACTATTAGAATAATTATAATATTTTTTATCACTCCAACTACACCATATTTATCTAAGTTCAAAAAGAAGTATGGGTAGATAAATGGGTCATTTCTACCTGGATAATATATACTTGAGTCAAAATTACGAACAGCAGCATGCACATAGATAAATGCTGCATAAAGAAGTGGAAATACTGTCGATACAATTGGATAATACCATTTTACTTTGCCATGTTCATAAAACAAGATATAATCAAATGTAAACATTAGCGGTAATACAATATGTAATGTAACACTTGAAACTACAAAACTTTCTTTTATATCTCTTCTAGGTGCTAAAACAAAATTATAAATAATAAATGTTAATAGAATAGCAAGTAGCGCAACAAACTTGGCGACAGGAAATGTTGTTACAAAACTATCGGTATTTTTCTTTGCAGTATCGCGAAGTTCTAAGAACATGAAAATCGCACATAAATAATTACTTAGGTTGGTAAAGTGCACATAAAAATCCCATCTATAAGTCATTTCAAATAGTCCAAGACTCGCAAGAATAGCAATTATTGCTATTCCTATATAAATTGATTGGAAAATCAGTTGTACTGTTCTACTTTTTACCATTTCAAAAATCAGTTTATAAATTACTCTTATATAACTATACACTTTTTATATTATAATTTAACTTTAATGCTAGAAAGCAAATCATAAAGATTTCTCAACTCAATATGAGTTATGGTAACCCCTTTACCATATTTAGTATGATCAATATTCCATGTCCTAATATCATACACTGGCTCTCTATCTCCCCATGCAATTTTATTTAATTCTTTTACCCATCCATTATTTGATTTTGAAATATTACCTATATGTTCATATATCGTGTATTTTGGTATCATATTAACACCACCATGCATTATTTTGCTTTAATTAATAAAAAGCAATGTGTTATTTATTAGAATTTATTTTGTTCCATAATTTCCTAGTTTTCTCAGCTATGTCAGCTAGGGTCTTTTGCTCATCAAGCATTGTAAGAACTCTATCTTTCATCAAGATTTTGCCATTTCCAATAGTAGTTACTACTGAGCGTCCCGACATACCAAATAAAATATTTCCATTGATATTAGTTTCATCCATTGGAGTATGTGCATAATAATCAGTAACTATAACATCTGCAGCATAACCTTCTTTTAATTTTCCAAGTGGTATGTCAAAATATCTATTAGCTATTTTTGCATTATTTTCAAAAAGCATCTGAGGAACTTCTGCCCAAGCAGCAGTTCCAGTGCATAAGTGATGCTTATGTAAAATATTTGCAACTTTATATGATTCAGTCATATCGTGAGTGTATCCATCAGTTCCAAGACCAGTCAAGATACCTCTATGAACTATCTCCATAGTTGGAGGGCATCCACATGCATTACCCATATTGCTCTCTGGATTATGAACTACCATTGTATCAGTTTCTTTAATTCTATCCATTTCATGAGAATTTATATAGATACAATGAGCAAGAAGTGATTTAGGTCCTAAAATATCAAAGTCATCAAGTCTATCAACTATTCTCTTACCATGTTTTTTTAAGCAATCATGTAAATCTTCTATGCCTTCAGCAACATGGATGTGGAAACCAACTTCTTTTGGAGTCTCTGTGCGGGCAAATTCAAAAGTCTCATCAGAAATAGTAAATTGAGCATGCATACCACACATTGCTTTTATGAAATCGTCATTATTCTTTAATGTCTTTTTTATAAAACGAGAGTTTTCAAGAACTGACTTTTTAGACTTTTCCATTCCATCTCTATCAGAAATCTCATAGCAAAGAACTGAACGAACTCCAAGTTCTCTTGCAGCTTCTTCTATAGCATCAAGCGAACCATCTATTTCGCCAAAAGAAGCGTGGTGGTCAAATGTAGTTGTGCAACCATTTTTAATAGACTCAATATAAGTTTGAATTGCAGAAAGTTTTGTAAATTCATTATCAAGATTTCTATCAAGTGTCCACCACATACCATCAAGTATAGTTAAAAAATCTTTTGCTACATAGCCTTTGATATTTAGACCTCTTGCAAGGGCTGAATAGATGTGTTCATGTGTATTAATAAATGCTGGCATTACTACTGCACCTTTAGCATCTATCGTCTCTGCATTTCCATACTTAGATTTTAACGCATTACTATCGCCAACTTCAACAATCTTATTCCCATCAATTGCAACTGCTCCACTATTTATAAGCGGTTGTTTCTCATCTCTTGTAACTACTCTTCCATTATAGACTAAAATCATAACTCTCCTCCTTCGGACTCGCCCCTATGCTTTTGTTACATCATTGTTTTGCATAGCAAGCACATCTTTAAGCATTTTTTCTTTTTCTGCATCTGGGATATCAAATGAAGTTGTTGAAGGTGCTACTTCATATGGGATGCCAAGTTTATCCATATTGTGTTTTATGGCATGCTCAATTGCAGTAACTATATTCATGTAACCTGTGCAACGGCAAAGGTTACCGGTAATAAGTTCTTTAATTTCATCTCTAGTGTATGGCTTGTTTGCACCTACTATCTCAACAGCTTTTAGAATAAATCCAGGTGTGCAGAAACCACATTGAACTGCAGCCTGCTTTATAAATTCTTTTTGAACATCAGTTATATCACCATTTGTCTCATCTTTCAGACCTTCTACTGTTACAATGTCTTTCCCTTGAGCCCATACAGTAAGATAGATACAACTGTCGACACATTTTCCATTTAAAAGGACAGAGCAGGCTCCACACTCGCCAACTTCACAACCTTTTTTAATTGATGTAAGTCTCAATTCATTTCTAAGAGTCTCATATAAAGACTCTCTCTCATCAACTGCTACTTCCCTATCTTTTCCATTTACATGGAGTGTAATTATTTTCTTAGACATAATATTCTATCCTACCTCCTGCTCTTCTTATTGAATTTACAAGTGATCTTTTTGCCATTTCTTTTATGAGTTGTTCTCTGAACTCTTTACTTGCACGCCAACTATCTCTTGGTTTCATTTCTTCAAGTGCAAGTTTTGCAAATTCATCAAGCAATGTCTTATCATTAAGTTTTTTCCCTTTAGCAAATTCTTCTGCTTTGTATGCTCTACTTGGAGTTGGTGCCGCAACGCCATAGGCAATTTTTACATCTTCTATAGCATCTTTTGCACCATTCAATTTCACAAGAACTGAACAACCAAGTGTTGCTATCTCAAGTGATTTTCTCTTTCCATATTTAAAATAATATCCATAATAATTTTCAAAATTTTCTTTCTTAATTACGAAGTGCTTGCAAACTTCGCATCTATCACGAACAGTTTTTCCAGGACCTGTATAAAAATCTTTTATATTAACTACTCTCTCACCATTTGGTCCTTCAAGTACAATGTCAGCCTGTAATGCAGTCATAGTAGATGCTGAATCAGCAGAAGTTGCACCATTACAAATGTTACCACCAATAGTGCCTGTCTGTCTAATCTGAGGTCCTCCCACAGTATTTACTGCCTCGCCAAGTGATGGAATATATTTTTGTATTATCTCATTATGAGTAATATCATAAAAACATGTGCCCGCACCAATAATTATATTGCCACTGCCGTCTTGTTTAACTCCTTTTAGTTCTGCAATATTATGGATTGACACAAGTCCCATACCTGCATCTTTACCTTCACGAACGCGAATTAAAACATCAGTGCCACCACTAATAATCTCTGAATTTGGATTTTCAGATAATCTCTTGATGGCATCCTTCACATCTTTCGCTTCGTATAAAAAACTAATGTCAAACATATGACTTCCTTTCAATATAATACAATGTATTATAAATTTTATTTATTATTAATAAATTATAATAACCAAACTATATTATAAAATGCTTTTTCTACATAACCGCAAAGATAATTACAGCAATAGAAAACTTTTAAAACGAAACTAAACTACTATATACCATATAAATACTTTTTTCTTTCCTCCAAAATATCTATATAACTATTTAAACATTTTATTAAACCAACTTTATCTTTAGGAACATTATTGTTAATATCACCAGTATGTGCCAAATCTTTAATATTCTGTTCACTTATAATACCATCGTCAAAAAACATCCATAACTTTTGTTGAGATACCCAGTCTTTAAATTTTTCATTATTATAATTAAATGCATAACTATATTTTCCACCAACAAAACACTCCTTTAAAAAGTTTGGCATGTAATCATATTGTTTATATTGTAATCCCCTATCGGGCAGTATCATAGTGTTTACTCTTTTTACTCCTATTACAAAAAGTTTTGATAAAACTTCCGTTACTTCATCTTCTTTCGGCAATAAACACTCAATGCTGTTATCTAAAGTTTGCAAAAAATTAATATTTTTTTCAACAATGCTATACCCAGTTATTTCTTTAATTTCATAGTATGTATGCAAATTTACAAGTGCAAATCTTAAAGGAAGCCACAAACTAAATATTGTATCTGCAAGCAAATTTCCATCATTCAAAACACAGTCTCTATCATTTTTAGAACGATACTCATCATATAACTTTTTAGTACTTTCATTATAAGGAACTTTCGGTTTATCATTTTCATATTTAATCCAATACTGTATTTGATTCTTTATTGATTCATATATTGCACACATAATCTTGACACATTCGTAATACTCAATTACAACAATACAACTTCATCACCTGGCTTAATTTTTCCACCAGTAATTACTTTTGTAAATATTCCTTCTCTTGGCATCACACAATCTCCAGTGATTTTTCTTATCTCACAACTTGCATGACACTCTTTACCAATTTGAGTTACTTCTAAAGTGCAGTCTCCAACTTTCATTCTCTGACCTATCTTTAATTCATATAAAACCATGCCCGTATCTATTAATATGTTTTCTGCAAATGCTCCAGGTTTAAGTTCAAAACTAATCTTTGACTGCATTTTATTTACACTATCTATGCTAAGTAGACTTACTTGTCTATGCCAGTCTCCACTATGTGCATCGCCTACAATGCCTTTGTCGTTAACTTCCACAAAATCAACAGCATGCTTAACTACGCCTTTCTTTTCGCTTATACATACTGCTAAAACTTTTGATTTGTCGTCCATTTAAAAGTCCTATCCTTTTAACATTTTTAAAAACTCATCTATTGAAACATTTGCCTGATTTAATATTCCTTTTAGCGTCCCTTTTGCTATTTCATTATGATTAGGTATAATCACTACATTATTACCATTTGAAAACTTCATATGACTACCTTTTTGACTAACAAATGCAAAATCAAGCTTTTGCAAAACACTAATAATTTCTTTTGGTGTCAATACAGGATATTTTGAAGGCATTATATAGTAACCTCCAACGAAGTCATTAAACATACATTGTTTTCAACATTAATATTTGAATTATCTTCATAGTATAATTCTAATGCTTCTTTAAGATTTTCTAAAGCTTCCTCAATGGTATGACCTTGAGAAACAACATTGGTTTCAACGCTACTTGCAACATACCAATCATCTTCTTTTGTTATTAAAACATTTGTTTTATAAGACATATTTGCTCCTTAATGACATATTTACAGTATATTCACATCACACTCACATGATAATAGTACATATTTATCAGAATCAATGTTGTCAATAATGAGTGTTGGTTTAGGTAATTTTTCTTTATTACTTAATCTTTCTTCTACACACATTTCAAGTGCCTCTTGTGCATGTAAAAATGAATCTTCTAATGAATCTCCTTGAGAAAAGCACTCAGGAAAATCTGGAAAAGATACCCAATATTGATTATTCTCTTCATGAAATACCGCTAAATAGAATACTCTTTCCATTTCCCTACTTATATGTTTTTACGCCTATACCTTCAAATTTGAATCTAAATTCATTTGGAATTTCATGCGAATTAAAGAAATCTCCAATTCTCTTCCATTTAGTATTTTCATCTAAATGTGCTGTTTCATTCAAAACTTTTGTGTAATCTTCATTATATATTCTTTGCCATTGTCTTAATCTAAAAAACCACCCTTTCATTTTTAACGAATATGCTAAATTTCTATGAAGTATACTAAGTTCTTGACTGATTCTTCTTTCTATTTCTTCATCAGAAAAATTGATTTTTGAATAATGATCTCGGCAGTCTTTTTTTAAGTCAAATATTTCTTTGTTCGCCAATTGAAACATAGTTACTAATGTATCTTTTTCTTCTTTATTTGCAACATCCAAATTGTATTGACTTATTCCGCTTTTCTTCAGAAACGCTTTTACTTTCATATTGATGTTCTCCTTACTAAATCATCCCTTTTTCTTTGAACTCATGCACGAGTCTTTGAGCAGTGAGTGGGAATTCGTTGAAGCCAATACCTGTGGCATTTAGGACTGCATTACGAATTGCTACTGCTGGAGCTACTGTAGGTGGCTCACCGAGAGCTTTATTTCCATAGCCTCCTGTTGGATCTTTCATAACTACGAACTCAACTTTGAAATCAGGTGAGTCCATAGCTGTAGGAATTTTATAATCAAGTAAATTATCATTATATGGCTTTCCAGTTTTTGGATCTAATATCAATTCTTCACTTAATCCATAGCCAAGGCTCATAGACATACCGCCGTGGACTTGAGCTGTAGCAAGTGCTGGATTGATAATTGTTCCTGAATCGTGAACACTTACTATATCTTTAATATTTATAATTCCAAGTGGCATATCAACTTCTACATCTACAAATGTACAACCTGATGCAAATGTATTTGTAGTTATATCAGTCGTTTTCTCTGCAGTAATATGTTGATTATGCTTAAATGAATAGAATCCAGTAGTAGAGAGTTTCTCAAGCGAAACCAACTTTTCTTTTGTATTCTTATCTATAACATGATTCTCATAAACATCAAGGTCTTCGAGTTTTTTACCTGCGAGTGACTTTTCTTCTTCCATAGTAAGTGCATACTCGCAAATTTTCTTCTTAAATAATATTCCGCATTCTTTAATTGCATTTCCAGTTACATATGTTTGTCTTGAACCATAGGCACCTGTATCAAAAGGTGTGATATCTGTATCTTGCATACTCATAACAAAAACCTTATCTGGACTTATGCCAGTTGACTCAGCTGCTATCTGAGTAAATACTGTGTCGGCACCTTGACCAATTTCTGTCGCACCAAGAGATAACTGCATTGAGCCATCTTGATTTAATATCATACGAACTGATGATGTCTCAAGAGCTATAGGTGCAACTGCTGTCTGATAAATAAAGCAACACATGCCCACACCTCTTCTTATAGGTCCTGTCTGATTTTTATATTCTTCTCTCTTCTTTTCCCAATCAATTTTTTTAGAACCAATCTCAAGACATTTTTTTAATCCATAAGTATAAAATTCTACACCACCAGCTTTAAGATTCTCATCACAGAGATTATCCATTCTGAATTTGAGTGGATCAAATCCGCCTTTTACACATATATCATCAACCAATGTTTCTGCAAATGACACAGCTTGAGGCACACCATATGCTCTCATAGCAGCTGATGTTGGAGCATTAGTCCATACAGTATATGCTTCTGAATTTACACCTAATGGATTTTTATATAAGTTTTGAAATATACCAGCACATTTTGCAGTTATACTATGTCCATGCGCTGCATATCCACCGTTTGTACTATAATTTACTAATTCTCTACAAAGAAGTTTTCCGTCTTTTGTAGCAAGGCCTCTCACATCACCATCCATTGGGTGACGAGTACGAGTTCCGACAATAGTTTCCTCTCTTGATATTTCAAGAAGAACTGGATGACCACCGCATTTTACAGAAAGCCATGCATTAAGTGGCTCATACAACAAATCTTGTTTATTTCCAAATCCACCACCTATATAAGGTTTTATTACACGAACTTTTCCCCATGGTATATTTAAAGCTTGTGCTATGATACGACGACCAATGTGTGGTATCTGAGTTGATGCAACAACTGTAACCTTTCCATTTGCATCAACATAGGCATATGAAACCGGAAGTTCTATGTGACTATGTGAAATTCTTGGAGTCTTTACATTTTTTACAACTTCAATTAAATTGTCTTCGCCATATTCTGCGATTGCTTTTTTCTTTGCCTCATCATAATTAAAATCAGGGCTTGATTTAAATGAAGTGTGAGCAATTACATTGTCTTCTCTCCAATTTGGATGTAATTTAGGAGCATCTTTATCATTCAACATTGAACGAGCATCAGTATGTACCGGATACTCTTTGTACTCAACTTTTATAAGCTTAAGCGCTCTATCACATGCGACATTATCCACTGCAACTACAGCAGCAATATCGTCACCATAAAGTCTAACTCTTTTATTTAAGAGTTTTCTATCTGCTATATCTTGATGTGCAGGCTCAAGTCCCCAAGGATGTCCCGCAGTAGGAAATTCTACATCAGGCACATCAAAGCAAGTGAAGACTCCTATGACACCAGGAACTTTCTTTGCCTCGCTTACATCCATACTCACAACTTCACCATTTGCAATAGTAGAATGTAAAACTTTAGCAACATAAGCATCTCTTGGTGCTAGGTCTGCAGCATACTTTGCCACTCCGGTCACCTTCGCATATGCGTCTACTCTTAAATTACTTTTTCCAATGTAATCCATAATTTCTCCTTTACTACAGTTGGGCTCCTACGAGATTATGCGTGTACTCTTGCTATATTTGCTTTCTCAAGTGCCTTGAGAGTAGATACTGGATCTTTAAACTTAGCAAGGAAAATCATAGCTGCGATTACATATGGCTTGAAACTTGCTTCCTTGTAAAGTGGATCTCTATATCTATCAAATACTGAACCATCTACTTCACCTTCTTTGCAAGATACACCAGTGATGTCTGCTGGGAGGCAGTGCATGTAGAGTGCTTTGCCACCCTTAGTTAATTTCATCATTTCTTCTGTACAAGCCCAATCTTTGTGTTGTGCATTTTGTGCAAGCAACTCTTTTTCAAGTGCTTTAATTCCATCCATGTCACCCTTACCATAGAGATCTGTTCTCTTCTCCATAGCCTTAAATGGTGCCCATGATTTTGGATATACTATATCAGCATCTTTAAATGCTTCTTTCATATCATTTGTCTTTGTAAACTTGCCACCTGTAGCTGCTGCATTCTTCTTTGCAACTTCTTCAACTTCAGGCATTACTTCATATCCTTCTGGATGAGCAAGACAAACTTCCATACCAAGACGAGTGAAAAGTCCTATAACGCCCTGTGGAACTGAAAGTGGCTTGCCATAAGATGGACTATAAGCCCAAGTCATAGCGATTTTCTTTCCTTTAAGATTCTCTATATCACCAAACTCATGAATTACATGAAGTGCATCTGCCATACATTGAGTTGGGTGATCTATATCACATTGAAGGTTTACAAGAGTTGGCTTTTGCTCAAGAACTCCATCCTTATGACCTTGTGTAACTGCATCAACTACTGCCTTTTGATATGTGTGACCTTTTCCGATATACATATCGTCTCTTATACCAATAACATCAGCCATAAATGAAATCATATTTGCAGTTTCTCTTACTGTCTCACCATGAGCTATTTGTGATTTTCCTTCATCAAGATCTTGAACCTCAAGTCCTAAAAGATTACAAGCTGATGCGAATGAAAATCTTGTTCTTGTAGAATTATCTCTAAAAAGTGAAATGCCAAGTCCTGAATCAAATACCTTAGTAGAAATGTTTCTCTCTCTTAAAGCACGGAGTGCATCTGCAACTTCCCATACTGCTTTAATCTCATCGTCAGTTTTGTCCCATGTGAGGAAGAAATCTCCCTCATACATATTTTTAAAATTTAATTTGCTTAATGCTTCAATTGCTTTGTTGAAATCCATAATTTTATTCTCCTTTATATTATATTGGGCTCGTAAAACTCGCCCCTACGAGGGCTCCGCAAGCGTTCGCCCCTACGGTTTTGCGATTGCCCCTACGATTTTGCGTTCGCCCCTACGATTTATTTCTTTACGTTCTCTGCGTGAGTTGTTGGAAGTGCTGCATACATAGCTGCACAAGTTACTAAATCTTGTTTCCAAGTAATTTCATTTGGTGCGTGAGCCTGTGCTTCTGCTCCTGGACCAAATCCTATGCAGTCAACTTTATTTCTTCCCATGATAGTTACACCATTTGTAGAGAATGTCCACTTGTCAAGAAGTGGTCTCTTCTCTCTCATCTCTATAGTGTCTTTAGTTCCGATTCTCTTATCAGTGCCAAAGAGACTCTTGTATGTCTCAACCATTGACTCGCAAAGTGGATGCTTTGGATCTAACCACCAAGTTGGGAAATAACATTCGATTGGATATACAAGTCCTGTGTAAGATGGTGAATCATAATTATACATAGACACTACTACATCTTTTGCATACTTCTTACATGCAGGTAAATCTCTTATTTCTTGTAAGCATGACTCAAATGTCTCACCTGCTGTCATTCTTCTATCAAGTGATACCCAACATCCATCTGCAACTGCACAGCGGCTTGGTGATGTGTAACCAATTTGAGATACAGTTATAGTTCCTTTTCCAAGGAAGTTTGCTGCCTCTGCATCTTTATTAAACTTAGGGTCAAGCATTTTTACAAGACCTTTAATTTCTCCATTTGCATCATTTTCATTTAGAGCACGAACTTCTTCTAAGATGTCTGCCATCTTATAAATAGCATTGTCACCTCTCTCTGGAGCAGAACCATGGCAAGAAATTCCTTTTACATCAACTCTGATTTCCATACGACCACGATGTCCTCTATAGATACCGCCATCAGTTGGTTCAGTTGATACTACAAACTCTGGAACAATCTTGTCTTCTTTTATAATATATTGCCAGCAAAGACCATCACAATCTTCCTCTTGAACAGTTCCCACTACCATAATTTTTACATCAGCAGGAATCAAATTCATTTCTTTCATTATCTTTGCACCATAGACAGATGATACGATGCCGCCAAGTTGGTCAGAAACACCACGACCACCTACTTGATTATCATCTTCAAATCCCTCATATGGATCAAACTTCCAGTTGTCTCTATTTCCAATTCCAACAGTATCAATGTGAGCATCAAATGCAAAAATTCTGTTGCCTTTTCCCATAAAGCCATAGACATTACCCATCTTGTCAACTACTACTTCATCAAAGCCAACTTTTTCCATTTCTTCTTTTATAACTCTTATGTGTTCCTTCTCACCGCAAGACTCGCCAGGATACTTTACAATGTTTCTTAAGAAAGCAACCATATCCTTTTTGTAGCCTTCTGCTTTTTCTTTGATTTGAGCTAATTGCTCACTACTTAACTTTGCCATATTTATTCCCTCCAAAATTATTTTTTATATATTGGGCTCGTGAAACTCGCCCCTACGATTAACGGTCTTTGCCGCCCCACACGATATTTTCATATCGCTCTGGGTCAGTGTTGCCTTCTGTTGAGAATAGAAGTACTTTTGAATTTGCATCAAGTTTTAGTTCCTTCTTTAAGTCTGCATACTTACTATCCATCATGATAGAAACAAGTGCACCAAATGGCACAGCGCCTGACTCACCTGATGTGATAGGGTGGTCGCCTTTTATAGGAGCTGCAAGCATTCTCATTCCAAGACGAGTAACATTATCTTCTGCAGAAATGAAACAATTAGCATGATTTCTAAGTATGTCCCAACTTGTGATATTTGGCTCGCCGCAACAAAGTCCTGCCATTATGCTATCCATATCACCACCAACTATTGCTGTCTCACCAGTATTTTTTACTGCACCTTTATATAGACAGTCTGCAACAGATGTTTCTACCACTACAAATATTGGTGGATTATCTTTATACTTATTTGTAAAATATCCCACAACTCCACCAGCAAGTGATCCTACACCAGCTTGTACAAATACGTGAGTTGGTCTTTCATCAAATTGGTCTCCTGCTTCTGATGCCATAGTTCCATAGCCTTGCATGATCCAAGATGGAATTTTTTCATAGCCTTCCCAAGCTGTATCTTGAATGACAACTGAATGTGGAATCTTTGCAGACTCAGCAGCTGCCTTTCTCACACATTCATCATAATTGAACTCTTCTATGGTTGCAGTTGCATTTTCAGATTGAATTGCTTTTAGTCTAAGTTGTGTAGAACCTTTTGGCATGTATATTACACATTTCTGTCCAAGCTTATTTGCTGCCCAAGCAACTCCACGACCATGATTCCCATCAGTTGCAGAAAAGAAAGTAACAACATTTCCCAAATCCTTTTTAAGTTGGTCACTTGTAAGATAATTGTAATCAATTGATTCAATGTCTCTTCCAAGTTCATCTGCAATATGGCGGCCAATAGCATAAGAACCACCGAGAACTTTAAATGCATTGAGCCCGAACCTATAAGACTCATCTTTTACACATACCTTGCTAAGTCCAAGATACTTTGCCATCTCCTTTAAATCAACTAATGGTGTCTCAGTATACTGAGGAAAACTTCTGTGAAATGTTTTTGCTCTTTCAACTTCTTTCACTTCCATTATAGGAAGATTCTTGTCATCAGACTTTGGCATAGTATTCATCTTCCATTTGAAATCTGTACTTTCCATACTCACTCCTATTATTTTATTTGTTTCAAAAACTTTAAAAATTTATTAAACTTTTCAAAATAACATTAAACAATCATATCTTGTTATGTCGGACAATATCCGCCCACGCAAAAAAATGACTTGTTATGTTACTATAATATTATATAGTATTTTTGGTGTTAATACAATTGAATTATTATTGGAATTTACCCTAAAAATCAACAAAAAAGGGCTTTCGCCCTTAATTATAGTTTTTTCTCTTTAATCTCATCTCATTTTCTATTTTCGCACCAAAAAGTAGCATCCAACCTTCTTTTTTTATCTCTTATGACTCATTTACAATTTTTCCTGTCATATGCTCTATATCCACCCTTAAACATAAAACCCTTGACAAAGAATTTTTAAGTTCTTCTTCTAATTCTTTTTCATCAGTGCCAAATTTCCACCAAATCGCACTTGCTATTCTCTTGCATTCTTCTAAATCAGTTACAAAAGATGCTTTCCCAAATATTATCACACTTCTAACATCATATGACCAATGATTTTCTCTCTTTTTTCCTTTTTCAACTACACAATATGATACTTTGTTGTTAGCTGTAATCGCATCAACTTTGTGACCTTCCTTCGCCCCATGAAAATAAACACAATTGTTCTCTTTATCATAATAATGATTGAGTGGTATGCCATAAGGATAACCATCATCACCAATGACTGATAACACTCCTCTTTTTTCATTAGTCAAAAGTTCTATGCACTCATTTTGACTTAACTCTTGTTTAAATCTTCTCATTTTTCTAAACATAATTTTATTCGTTTGCCTCCCTTGCTTAACTCATAATCCACGCAAATCCTTTTGCCGTCCGCATATCTGAATCTATGAAGTGGTTGCCTTCACTCCATTCTAAAATAACATTATTAGTTGAATCTTCTCTTAACATATCATAATACTCTCTTATGTTGTCACCAACTGTTGCCATTATTTTATTTTTAGTTTTTTCTTCTTTATTCCCAAGGCTTAAATATATTTTATTTACTTTGATATCATTCTCTCTTGCATACTTAATAAACCCAGGAAACCATATAGATGGCGATGCTGCTACTACTCCATCAAATATATCTGTATTGTAGCTAGCCCAAAGTGCAAATAAAGCTGATAAAGAATAACCACCGATATATAATTTCTTATCACTTCCATATTTTTCTTTCAAATATGGCAACAAATCACTCTCAACATATTCCAAAGTTTTGTGTGCTTTTCCACCAAAGTTTTCATTGCCAAATACTGCAGGTGCAGCCCATGGTGACAAATCATCATTCCAATTATCAACTAAAAACGCAAGAAGTATAAACTCCTCATTAGACAATTCTCTAATCTTATCTACCTCACTATCAAGAACTTCTAAATCGTGCTCGTCAATTGCTTGAATTAAGATGCTTGTGGGGTTTTCAGTTTCGTAGAGAAAACAAGGCTTGTTGTTGATAATAATATTCTCTTTGGTTTCCATAAAAACAATCCATTTGATGTTACGAGTTCTTTTAAAATTTTTAGATTTTTACTATTTGCATTATATATTGTCATATAAAGGTCACCTTTATCAATAGTGATAAGTGCTTTATCAAATCTTATCAATACATATTTTTTTGACTTTATAATTTTTTTAATAATATTTGGTTTAGGGTTTATTTGTGACTTGTCATCCACTATAAACTCTAAATCATAATAGCAATTTAACTTAAGAACAATATCAGTATATTTCTTATGCAGTTCTTTTATATTCTTCAAATAATATTTCTCAACATCAAAAAAACTGCCCTTCACTGCCTTTTGGAACTTGCATAGAAAGGAAATCAATTACAAAGTAGGGTTTCTTCAATAGGTTTCAATTGTATAATGATAACTAAATCTCGTTTGTTTATTCATGTCTATAATTTACTTATATAATTTAAATACTGTTAATGCCTATAGTTAACATAAGATTTATGTTTCTATGTCTTCCACCTCTAATATCTTCTTCACAATATGAAAACTCATATAATTCATCACACTTTTTCATATCTATGAGTTCAATCCTATCACTTGCCCTAAATATAACAACATCTAACAAATTAACAAATGACTTTAAAACAAATAATGCTTTTTTATCTTTATTCAATTCATAAAACTTATAAAATACATCATGCCTATATATACCCATAAGTGCATCTTGCAACTCAATTAAAAATATAACTTTTTTATTATCAATATGATACTTTTTCAATGACTCAATATGATGTAACAGATTTTTATTAAACGAATTTATAAAATACTCATATGACAAATCACTATATGTATTTTCAATGACATTAGTTCTAATCGTATTTCCTTTAATTGGTAACTTAGTACAGCAATCTTTCCAATCTTTAATTATTTTTTGATTTTCTTTATCATTGATACTCTCTTCCTTTTTAAAAGATGAGCCTTTTTTATTCTCTTTAGATGATGTAACTGTAAAATGTTCCATAATCACGTCATTAGACATAAAGTCTGGGAATTCAGCTTCATTTTGATTTGGTTTTATTCCATTCAATAATTTAAGCAATAAATTACTATCTTCAATATTGGTAAATACTACTTCACCATTATTTTGCTGTTTTAAAGCATCAATTACATATTTTAAGCATTCCATTTCACCATTTTTCATTATCCACTCCTAATGCAAAACCATATCAATAAACAGCGAAAACAATAACAATTTATTTATCTGTTAACTATTTATAGCTTCAACAATTTTCATTGCTGACATCTTAACTGGTTTAATATTTATAAACCCTTTATTTTTCTCCAACAATCCCCATACTGCAATTTTATAATAAATGCCTTCCTTAATTTCAAATTTATTTTTTCCACATTTAATTGAACAAATAACTCTATTTTTTTCAGAAATAACACTCAAAGCATACAACGTTCCTTTATCATATGATATATCTTTTCTTTGTAATTTTACTATACCATAAAATAGATATACATTATTAAATTCTTCAAATTTAGTCCTGTCTGATAGTTTCTTTTTACGTGTCACTCTTTGTATTGGTCTGTCATTTTCATCTCTTGCCTCTATCATCGTAGCACTTATATCAATATAATCTTTATCAGAAGTTTTTACTTCTGCTTCAACCACATTATCCAGCTTTCTTAAAACACTATCTAACCTATCTTCAATTTGTTTATCACTCATTGCACTAATATATTCAATCGATTTCTTTTTTGATAAATAATTATATCTATAAAAACAGTCAACACGATGTTCCTCGAGATTGTTTGCAGATAAAAATGCTCTTCTTATATTTGTCTTGGCAGTATATGACAATTTTGCCATTTTGCAATTTGGGCAAAATAAATGATGCTTAATTTCTCCTAAACCATTAACTTTATTAAAGATTATATTTAGTTCATCTAAAGAATACTCTCGTTTTTCACCGATACTACAATAAGCTTTGTCATATGGGATTTTCTTATTATGTTCCATCTTATCAATCAATAATATTATTTTTTTGCATTTATCATTGTTTTACTTATTATTCAATTACAATTTGATGTGTTTTATATTAATAGACTTATACTCAATGTATTAAATAATAATACAATTCTATATTAGATATAAAATCTAAATATGCGAAATATCAATATTTAATTTATACTTATTAATAACATCTTCAAACTCACTACGAACCTCATCTTTAAGCTTTTGTTTCTCCTCATTAAATTTAGTTAAATACTCATACATATTATCATAAACAATTCTTTGTGCTTCATTATTAATCGGCGAATCTTCAGTCAGCTCATCAAATTCAATTTGATCATTATTGTATATTAATTTAAGCACATCAAAAATATTTTCTTTTGTTACCTGCGTGACTTTAATGCTATTATCATTTAATTCCAAATATCCTTCATTATTCTCAATTTTTAAAACTTTCATATGTATCCCCCTTATCTTTATATGCCTCTTCTCCAGCCTCCATTAAATCAATAACTTCACCATAACTATCAATTAAATCTCCAGAAGCTGATTTAAGTTCCTTTTGTCCAAAATCTCCTGAATATACTTTGTATTCACCATTATCATTAATAGTTAATATAATTTTATTAGGTTTCATCAACATTCCTAATGTATTGTTATGAGTGGATATGAATACTGGAATTGTTTCAGATAAATCTTTCAATAGCTTAATTAAATCATTCCTTATAAATATATTATCAAATGATGCCTCAGGCTCATCTATAATAAGCAAATCATAATTCTTAGCATCATTTATTTCTGCTAACAAATTAAACTCTGCTTTTTCTCCTCCTGATAGTTCAACATCATTGTTGTTTATTGCTTGAACTCTAATCACAAAAATCATTTTAGAAACTGTTTCTATATCAATACCTAAGTTGACACATTCACGTATAAATTTATAAAACTTTTTACCATTATATAATGACATTGCACTACTAATTGCCATCTTTATATTAACATAATGTTTCATTTCTTCCGCTCCATTAAATCTGCCTCTACTAAGTTTAATCTTAAATTTCTGAATACTTGTAGTCTTGATATTTTTTTCTTCCACCATTTGCTTACATATTTCATTAAAATACTCGCAATACAAATAGTTTTTAAATAATTCATAAAAATCTATATTATCAATTCTACCTATTGAAGACTTAAATTGTAAACTATTTTGTATAATATTAATCATTTCATCAGTTCTATTCTTTATATACATCATAGTTTTATCTTTTAAATATTCATTAAGTAGCTTTTCTAATAACTCAATTATTTTTTCTCTACTAATGATTGAATATATGGTCTTTTTGTGGTTTTTATTCTTTAATATATAAATTACTGAATCTATTAACTTAGCAAAATCTTTGTCTTCCCTTTGATTAAACATTGTTTCAGTATACAATCTAGTTTTTGAAAACTCATTATTTCTAGACTGGCTATTTGCAAAATCATATAAAGATGTAATATATTTATCAATTTCCTCTTCACATGTATAATCTATATTTATTACCTTTCTTACTAAATTATTGAATTCTTTGCTATATTCCAAAATGTCTTTTTCAACAATTTTTCTTAATATCCCTTGAAAAGTTGCCTCATCACTATCTTTTGTAAGTTGAAACTGTTCTATAAACTTTACATTTTCGCATCCAAACTCATCTCTAATCTGTTTTAAAACATAAGTTTTACCCGAAGATCGTTTACCTATTATTAAGTTTAATCTATCAGATGCGGAAAGTCTCCCTGACAAAACTTGAAACTCATCATCAAGTTTATTATCAACAATATGTACTCTATTTCTATCTTTTAGCGCTTCCTTTAATATACCTATTTCAATATTATCAATATCTACATAAGTATACCTATTATATGATTCTTGGGCATCTTCAAACATGCGTGCATCGCTAAATAATACTGGCACTAGTTTTGCTAAATCTTTCTTTGTAACAATAAAACCTTTTTGGTTTTTAACTTCACCCGCTGTTACACAATTTCCCAATTTTTGAAGTGTGGACTCATTAATCTTTGGTCTTTTCTCATAATGTGGTATTATAATATATTTCTTATAATTCTTAAAAATATTCTTAAATTCTTCAACTGTAATATCACCAAGTTTAATTCTTTTTATTAATTCTTTTGCTTCATTATTAAATTTTTTTATTTCATTAGTAGAATTTGAGGCTATAACTAAAATATGTGTGCCATCAACAGACACCTCTATACCTGGAAAAACTATACAATCTTTAATACTTTTTACAATTTCTTTATATTGACCTAAATCAAAAATATTATGATTAGTAATTGCAATAACATCTAACTCATTATTATTAACATGATTTAATAATGTTTCCATACTAAATACACCTTGTTTCTCTATTCCAGTGCTAATTGTATGAATATGAAAATCAATCTTTTTCATTATACTCTATTTCTCCATAAGTTTTCATAATTATAACTTTAGAAAATCAATTAATTACTTTTAATATAATTTCAATAACTTCAACAATCCTTTCCTGCTCATCAAGTGGTGGTAATGGTAAAAATTCGTTTAATAACAAATAATGATGTCTTGCATAACCATTACTGACTATTCGTTTAGCAATTAATTTCATACAATAATAAATATATTTTGCATCACAGAGTATTACTTTATGAAGTTTAACACCATCTGCACCAACAACAAAACTAAAATCAATATACTTGACACATCTTGTATGATCTCCAAATAATATTACAGGAACATCTTTAATTGATTTTTCTTGTTTATCAGTATAACCATCTATTAATTCTTTCCCTTGAGATATTACAGGCACTTTGCCATTTTCGTTTACTTCACTAGATAATATTTGATTATTTTTACTACTAACATTATATGAAATCGTATTTAACTTACACCAAACCCAATTCTCGGGTATCTCGAACGGCAACTCATCATCTATACATTTTTCTGTATCTTCTTGATATTTTTCATAGTATAAATTATCTTTAGGGTTTTTGAATATATAAGTTTCTTTTTTGTCTCGCTTAATTTTACCTTCTTTGATAAGTCTTTCTTTCTCTTTTCTTATCTCATCCAATAAATCAGAAGCATCACCATCTGATTTTAATTGTTTTGTGAGTTTTCCTCTGATACCTGCTTCAATGATTTTTGATTTTAGTATCTCTTTATCTTTTTGATATTTTTTCTGTGCTTCGTCTATCTTATCTAATATATCAAATAGCTGCTCAACTTTTTCTACAATTTTTTTTTGTTCTACAAGTGGCGGAATTGGAATTAACATATTTATTAACATAGGTATAGTAATCTGTTGAGTTGTAGAACCATTACTATCAACTAAATTAGTCTTTATATAATAACTTATATATTTTAACAATTCACTATATTGGGAAGTAATAGTGATAAGTCTAACAATTGGCACAAATGGCATATCTCTAAATACTGTGTAGCCGATGGTCCCTCTTGCTGAAACTGTTATTGCTGGTGGCACGACTTTTGGTTTATCAGTAAATCCAAATAGACCATCATTTCTTTCCCCATTTGAATATACTGGAATATTATATTTCTCATCTTTTTGTTTTTTCATATTTTTAGGTTTATCACCACCTGCAATTATACTTTCAACAACTGACTCAATTCTACACCACATCCAATTCTCTGGTATCTCAAATGGTTCATCAATATCATCTCTAATAACATTTTTATCATTTTTTAGTTTTTTGTCCTTTATTAACTTCTCTTTTTCTTTTTGTATCTCAACTAACAAATCTGCTGCATTGCCATCAGATTTAAGTTGCTTCGTAAGTTTCCCTCTTATAGCCAAGTCGAGAATTTTTTGTTTTGCCTTGTTTATATCTATCATTTTAATTCTCTCTCGATTTCTTCAATAGTTGGCATAGATGACTTAAAGTCTTTAGGGAATAGTTTTGACAATTCATATTCTGAGATTGCTACTGGCTCATTTTGTGTTTCTACTGCATATTTCGCTAGTACATTATCTTTATTTTTACAAATTAATATTCCTATAGTTTGATTATCACTATCATTTTTTAATATATGATTTACACAACTCACATAAGTAGATATTTGTCCCATATCTACAGGTTTAAAATCGCGAACTTTCACTTCTACAACTACGTAGCATTTTAATTTGATATTATAAAATAACATATCTAAAAACTGCTCTGTCTCACCAACTTGAAGCCTATATTCTCTTCCTACAAAAGAAAAGCCACTTCCTAGTTCAAGTAAGAACTTTTGAATATTATCCATCAAAGCATCTTTTAATTCTTTTTCATCATATTTTTCACGAATACTAATAAAATCAAAACAGTAAGGGTCTCGCGTCATTTCCTTTGCCAAATCACTATTTACATCAGGTAAACTTTTATCAAAATTATTAGTTGCTTTGCCCTTTCGCTCATATAAATCAGTTTCTATAAAATTAAGTAAAACTGCTCTTGACCAGTTGTTTTCTATAGTTTCTTTTATATAAAATAATGCCTTTTCTTTGTCATTTTTATATTTATCCAATATCACTTTCATGTGACCCCAAGGCACCATAAAGGCTAATAAATCCTTAGATTTTACCCCAACTTGAGGTAAATTTGAAATATCACCTAATTCTGCCCCAGCTTGGGGCATTTTTATTGTTTTTTGAGATTTTGCCCCAAGTTGGGGCAAAATCTCAAATTCAGGCAAAAATTTATAAAAACTATTCATGTATCTTAGATTTCTTGGTGAAAAGCTTTTAACATTTGGTAAAACCTGTTTTAAATCATTACTTATACTTTCTATCAATTTTGATCCATATTCACTTTTTTGTGATAATTCTTCAATACCTTTAC
>JAFSKG010000045.1 GCA_017449075.1 Lachnospiraceae bacterium
GATAGAATATATAAATTATTATAACAACGATAGAATTAGTAAAAAAAGAAAAGGATTGAGTCCTATAGAGTATAGGGAACAATACTTTTCTTTAATAAACAAATAATAACTTTGGTCTAAATTTATGGTTTAACTATATATCTAGGTCGTTTTTTTATACTTTATTTTAATGTGCTTCTATATTTTTCAAGTGCGTTTTTTTGCTCTTTACTTAAATTGGTTGGGACATTGACAACTATAGTTACATAGTGGTCACCCCTTGATTTTGGATTTCTAAGAAGTGGCACTCCTTTTCCTTTAAGTCTCATCTTTGTATCACTCTGAGTACCTGGTTTTATAGTGAGCAAAACATCTCCATCTGCTGTCTTCACTTTTGTCTCACCACCTAAAACTGCTGTAGGATAATCTATTGATACTGTCGAGAAAATATTTACTCCCTGTCTCTTCAAAATTGGATGTTGTGCTACTGTCACACTTACGAGCAAATCTCCTCTTGGTCCTCCATTCTCACCAGGGTTTCCTGCACCAGTCAATTTTACTGATTGACCATTATCAATGCCAGCAGGAATATTTACTTCAAAAGTTTTTTGCACTCTATTATACCCTGTACCATTACAGCTTGGACATTTATCTTTTATAACTTTTCCTGTACCATTACACTCTGGGCAAGTTGACACAGATTGCATCACACCAAATGGTGTTCTCTGCTGTACAGTAACTTGACCTCTACCTCCACATTTACTACAAGTCACAGGACTAGTTCCTGCCTTCGCTCCACTTCCATGACATGACGGACACTCTTCTTGGTACGGAATAGTAATTTGTTTTTTTGTTCCCTTCATCGCTTCATCAAATGTAATGGTAACACGAGTTCTTAAACTCTCACCTTGTCTTGGTCTATTACTTCTTCTACCAGTTGAATAGCCGCCGCCAAAAATATTTCCAAATATGTCACCACCTGCACCACCGCCAAACAAATCAGAAAAAATATCCGAGAAATCCATTGAGCCAAAATCAAATCCACCGAAACCTGATGCAGCACCTGCTGCAGAGTTTGGATCAAATGCGGCATGGCCATAAGTGTCGTACGCCTTCTTCTTATCTGGATCAGAAAGAACGGCATAAGCCTCTGATGCCTCTTTAAACTTTGCCTCAGCTGTCTTATCCCCTGGATTTGCATCTGGGTGATATTTTTTTGCCAAAGCTCTATATGCTTTTTTAATTTCATCCGCACTTGCTGATTTGCTTACACCAAGCACTTCATAATAATCTCTTTTTCCTGCCATATATCCTCATTTCGAGCAAATAGCTCTTTACAAATAAAATAGCACTCATCTACTACGAGTGCTAATATTTTACACCTTTATAGATATTTTGTCAAGTCAACTATTTCTTAATTCTAATTATTGGTCTTATGCCAATATAGTTAGTATTTGCATCATTTAATGCTATATAGCCTGTTGATGTGACATTTAGTGAATAGCCTGTCTCATCATCCACATTTAAAACCCAATATGGCACACTTCCGTTTGCAAACTCATATCTATCATCGACCTCTGTCTGCAAAATCTCAGCAAATACTTCATTGTCAAATACATCTATATCATTGTCAACTGCTACCTGAGTTGGCTTTGCAATAATTTTCTGATTTGCTGCAAAAAAATCCTTTGCGCCATAATATCCATCTTTAACATAATTCATGTCGCCGTACAAATCAAGTAAGTTATCAAGAGATGGTAATGTGACCATACAATTATCTTCGTCATTAACAAATACTATTTTCTGTTTATCTTCACTTGAAAATGTTTCATTTACAAAATCTGTATTGAGATAATCAAATAATTCTGATTTAGTGTAAGATGGAACTTTTTCTTTAGAGTCCATTTTTTTAACATCTAAAACTTTCTCACTCATTAGAACTAGGTGATCTCCATCATCTGCAACAATAAACCAAGAGATTGGTTTACCATTTTGAGTACCAAAGTCCATTCTACTATATTCTGATGTATTTATATCTACAGAAAATAAATTTGGATCTTCTGTATCAAACCCAGACTTAGCATCTATAACATTTTTACCGTTTACATTGACGCTTACTTTGCTTGTAGATGAAACTTGACAAGCTGCCAATACAAATGAGGCTACTACTAATAAAGACAAACATTTAACTAACTTTTTCATTACAACCCCTTTAAATTTTAAGCTTTCCAAAGACCGTGTAAATTACAATATGCAAATACTGCTTTTACTTTATCCCCTGGACATAATGCAAAGCATACTTTTGGTTCTTGTCCAGCTTTTATTACTTTTCTTTGGTTACCTTGCTCTGTTTGTAAAGAAACCCATTCGATAAGATGCTCTTCTGTCATTGGGTGAGCTACTGAACCTACAGTAACCTCAACTACATTTCCATCTACCTTATATACAGGTACATGTTTCTCTTGAGCAGCATCAGTAGTATTTGCTACTAACTCTTTCATTTCCTCTCCACAGCACATAGTTGGGCATGGTTTCTCATTAACGAGTGCAACTATCTTTCCACATTTCTCACATTTAAAAAATCTCATAGCTTTCCTCCTTTTATATTTTATTATGTATATAGTGCAATTATATTATCAAATATGTATAAATAAATCAATTAAATTATAACCTTTGTTCCCGAATTTCTTATCTCTACAGGCATAATCGAATCTTTTCCAAATATTTCTTCCATATTAGCTATAAATTTACTCACCATGTCATTTTCCAATATTACTTGTATGGTGCCTGCAAATCCGCCACCTTGGACTCTGCAAATGCCATTATCTCCAATGAATTTATTGCTCATAGCAATCGCGATTGCTACCCCTTGATTCTTTGTAGAACTTGCAGCATAGACATTTTGTAAAAACTTATAACTTGAATTTCCTGACTTTTTCATAATTGCAAGCACTGTATCAATGTCTCTCTCTTTAAGTGCTTTGTTGAGTTCTTTTGCTCTGTTATTTTCATTAAAATAATGATATGCTCTTAATATTGCTCTATCATTCTTTATTGCCAATCTCAATTTATTTATGTCTTTAAAAAACTCATTTTCATCAACTTGGGACAAAACTTCAACACCATAGTATTTTGCAACCTCCTTCATCTCCGCAGGAATTGCTGCATACTCATCTGTCAAATCCGCATGGCCGTCCCTTGTGTTAATGACTAAAAGTTGATATCCATAATCTCCAAATGAGAAACTTTGCTTTTCTATTTTTGGCTTATCCTTATCATAGAAATCAATACTAACAAAACTTCCTACAGATATAGCCATCTGATCCATAAGTCCACAAGGCTTACCAAAGAAATTATTTTCAACCCATTGTGAAATCATAGCTCTCTCTACTGCATCTATCTTATTATCATTATAGAAATAATTGTAAATTTCTGTAATAAGTATCTCAAAACAAGCACTTGACGAAAGTCCAGAACCAACTAAAACTCTCATATCCTGATATGCTCTAAACCCACCTATACCATATCCAAGTTCCTTATATCTTGCTGCCGTTCCTCTAAGGATTGACTTTGTATTACTCTTCTCTTCTTCATGAACTGAGAGATTGCTTATATCAATTTCATTTTTGCCAAATACTTTATCTGCAAATGAAACTTTCATGTCATCTGTTTTTTTGACAAAGCAAAGATTGTCTATGTTTATACTTGCCGCTACAACATTTCCTCTCTGGTGATCGGTATGATTTCCAGAAATCTCAACTCGACCAGGCGAAGATATGATATGGTAATCTCCATCACCATAAAGTTCAACCGCCTCATCAAGAGTTTTTAAATATCTTTGTCTCTCATCCTCTATATCTTCTTTTTTCGCACTACAATAGATATCTTGAACTACTTTTTCAAATTCACTTGAATTGATAAACTTTTTTAATTCACTACTAATCATTATTCTCCATTCAAGATGACTAAACTTCATCCCCTACGTTATATTAATCCATCTAAACTTTGTCAATAATATATTTTATAGTATGCGACACCTTCTCGTTTGCTTTTAAAACTGGCTTCATAAAATCATTGTAGTTTATGGCATTTGGACAAAACTGTGGTTCCATCGCTATACCAGCATAAGCACCATAATGTCCATCTCTTCCATCTACGTCAAGAGTTTTTCCGGTATAAACTTGTACACCAGGCAAGTCACTCTTTATCTCAAGTTTTAGTACAGAGTTTTTTAATACACAAAGTGTCTTATCTATTTTATTTTCATATATGTAATTAGTGTCAAGATTATCTATAAGTCGCTTGTCACTTCCATCAGTTGCAACAATGCCATCAATTATTCCTTTACAATATTGGTTTAAAACTACACCATTTGCAGACACTGCATCACCAATTTGCTTAAAGTCTCTAAAATCAAATGGAGTGCCATTAACATCAATAGTCTTTTCCATCGCCATACCATTTTCATCATTGAGATTAATTTTATAAGCTGGTATTTTTAATTCATGATAGAGAATATTTGTTTTAGACTTATCAAGATTAAAGTAAGCATGATTTGTCATATTAAAAATAGTATCCTTGTCTGACAATCCTGTATATGTCACTATCAATTCATTGTCGATAACTTCGTACGAAGCCTCAACGTGAAGATTGCCAGGGAATCCAGACTCCATGTCAGGACTATCATAAGAAAAAACTGCTTTTGTAATAGTATGTTCTTTTAGATCCCACTCTTTATCTCCAAATCTCACTTCACCACCATGCAGACAATTCGGTCCATTATTCGCAAGCAAATGATATTCTTTCCCATTCAAAATAAATTTTGCATTGCCGATTCTATTGGCGCAGCGACCAACAGATTTTCCCATAGATGCATTACCATTTGCAAGATACTTTTCCGGGTCATCAAAACCAAGTACGATATCAGTGTCAAGTGATTTAACATAAAATGACATTAGAGTTGCGCCTGTTGACAATAACTTTACTATAATCTTTTCGTTTTCTATTGCAATAATTTTACTCATAAATTTCCCCTGCGAGGGCTCTACAAGCATTCGACCCTACAATTAACGAATGAGTCCCCACTCTGCAAGTTTTTCGAATCCGCCAATTTTATTTTTTATGTAGTCAAATGCCTCATCAGTAATTTGTTTATAACTAACTTCTTTTCCATTGATAATTAAATTCTTATCACCAATTGCGCACTTGCAAGTCACTTCACTTAAACCTTCTTCATTTGCAATTTTATGTAAATACACATTTACAGATACATCTGACTTACTTATATCTTTAAAATGAAGACCTCCACCAGTAACTGCTCTTCCCATATCTGAACCAAGTTTTCTATTTGTAGCGCCAGTGTCTACATTGATGCCTCCGGTCCAATCACCAAGAGGATTAACAATAATATTTTTAATACCTGTCTTCAAAAGTTCTTCCTTTAACTTTTCACTTTTAATATTGCTTTGACATGCGATAAATGTATCTGTGGCATCATCATAAATAAACTTACCATCAGTTGGATTTTCAGTATAAAGTTTTTTTACTATATTAGTAAGTTTTATTTCTTCATCACTTACTTTGCAAGCTTTGAAAATTCCATTGTCTCCACATTTGATTTCGTCGTTTTGATTTGTAGCAAGATAAATATCTTGTGGTACTACTTTCAAATCTAGTTCAATCTTGCTATCAGAAATCCTATCCACAATTTCTTTTATGTCCTTTTCTTTATAGTCAACTGAAGTTTCAATGATGATATGACAGATGCCATGGCCTATGAGACATTCACCTGCAATTTTTGGGTTCTTTTGCATCTTGTAGCCTAAGTCGACTATTGCCCCACCTATTCTATCTGCCAACTTATCTGGATGGCTTGGATTCACTTTTTCAAACATTTCTAAAAATACTCCTTATTAATTTATAACCTAGATGTTAAAAATATTATTTGCTAATTATTGTTTATCGTCTTTCAACTCTATAATTCTTTCATAATTAATCTCATTATCATCAAACACTTGCATGATGTTATCAAAACCACCAAATGTATTTTTATAAGACAGCACATAAACCAAATGCTCTTTATCAATTTCCGATAGACAATCGTTTAAGGCATCTAGGTTCTCACCATAATAATCCGGGAAATTGAGAGATGCTTTTAATTCTTTGTGTGCTTCTGCTATACTATTTACTTTTCTAAAATCTACTATATACTTTTTCATAAAATTTTAATAGAGTTTAGTAAATGTTTTGTAGTGGTCCTCAGTATAAAATACTATACCATATTCTTCGTTAAAATCATCTGCATATACTATTCGTTTCGCATTTCTCTTGCCACCTTTATAATCTATATCGCACTCATAATATGTCCGACCATCAACCACTGGCAATATCTTTTCATAATTTCCAAACTTATCGCCACCTATACTACATCCACCTGTCACTTCGTATAAATTGTTCTTTTTTTTGTTCCATCCTAGTTTTTCGGCATCTTTTTTCTTTATGAAATTTCGGGGAAGTTTTTTATATGTGTAAATATATAGTGCTACCTCGTCTTTACTTGTATATGAACCATTTTCGTCTATTGCTACAACTTCGTTTACTGATGTCGTGTTACTCTTGGCCTTACATGAATATAGCCCAATCGATATAGTAGCAAATGCCACAAATAGCAATATACTTTTATATATTTTTTTTAGCATGTCTTTCATTTATATAAAAACTTTATCTTACAATTATGATACGATCATCATGGTAATAATCATCATAATATTCGTCATCATCATACACATTACTTTCTTCATAATCACCTGATAAGAAAGTAGATGAATTTACATCTGCCCTTACCCAATGGTACCTATTTCTTGATATATCGACATTTACTCTAAAATTTGTACTTCCGTATAAAATTCCCGCTCTTTTATGTGCGCAGTTCACATTTAAAACTATCCTTGATGCGTTTTCACCCACAATAGTTGCATAGTTTAAAAAATAATCTTGTATTCCCTCTTTTGTCAATATATTTTCATTACACCATTTAGATATTGACAAATATGCATTGTGAATAATACCATTTGCTACACTTGTAGGAAAATAGTTATTGCCACCAAAAATTGGAATTCTAGTTGCCATAGGTTCGCCGTTACAATAGTTTTGTGTTTCCCTATTATAACCTGCTATGTAATAATAACTATTGGATGGTATAGTTTTTGCTCCATTATATCCATACATATTATAGTTTGGGTAATACTGATAGTTTGGATAGTATTGGTAATTTGGATAATATTGATATTGGGGATTATAATAATTATTATAGCCTGTAGCATAATTTATTATGTTGCAAACTAAGATAAACACAACTGATACAATTATCATTTTGATGCGTTTAATTCTTTTCATAATACATCCCCTTTTTTAAGATAAATATCACTTTTGTTTAAATATTTTCTTAATAATCTCTCTACGTTTTGCTGCTTTCAATTTTTTGCTTCTCCTATTTACAACTTCTTTTGGTTTTTCTTTTATTTCGCCCGCTTCAGTCAGTGCCATCTTTGTAAGAGTTGGTCCAATCAATTCATATATAAGTACTCCAAAAAGAGTTATATTTCTTATAAGTGTGCCATTGCTGCCTAGAGATCTCGCAACAATTGCACTCATTCCTAATGCTACACCCGCTTGTGGCAAAAGAGTGATTCCAAGATATTTTTTTATGACATCTTTACTTCCTACCATATCAGCACTAATTCTTGCTCCGATATACTTTCCAAATGACCTTGCTAATATGTAGATTATACCTACCAGTATAACTATTGAATTATTAAAAACATGTAAATCAAGTTCAGCTCCGCTTAAAACAAAAAACAAAACAAGAATAGGCTGCGACCACTTATCAGATATATCCATAAGCTCATCCGACAATGGACAAATATTGCAAAATACTGTACCAAGCATCATACATACAAGTAATGGTGAAAATGAACCACCAAATCTTCCAAATTGAAAACTCGCTTTAGCAAAAGCTACAGTAAGTACTATAGCCCCTATGATTAAAATCAATCGATTTGTATTTGAATGGAATTTACTCTCTATATATGTAAGTATTATTGCAACTACACTACCTAACAATAATGACATTACTATTTCAATAATTGGTTCAACTATTAAGTTTAATAGATTAGCACTGCCACTTATCATTGCCGAAGCTGTACCAAATGATGCTGCAAATATAACAAGCCCTACTGCATCATCAAGTGCAACAACTGGAAGTAGTATATCAGTAACTGGACCCTTTGCTTTATATTGTTTTATAACCATAATGGTTGCTGCTGGTGCTGTGGCTGCAGCTATGGCGCCAAGAGTTATAGCCATTGGCACAGTAACTATATTTGGCATCAGAGTGTGTACTATTAAAAGCGCTACATCCACGCATAAAGTTGCCACAACTGCTTGAAACACACCAATGACAAATGCCTGTTTGCCAATATGTTTTAATTCACTAAGTTTAAACTCATTTCCTATAGCAAATGCAATGAATCCAAGTGCTACATCAGAAATAATTGATAAACTTTCTACTTCTTCAAAACTTGTAAAACCTATTCTGTTTATACCAAGTTTCCCTAAAATAGATGGACCAATTATCACCCCAACTATCAAGTATGCTGTAACATCTGGGAGTTTAAATATGTTAGTAATTCTAGTCATAAGTAGTCCTGCGAATAGCGCCCACGAAATTAACAACAAATACAACATTATAAACCTTCTTTACCTATAAAAACTTTTTTTCTTATCTATAGTATAGACTGGATTGTCTTTAGTAACTTTGTTTATATCCCTTAAAAACTTAGAGCGAGATAGTTCTGATGTTATGGCAAGCTTTGTTAGTTTTAAATAATTATATCTTGATGCTCCACTATGTCGCTCTCTATTTTTATAATTTACAAATTTTATGTTTTTTGATTCTTTTTGAACAAAACTTCTTATGAATCTTAAAGTAGTCTGATATTTTGCTTTCACATTTTTTGCCACCGACTTATCTATGGCAAAAAAATCAGATACATCTCTTGCATTTTTATTTCTCAAAATATATTTTGAAAACCAGTAGTATGCTCTTGAAGTAAATTTCTTCATAAAACTAGCAGATTTATATTCTACTCTTCTAAGGAGTACACAGTCTGCACCGCCTTCAAATTTTTTCATAATCTCTGGTATCTTTGACGGTGGATTTTGTAAATCAACATCTATAAAAATCATATAGTCTGCCTTAGAAGTCTCAAGTCCTGCACACATCGCTGCTTCGTGACCAAAGTTATGGACGAAACTTAGGCACGACACTTTAGCAATTTTATTCTTTACCTTATCTACTTTCTTTTTTAGTTCCAAAACTTTTTCGTAAGTCTTATCCGTACTTCCATCATTTATATAATAAATGTTGTAATCATAGTTTTTGTCTTTCAAATATTTTTTTGCATCATCATAAAAAGCGAAGATATTATCTTCTTCATTATAACATGATACAATTATATCAACCTTTTTCTTCACTATGCGAGCCCTATTGTGACACAGATTCGATTATTGTTTTTGCCATATATTTTATGCGGTCTTCATCAAGCCCCGGATACACTCCAACTAAAAATGTGTCATTCATTATTTTATCTGTATTTTTTAAATCACCTATCACACGGTATTTACTGCCATCATTTCTTATGTCATCAAAACATGGTTGCTTAATTATATTTCCTGCAAATAACATTCTTGTCTGTACATTTTTACTTTCTATGTAACGAACAACTTTCTCTCTATCAATTCCATCCTTAACTGTGAGTATAAATGCAAACCAAGATGGTTTAGTTCCCTTTGTTGCCTTTGGCAACACAAAATATTCTTCCATTCCAGCATCTTCTAAAAGCTTATACAATAAATCAAAATTGCTTCTTCTCTTTTCTACAAACGAATCAATCTTATCAAGTTGAGTCACACCTATAGCAGCTTGAAGATCTGTCGCCTTTAGATTATAACCAAAGTGACTGTACACATATTTGTGATCATAACCTTTTGGAAGTTCGCCATAAGTGCCATCATATCTATGATTGCAAGTGTTGTCAACACCGCTTGGGCATACACAATCTCTGCCCCAATCACGGAGCGAATTAATTATTTTGTGTAAAAGTGAATCATCAGTATATACTGCTCCACCCTCACCAGTAGTCATATGATGTGGTGGGTAAAAAGATGATGTGCCGATATGTCCTATGGTGCCAGTCTTTTTATAATGACCATCAATCTGAACTTCACATCCAAGTGCATCGCAGTTATCTTCTACAAGCCATAAATTATATTTATCACAAAATTCTTTTACTTTCACTATGTCAAATGCATTTCCAAGAGTATGTGCAATAAACACAGCCTTCGTCTTATCTGATTTTGCCTTTTCCAAATCATCTACTTTTATATTATATGTAGGGATATCTACATCAATAAATACTGGCACTGCTCCAAATTGAATTATAGGTGCCACCGTAGTCGGAAAACCGCAAGCAACTGTTATTACTTCATCACCTTTTTTAATTCTTCTATCTTTTAAAAGTGGTGACGTCAAAGTTTCAAATGCCAAGAGGTTTGCTGATGAACCCGAATTGACATAAGAAACATATTTTACACCAAGGTACTTTGCAAGTTTCTTTTCAAACTCATCATAATAATGACCTTGTGTAAGCCAAAACTCAAGTGCAGAGTCGACAAGATTTACAACTTCTTCTTCATCAAAAACTTTTGCACTATAAGGAATGCGGTCACCATCTTTAAATGGCTTCGCATTGATATTTGATAGATTTTCTTTCGCATAGTCGCGAACCAATTTTAGTATTTCTTCTTTACTCATTTTAACCTTTCGGGCTCATCCTACATCTTATTTTCGGTGCCATGCTCTAGGCGAACTATATTTTCTTTGTGGCGGGCAATTCCAAGAATCATCATGATAAATATCTCTGGAAGCACAGCATATGCATAGTCAAAATTAAATGGATATATTTTAAATATTGACATTACAAGTGATGATAAAAACATAATTATAAGTGCAAGTATAGATGCAAGGCTCACATAGCCAGTGAGTTTGCCTATTATTTTATGGATTAAGAATAACACTACTGCAAATGCCACATTGAAATATGCAACTACTGCAACTGTACAAGTTATCCCTTTGCCACCTTTAAATCCTGTAGTAAATGGGAAGTTATGTCCAAGTATTGCTCCAAGACCTGTAGTAAAAATTACAAATGGATCTCGAAGTGAATTATAATGTAGAACATTTAAATTTAAAGAAAAACCTTTAACAAGCATTGATGAAAAACCAACACTATTTCTTGCAAAGTTCAACTTTATAATTACATAGTGTGCAATTAATATAGGCAGTAATGTCTTAACAATATCAAGCACAAAAACTATTCTTCCATGAGTTTTACCAAGTATCCTACCTACATTGGTACTGCCTGGATTTCCTGAACCTATGTCAAAAATATTTACCCCATGGGCTTTACAATATAGATATCCAATTGGGATTGAACCAAATAGGTATCCGATTATTAACATTAATACTACATTAAATTCTAAACTATACATACTAAATCTTACCAGCACTGCCGAGCACATCTTTAATTTTGTGTGCAACCATATCTTTAACTGCTGCACGAGCTGGTTTTAAATATTGTCTTGGATCAAAATGGTCTGGATGCTCTGCAAAATATTTTCTTATATTTCCTGTCATAGCAAGTCTTATGTCACTATCAATATTTATTTTACATACTGATAATTCTGCTGCATGACGAAGTTGGTCTTCAGGGATACCGATAGCATCTGGCATATGACCACCAAATTCATTTACCATCTTTACAAATTCTTGTGGCACACTTGATGCACCATGAAGAACTATTGGGAAACCTGGGATTCTTTTTGAGACTTCTTCAAGTATATCAAATCTAAGTTGTGGCTTTGTGCCTGGTTTAAATTTATATGCACCATGTGATGTGCCAATCGCAATTGCAAGTGAATCACAATTTGTCTTACTTACAAATTCTTCAACCATACTTGGGTCGGTGTAAGACTGCTTTCCCTCTTCAACCACCACTTCATCTTCTATACCTGCAAGAGTTCCAAGTTCTGCTTCAACTACAACTCCATGAGCATGTGCATACTCTACAACTTTTTTTGTTCCTTCAACATTTTCTTCAAAGCTCTTTGAAGATAAATCTATCATTACAGAAGTAAATCCACCATCGATACAACTTTTACAAAGTTCAAAACTATCACCATGGTCAAGATGAAGTGCTATAGGCATGTCAGGGTAAAGCTTAACTGCTGCCTCTACAAGTTTTACAAGATAGGTATGATTTGCATACTCTCTTGCACCTTTTGAAACTTGAAGTATAACAGGGCTTTTGAGTTCTGAAGCTGCCTCTGTGATACCTTGAATTATTTCCATGTTATTGACATTGAAAGCGCCAATTGCATAACCTCCATCATAGGCTTTTTTAAACATTTCTTTTGTTGTAACTAACATATTTACCTCCACATATATTTTTCATACCAAAAACCAGCATCCCCTATCTGGGAAATGCCTACATAATATATACTATTATTATAGCATAAAATACTATAAACTCAACACTTTACTATCTATTTCTTTCTGCCAATCTTCTTAAAATACTCTCTTATCTTTTCTTCATAACCTATATCTGTAGGCTCATAAAATTTCACATCTTTAATCTCATCAGGCAAATACTGTTGGTCCACATAGTGATTTGGATAGTCGTGAGCATATTTATATCCAATGCCTCTACCAAGATTTTCTGCACCCTTATGCGTACCTCTTAGATAACTTGGTATAGTTAAATTTCCTTTTTCATTCACTATCTCCATCGCCTTTTCTAAGCCAAGATAAGAAGCATTTGACTTTGGAGATGAGGCGATATAAGTTGCGGCTTGTGCTAAGATGATTCTCGCTTCAGGAAGCCCAACTCTTTCTACCGCTTGAGCCGCTGATGTAGCGACACATATTGCCATAGGATTTGCATTTCCAACATCTTCTGATGCAGATATCATCATTCGTCTTGCGATAAATTTTATATCTTCACCAGCAGCAAGCATCTTCGCAAGATAGTAGAGTGCAGCATCAGGGTCTGATCCTCGAAGTGATTTTATAAATGCACTTATAGTATCGTAGTGATTGTCGCCATCTTTATCATATTTTATTGCTCTCTTCTGTATACACTGTTCTGCGACATTTAAGTCTATGTTGATAATACCATCTTTTCCTTTTTCGGTTGTAAGAACTGCAAGCTCAATCGCATTTAATGCTGCTCTAGCATCACCATCTGAAACTCTAGCCAAAAAATCTGCTGCATCGTCAGTTATTTTTGCATTAAATGATTTTACTCCCTTGTCAGATTCAAATGTCCTATGTATCAAAGTTAAAATATTTTCTTTGCTGAGTGGCTTTAACTCAAATATTCTTGAACGAGATAAGAGCGCACTATTAACTTCAAAATATGGATTCTCTGTAGTGGCACCAATTAGAATTATCGTTCCATCTTCCACATAAGGAAGTAAATAATCTTGTTGCGATTTATTGAATCTGTGTATCTCATCTATAAATAAAATAGACTTACTTCCTTTGGTAGCGATATTTTGTTTAGCCTCTTCAACAACTGCTTCCATATCTTTCTTACCTGCAGTTGTAGCATTAACTTGATAGAAGTTTGCCTTAGTAGTATTTGCAATTACTTTTGCAAGTGTAGTCTTCCCAACTCCAGGCGGCCCATACAGTATTATAGAACTTAATTTATCAGCTTTTATCGCACGATAAAGAAGTTTGCCCTCGCCAATTATTTCTTCTTGACCTACAACCTCTTCAAGTGTAGTTGGCCTCATACGAGATGCAAGCGGTGCTTCGTTCTCTTTCCACTTTTCTTCCATGTAATCGAATACGTTCATAGGTTTATTATTATAGCAAATATTTCAATATTTATATAGGTTAAGAGCATATAACTTTTTATAACCGCTTGCTAATACTACACATTAGCATTTAGGCATATAACTTTTAGTTATACCTATATGATATATTTGAACAAAAAGTTATATCAAGTATTGTTTTTTATGCCATTTTTTAGTATATTTATTCTACAACTTTTTAGGAGGATTTTATCATATGAAAAAACTTTTATCTGTACTTCTTGCTTTAACACTTGCTACTACACTTTTCGCATGTGGACAAAAGCAAGCTACAAACACTACTGCAGAGACTACTGCTGCAGCAACAGAGGCACCACAAGTATTCAAAGTTGGTGGTATTGGACCTATAACTGGAGGTGCAGCCGTATATGGACAAGCTGTACAAAATGGAATTAAAATAGCTATAGATGAAATCAATGCAAATGGCGGTTTTAATGGTTATCAAGTTGAATATCATTTTGCCGACGACGAACACGATGCTGAGAAAGCTGTCAATGCTTACAACTCACTTAAAGACTGGGGTATGCAATTATTAATTGGAACTACTACTTCTTCACCTTGTCTTGCAGTTGCAGACAAGACAGTTGCAGACAACATGTTCCAAATTACTCCATCTGGTTCTGCAGTTGATTGTACTGCAAACCCAAATGTATTCAGAATGTGTTTCTCAGATCCTGACCAAGGTATTGCATCAGCTCAATACATCGACAGCCACAACCTTGCAAAGAAAGTAGGAATCATCTACGATGCGTCTGATGTATACTCTACAGGTATCTATGAGAAATTCGTACAAGAAGCAGCTGGAAAGAATTTTGAAGTAGTTGCTGAAGAGCAATTCACTGCAGATTCTAAGACTGACTTCACTACTCAACTTACAAAACTTAAAGCAGCAAATGCTGACCTCGTATTCTTACCATTCTATTATTCAGAGGCTGCACTTGTTCTTAATCAAGCAAAGCAAATGGGATATGCACCAACATTCTTTGGATGTGATGGTATGGATGGTATCCTTACACTTGAGAACTTTGACAAATCTCTTGCAGAAGGACTTATGCTCCTTACTCCATTCTCAGCAGATGCTACTGACGATTTAACAGTAAACTTTGTTGGTGAATATCAAAAGAGACATGGCGAGATTCCTAACCAATTCGCAGCTGACTCTTATGACTGTGCATATGCACTTAAGCTTGCAATTGAGAAGGCAAATGTAACACCAGCAAGTTCTGTTTCAGACATTTGCAATGCTGTAAAATCAGCTATGACTTCTATCACACTTAAAGGTCTAACTGGTGATAGCATTAGCTGGAAATCAAACGGAGAACCAAATAAGACACCAAAAGCAGTTGTAATCAAAGATGGTGCTTATGTATTAGCAAATTAATTATGGATTTTTTAACATATTTTGTAAACGGGCTTAGTCTCGGATCAATATATGCAATTATAGCACTTGGCTATACCATGGTTTATGGTATAGCCAAAATGCTTAATTTTGCACATGGTGATGTGTTAATGATTGGATCATACATCACTTTTGTTTTTATGAGTCAAATGGGTATTAATCCAATTATAAGTGTATTGCTTGCAGCTATTTGTTGCACATTTATAGGTGTTATTATAGAAAGAATTGCCTATAAACCACTAAGAGGAGCAAACTCACTCGCAGTTCTTATAACTGCAATTGGCGTCTCTTATTTTTTGCAAAATATTGCACTACTTATATTTGGAGCAAATACTAAAAGTTTCAAGAGTATTGTTACTATTCCTCCACTAAAACTCTTTGGTGGACAACTAATAATTTCTAGTGAAAGTATAGTAACCATAACTCTTTGTATAGTTATAATGCTTGCACTCACAACATTTATCAATAAAACAAAAATGGGTCAAGCGATGCTTGCAGTTTCTGAAGATAGAAGTGCAAGTACTCTTATGGGTATAAATGTAAATGGAACTATTGCAATGACATTTGCCATAGGATCATTTTTAGCTGCCTTTGCTGGAGTTTTACTTTGTTCTGCTTACCCAACTCTAACTCCTACAACAGGTGCTATGCCTGGTATCAAAGCATTCGTTGCAGCCGTTATCGGTGGCATCGGTTCTATACCTGGTGCATTTATTGGAGGACTTATTCTCGGAGTCCTTGAAAATTTATCTAAGGCATATATTTCTGCCCAGTTATCTGATGCGATAGTATTTTCAGTTTTGATTATAATGCTTCTTGTAAAACCATCAGGAATACTTGGCAAATCAAATATAGAGAAAGTATAGTATGGATTATTTCAAATTAAAAAGGCAAAAGAAAGCAAGATATAATTTAAGCATTTATCTCATGATAGTCATTGCTTATGCTATTGTCATGTTTCTTTCTTATCAAGGAAAGATATCTTCACTTTTAAATGGCTTACTTGTTCCATTTTGCACATATTCAATACTTGCAGTTTCACTTAACTTAGTCGTAGGAATAAGTGGCGAGTTAAGTCTTGGTCATGCAGGATTTATGTGTGTGGGAGCATTTACTAGTGCAGTATTTACACGATACATGAAATTTCTTGGTGTCGAAGGATTATATTTATTTATCATAGCAATACTTATCGGAGCAGTCACTGCAGGTTTTGCAGGTCTTTTAATCGGTATTCCTGTTTTAAGACTTAAAGGCGACTACCTTGCTATTGTCACTCTTGCTTTCGGTGAAATTATAAAAAATATTGCAAATGCAATTTATCTTGGCTTTGACGAGAACGGAGCCCACTTTTCACTAAAAAATACAATGGCACTTGGTTTATCAGATAAAGGATTTGTAGTTATAAAAGGTGCGCAAGGTATCACAGGCACACCACACTACTCTTCATTTACTGCAGGTGTAATACTACTTATTATAGTAGTAACGATAATTTTAAACTTAGTAAATTCAAGAACTGGTAGAAATATAAAAGCACTTCGCGACAATCTTATCGCAGCCGAATCAGTTGGAATAAGCGCCACAAAATATAAACTCATAGCATTTACCATAGCAAGCAGTATGGCTGGTGTAGCTGGAGTTCTATATGCGCACAACTTAACCACTCTCACTGCTCTTCCAAAAAACTTTGGATACAATATGTCTATTACAATTCTTGTATTCGTTGTTCTTGGTGGAATGGGAAGAATCAGAGGCTCTATAATTGCTGCAGTAGTTTTGACTCTTCTACCTGAGATGCTCAGAGGTCTTTCAGACTTTAGAATGCTTATCTATTCTATCGTATTGATAGTTGTTATGATATTTACATCAGCTCCAGCGATGAAACAATATATGGAAGTTTTAAAAAATAAATTTCCAATAATTAAAAATCTAAAGGCTGTAACACTAAAGAAATTCAGCAAGGAGGGCGAATAGATGAAAGAAAATATTATGCTCTCTGTGAAAAACCTCTCAATTCAGTTTGGTGGTCTTCATGCAGTTGAAAACTTTAACTTATCAATAAGAGAAAACGAACTCTATGGTCTCATTGGACCAAATGGTGCTGGTAAAACTACTATATTTAATCTATTAACTGGCGTATATAAACCAACTTCTGGCACTATCATGTTAAACGGTGTAAATAAAATCAATGGAAAAAATACTATTGAAATCAATAAGATGGGAATTGCAAGAACTTTTCAAAACATAAGACTTTTCCATAAACTTACAGTTCACGACAATGTAAAAATAGCACTGCAAAATAAATATAGATATTCTACAATTTCAGGAATACTTAGACTTCCAAGATACCATAGGTATGAAGCACTTATGGACGAAGAGGCAATGGCACTACTTAAAGTATTTAATCTTGAAAATGACGCTATGATGAAGTCAGCTAACCTTCCATACGGCAAACAGAGAAAACTTGAAATAGCTCGTGCCATAGCAACTAATCCTAAAGTTTTATTACTTGATGAGCCTGCTGCTGGTATGAATGAAAATGAAACTAAAGAACTTATGAATACTATCAGACTTATAAGAGATAAGTTCAATATGACAGTGCTACTTATAGAACACGATATGAAACTCGTAAAAGGAATATGCGAAGAACTCACTGTTCTAAACTTCGGAAAAGTTTTGGCTCAAGGTGAAACAAATGAAGTTTTAAAGAATAAGGAAGTTATCAAAGCATATCTCGGAGAATAAAATGGCTTTATTAGATGTAAAAAAAATGAATGTATACTACGGTATGATACATGCAGTAAAAGATATTAGTTTCACAGTAGACGAAGGTGATATAGTCACTTTGATTGGAGCAAATGGTGCAGGTAAAACAACCATCCTTCAAACTTTAACTGGCATAGTTCCACTTAAGACTGGTAAAGTAAAATACGATGGCAAAGATATCTCACATCACTTGAATCACAAATTAGTATATAGTGGCATCGCACATGTGCCTGAGGGAAGAAGAATATTTGCAAAACTATCAGTCCTTCAAAATCTAAAACTCGGAGCATTTACAAGAAATTCAAAAGATGAGATTGATGAGAGTTTAGAAAATGTTTATAAGAAATTCCCTATACTAAAAGAGAGATCTAAACAACTTGCAGGAACTCTATCAGGTGGCGAGCAACAAATGCTTGCAGTTGGAAGAGCACTTATGTCAAAACCAAAACTTCTCTTCCTCGACGAGCCATCTATGGGACTCTCTCCTATCTACGTAAATACAATATTTGATATAATTGAAGAAGTTCATAAAGAAGGCGTGTCAATCTTACTTGTAGAGCAAAATGCCAAAAAGGTTCTATCAATAGCAAGTAAGGCATATGTTCTTGAGACAGGTAAGATAGTTAAAGAAGGAAATCCAAAAGAATTATTAAATGACCCGGTTATAAAATCTTCTTATCTAGGAGAATAAAAAAGAAGCCACAATTGGCTTCTTTTTAATTATAAATTAAATGTTCTATCAATTTGTCTGTGAATTTACTTACAAATCTTGTTTACCCAATCAATAAAAGTCCCAGTTGTTGTTCCTTCATTTGATCCGTGGGTCATATTCCATACTAGGCTATAATCAACATCTATTCCTTTCATTCTCGCTGCTGTAAGTATGTTAAATCCTATTCCAAATGATGTATGTTGATCTGCTGTGCCACTTCTATTTCTAAAATATTTCACAGGATTGACTGCTTTTAATCCATCTGTGCCAAGTAGGATGTGTGTTGCATTTAAAAGTGCTGTCTGATTGCTTATTAGGCTTGCATCATTTCCATCAATAGCATCTTCTATGTATGCATCAACTTGTTCTTTATCAAATCCATCAAGTTTTGACAACTCTTCATAATTATTTTTCATAATAGTTGCAACAGATTTAGAAAAATGCACTGTATCAACTTCTGCTCTTCCAAATGCATTGTTTTCTGCCGACTTATCTTTAGCATCAAATCCTGGAATTGCTTTATTTCTGCTATTTACAAGTCCTGTTCCAATCATAAATCCCTTCATATCAGTCACTTGATAATTTCCATCTTTGTCTTTTGTAAGCCAATTACTATAATCTCCATAAGTGGCTTCAACATCAAGCTCCCCATTAGCCACATATTGATTTAATGCTTCCGAAATATTATTTAAAATTGCATCATAGTAACTTCCACTTCTAAGTCCAGTCAAAGTTAAGTCATTTCCAGCTTCATCTTTTAGTTTCAGAGAATTTAAATATTCTATGTATGCATTTGCTTCCAACTCTTGAAGCCTTTTCTCAAAATCAGTAATGTTTCCATTGTAAATGCCGCCATCGTCAACCAAATCTACCCACCACCAAGCATAAGCTAAATCTGCATTTTCAATGTCAGCTATCGGGCAATAATTTTGAGCTGCAAATATGTTATCCTTAAATACACTGTCATAAGTTCCATCTGAATTTTTTGTAACACCAAGTGTGCCAGCATCATACATATATGGATAATATTCTTTCATATCTCCAGATGCTCCAAAAATAGAACTCATTTGTCCACCACCAGAAGTACCGATAGAAATTATTTTATTTTTATCACCCGGTATAACTTTATCATTTGCTCTAAGTTCTATAACTCCTGATTTTAAATCTGCCATTTGCATAGGAGCTTTTCCTGTGTGAAGAGTGTTGTCATCATTCATCGCATCTCTACTTCTTGCTCCGCATGTCACATACACAAAACCTTCATCAATGTAAGAAGTCTCACATGATCTTGGAGAACTTGACCTCCAACCACCGCATTCATTTAGAAATACTATCGGAGCAGTTTTTGCAGTGTAACCATTTTTAGTATTTTCATAATTTATGCCTTTGACATTTCCTTCATCATCTACATCAAAATATTCAGATGGTGCATAGATAAGCATTGTTTGATTATTTAAATTAGTAATATTTGCATTGATGTATACACCTCTTAACACCTCTGCATTTTTTCTCATCATTTCCATCATGCCACCCGGCATAGCATTTGGCATACCGCCTTCGGCTCTTCCACCTTGTGATCCGTTGCCACTCTTACCATTATCAATACTTTCTTTATTGTTTGCACCGACATTGATAGCAGCTTCAGCTGATTTTACAGGCTCACCGCTCTCATCAATATATGCAAATGTATAATATTTGCCATCGTCACTTTTAATCCATTTATAAACTTTTGCATTTATTCCAGCCTCATAATCAAGGTAAATTTTTGGGTCAATGTTTTTATTCGCAATACCTTCAACATAGTCTAAAGCCTTTAATGCTTCAACATTTTCATTTTTCTCTTCTTTTTTTGTTTCTCCAACATTTTGATCAGTGTTAGCAACTTTTGAACTTGCACAAGATGCAAGTAGGGACATGGCAACTAGTATTAAAATGCCACTAATTTTTCTTTTCATATCAATTTCTATCTGTTGTTAAATCTTAGATTTGACAACTAACTAAATCTCCTTTCTAAAATATACCACCATTATAACAAATTAAAATTTTTTGTGTAAGTGAAAATTTAATGAAATCTTCTCGTCTCTCACACCCATTTTTCCACCTTCAAATGCTAATTTTTTTAACTATTAAAAAGAGCGGTCACACGCCCTTATTTTACTTAGTCCAATCTTCGATTTGAATGTCTTTTATTCTTTCAAACTCATTAACATTATGAGTTACGAGTACACCTTTATTTGCTACAACTATAGATGCAATTATCAAGTCATTTGGTCCAATTAACTTCCCTTCTCTTTCCAATTGACTTCTTATCACCCCATAAGCCTCTGCCGCTTTTTTATCAAAACAAGCCACATCGAAATTGCAAGTAAAATCATTATATTTTTTTATAGTTTTTTCATAATTCGAACTTTTTTGTGCACCATATTCAATCTCTGCAATCACGATTTGTGGGATAACGATTGATTCTTTTGGTGTCATCTTAAAATGTTCTACTATGTTAGGGTAAGTTCCTTTAATGGCATATATAATTGTATTTGTATCTAAATAATATTTCATTACACATCTTCTCTCTTGTCAAATTTAAATTGTAATTCCTTAGGCTCTTCTATGTCTAAATCTTTACCTGACCCAAATAACTCAAAGAAACCTTTTGGATAGGTTTTCTTATAGTCATCCATAACTTCTAAGTCTATAGAGCATGGGAATCGCTTTTTTAACACTGATTGTTTCAAAAAAATATTAATTGCTGACGACAAGCTCATCCCAAGACTTTCATATAAGCTTGTCGCTTCTCGCTTCAGCTTTTCATCTATTCTAAATGTAAAAGTACCGCTATTCATACACCTATCCTCCTATGTACATATATTGTAACATATGTGTTATTCATTGTCAATGCTTATTTTACCTTTGTGATAGTAATTCCATATTTTACTAGCGACTTTTTGGCAAATTTTCATATTTTTACACTCACTTTATGTCATAAAAAGAGCGGTTCACCCGCCCTCATCACAATCATTTTATTCTATTACCGAGCACCAGCCATTGCCATCTATATTGATTTTGTATCCTGCAATCTCAATTACCGTATTTGCCATCATCTGACCATAGTTATTAAAATAATAAACTTTGCCATCTATATCTTTAAGTGCAGTAGTCACAAGTGCTAAGTCAGTAGGGTCAAAATAATACCAATACCCGCCTTCTTCTTTCCATCCTCTATGAAATGAACCATCATTATTTTTATAATATACTTTGCCATTTGCAGTTACAGCACCAATAACTCTAAATTGTCGAGTTCGAATATCCTGCATATTTCGTATAAAATCATCATTTAAATCAAAATTGCTATTATACTGCTTTTTACTTGAAGAACTATCAGTAACTTCTTCATCAGATGTATCATCTTCATGATATCTATATGTCTCAGATTCAGTTTCTTCCACCCAATAATACCAATCCATAATGGGATTGTATTCTAATCTGGCTTTTGCGACAGTTACGGAGCAAAGGCAAAATATAAATACTATAATAAACTTTTTGATACTATCATACATCAGCTCGTTCAATAAATCTATTTATAACCTCTTCTTCGTGCTTTTCATTAACATAGAATGCAAATTTATCTTTTGCATTGTTTTCATCAGCTGTATCGTGCTGATATACCTTGCCCTCGCTCAACAACTTACTATAAAAATCCAAATTATTATTATTCTTATTAATATATATTCTAATTTCTGACGCCCTAAAATATATAGTTAAAAGCACTCTATCATAATATTTAATAGCGATATATTTTGATTTGGCAGAACTAACATAACTTATACCATCGTTATTTGATATAAGTTCTCTTAATTTAACTTCAAATTCATTTTGGTGTTCTAATACTTTACCCATAAAATTTCCATCCTCATCCTACTTATATTATTGATTGTTTTTACGTCTCATCAAAGATACCATCAACTTCATCGTTTTCTTCTGTTTTATCATCACTATAGACTTCATCAATATTAATACTGTTTAACAATTCTTTTAAATTGATAAGTTCAGTTTTTGTTAAAGTTATGCCTTTTGACATTTTTATGTGATTGTTATCCCACTTTCTTATGTCAAACTTCTTATCTTGTTTATTCCAAGAAATTATATTTAATTCCAATTTCCACTCGCCTTTATTTCCAATTTGACCAATTTTTCTAATTATTTTGTATTCTATTTCTTTCATATACTTGTATCATCTCCTTTGATTGATTTTTTTTATTATATTATATAATTCTTTTACAAATATATCTATTTCTTTTTTTGTATTATACTTACTTAAAGTAATTCTAATGGCACCATTAATATATTCTTTAGGACATTTAATTGCCTTTAAAACATGCGACACAACTCGTGATTTTGAATTACAAGCAGATCCACTTGAAATACATATATTATGTAAATTCAATATATTTACAACATTCTCTGCTTCTAAACATTTAAATGAAATATTTAAATGACTATAAAAACTATTTTCTATTTTACAATTATACCTGTAATCAAAATCTTTATCACTTTCCCGTAACCTCTCTAATTCAAAAATCAAATGATTTCTTAGTTTTGTAATATAATTTTCATTTTTGTTTATATTGCCTATATTTTCTTCCAATGCTGTAGCCATTCCAACTATTCCTGCAACATTTTCAGTTCCAGCACGTAAGCCATACTCTTGACTTCCTCCACTTATTAATGATGCTATCTTTATTCCTTTTCTTTTATATATGAAGCCAATACCTTTAGGACCATTAAATTTATGAGCTGATGCTGACAATAAATCTATTCCTATTTTTTTTACATTAATATTCAAGTGACCAATTGCCTGCACAGCATCAGTATGAAATAATATTTTTTTACTTTTACATATTTTTACAATATTATTTAATGGTTCTAATGTTCCAAGCTCATTATTTATAGTCATAATACTACACAATATTGTATTTTTATCAATCAAATTAGATAACTCATTTATATTTATTATGCCATTACTATCATTAGAAACATATCTAACTTCACAACCTAATTTTTTTACAATTTCACATGAATTCAATATTGCTTTATGCTCTATTTTAGAGGTTACAATATTATATTTAGCATTTTTATTCTCTGTCAGTTTACTTAAATATATCCCTTTTATGGCTAAATTATCACTCTCACTTCCACCTGAAGTAAATATTATTTCTTCTGCACTTGCTCCAATTATTTTAGCAATTGCTCTTCTGCACTCTTCAATTTTACTTCTGTTCTTTTTAGCTAAATCATATAAAGCAGAAGGATTACCATAATCACTATATATGTAAGATTTCATCTCATTTAATGCGAATGTACTTATTTTTGTTGTAGCCGCATTATCAAAATATATAATTTTTTTATTTCTATTCATTAGCTAAATAACTTACACCCATCTTCCTTATATTCTTCTATTTTATACAACATATCTTCTTCGGTTACTTCCAATTCCTCTGCTAAGCATTTTAAGCAAAGATAATAACTAATTTTTTCCCCAAGCAATTTTTTATTTAGCCCAATTTCATCTTTTGATAATTTTTTCTTATTACAATATTTACAATCAATTTGTTTTTTCATTTATAAGTTCACCACTTTCATAAAAACTTAATCCTTCTTTATCTTTAAACTTAAAATTATCTTTTTCATATTTTTCTTTAATTTCATCATCATATTCACATAAACTATAATTTGCCATTATTTTATCTTTAAATTCTGTATCAATAAAACCATTTTGTTTATTTATTATTCCTCTCATTCTAATTGCTGGTTCCAAGCAATATTTATTAAACATTTCTCTATTAACATATTTTGAATCCGTAGAATTTGGAAATAACAGTTTTAAAAATGCTGTTGCAACTCTTTTTACTGATTCTGTATCTCTTGTATCGGCATTTGTTGGTACCACAATCAATTCATCAACTATTTTCCTGTAATTCGCATCAGATCTCATTTCGTGCATTATACAAGTAAAGTATTCACTATTTAATGCCACACCTTCAACCTTCAAATCTTCATGCATTCTAGGGATAAGCCAACCTTCAATAAATCCATGAAAACGATCTAATAATGCACTTGACTTGAATGCTTCTGGGAGTTGAATAAACATATTTTTATTTATATCCCAAACACTTTGATCAATATTACCAAGTATAATTACTCCTGCATCAGCAATGATTGTATGGCCATCAATACCAACTTGCCCCTGCTCCATATACCCTTGTAAAGCTTGTCTCATTTCATCAACATTAGTAAAACCTGTATATTGTATTTCATCAAGTGCCACAAAGTCACTATTAATAATATATCCATCTCGTTTTTTGCTTCTATCATAAAACATTTTTGTTCTTGATAATGTTCCTCCTGAATTAAGATGTCCGTATTTACTTAACGAACCAAATAAATATGATTTTCCTGTTCCTTTTGGAGCAAGTTCAACAATATTCAATCTCTTTTCTACAAATGTCAAAAGTCTTTTTATTACCGTTAGTTTGTTTATATCGTTTTCATAACCTTCGGGATTATAATCAATTGCACTAATTATCACATCAATCCACTCATTTATAGTAAATTCTTTTCTATATTCTTTAAAATCTTCTAAATCAACACTATATTTATTAAATAACTTAAAATCTTCTAATGTTATTGCACCTTTAATTTTAGGTTTAGCATTCTCATCTGGTTGTCGATAACCAAGCGTAGCCATCCCCCAAACTTCTTTACCAGATATAAACGAATCTTTAATATTATTCCATACATGCTCATTAATATTTGTTTCATTCTCAGATATTCCGTATTCTGGCATTGAAAACCTATTTTTATTTGTCAAGACATCTAAATCAACTCCAACACGTGTAAGAATTTTTGCAAGTTCTGCTGACTTCATTATTTTATCTTTAATAACAAAAAATCCTTCTTTATTCGGAATGTGACTTTTAATATATTCTTTTATTCCATCACTATCAAAATCATCTCCATCTCTAAACTTTTCAAGAAGCCAGTCTCTTAAAAATGATGGGATGTTGTAGGACTTAAAAAAACTAGTTTTCTTCAAATTTTTGTGCACCGTCATTTCAGTACCAAAAACTTTCAATAGTTTATCTTCTCTCTCTTTTCTTTTTAATTTGTCTTCTTTATATTGTTTATCTTGATTGTCTTCTGCATTATCGACATTATCAGAAGAAATGTCCTCAGTATTTAAATCATCTTTAGTATCATTATTAGATACAACATCAATATCTTCATCAAATAAACCATCGTACTCTTTATCATTATTCATATAATTTCTCCTTTAAAAATCTTCATCTTCATTTTTTGTAATTCCAGCTCTTGTAAATATGATTTGAATACTATCAATTATTTTTGATTTTTCATACACTTGTAAATCAAAAGTTCCTGTCTCACTATATTTAAACTCATTAAAATGTAAAATGTATTTATAAAAGTCATTTGTATTTTCTATACTCACAGTATTAGGTTCATAAGCACTTTTATTTGTTATTAGTTTAAAACTAGAGTCATTAATTTTATTATCTGCACATACTACTATGTCAAATTTTTTATTATTTCTTATCTTAACAGTCCTTTCCGTGGTCAATTTTATTTTAGCATCATCTTTACTTAATGATAGTTTAATGATAGGAACTAGGGTTTCTTCAAGTGTTGCTCCACCATGAACTTCATTTCCAATAAGTCTACCACCTTTAAATCTGTCATAATTGGAAAGTACCGCATATTCTATCCCATCTTGCTCGACTCTACATATTGCTTTAATATCTTTTAGCGATTCCTCATATTTTGTATATCTTCCACCTGATTCCCCAATAAATTCCCCCTCATAAGTTTTTTTATTATCAAATATTTTAGGAATTCTTGTTGCTCCATGGTCTGCAACTATATACACGTTTTTATATTTGCCACTGCTTAAATAATTTTTCTTAATTTGATTTATTGATTTTTTGATAGAATCTAACTGTTTTATTATGTAATATGGTTTTTTTGTTTTTGTATCCATACTATCTTGTGATTCTTCATGAACAATTTTATCAATATCACTATACTTAGTATAATTATTTGCAAAATCTAAAAAATCTTTATTATATTTAGTTTCAGTTGGCAAACTAGCTCTTCCTATATATGCCTTGCTATATATTTGTTTATCCTCACTCAAACACAAAATATAATTAATAAATTCAATGCCCAATGCATCATAAAATACAATGATATCTCTTTCTTTATCGATGTTTAAAGATAAAAGGATAGTTTTTCTCGGGTCTATATTTCTAATCATGTCATATTTCATTGAGATATTATCTACCATGGAAATAAAACCTTCATTTGTTTTATTTATAACTTTCTGCTCCTTATATAACTTTAAATACTTATTTATAAAGTCTTTCTCAATCCCACTAACAATATATTCTTTATCAATAGTTAAGTAATAATACAATTCATAATAATTATTCTTAAGTACATTTAGCAAATTCTTATCAATTTCATCAATGCAATTTTCGCAAATACAATCTATTAATTTTTCTTTTTCAAGAATTGTCAAATCTGACAAATAGTAAATTAAATTTTTGTCTTTATCTATCAAACTATTATAATAGTTGAAAGATATGCTATCTAAATATTCAGTATCAACTTTCTTAAATATTTTATATCTCTCATTATAGTATTTTGCAAATGAATCCTCTTTAATGTCTATATTTTTTATATAACAATATATGTTGTCAACCACAGAAGTTGTGCAGAATACATCTTTTAAAGCCAAGTCTAAATATGTATTTTTATTTTGTAAATTAAAATATTCTTTGACTATAATCAAAAACAAATAGCTTTGTACACCATCATACTCTAACAACAAATTAATGATGTTATCAGTATTTATATTTTCTATAATATCTTTTTTAAATATGTCTAATTCATTTTTTGAATAACTTTTGATTATGCTTGTTAATATTTCTTCTTGATTAAATCGTTTGTCTACTTTTATAGCAAACTTATCATAAAACTCTTTATATATATCTTGTTTATATATCTCATATTTAATTAATGAAAAATCATCATTAAGTGTATCAATATTATTTGACACACATACACAGTCATTATCTATAACTTCAAATTCGCCAATATTATTTAAACCGGCTATTTCCACAAAAGATGTATTTAAAATCTTTTGTTTAGAAAAAAATAATCTATTTTCTATATATCTGTCATTAACAAAAACAATATTGTTAATTACCCTTTGATTTTTTCTTATCAAATATTCTAATTGTGTTTCAAAATCATAAACTACGAATATTATTTTCCCATTAATTTGATACACCCTATCTTCTGCCAAATCTGTTATTATCCTATTTAATGCTTCTTTACCTTGTAATTTAAAATGAGTGGAAAAACCATATATAATACTATTATTATGAATATTTTGTATATAATTAACAAAACTATAAACATTTAATAAATAGTCTTCATTACATTTGTCAGATAGGTTGCTGATATTAATGTTTATGTTTTTATAGTAATCAATAATTTCTTTTATGTGCTTTTTATCATTAAAATTCATTATGACAATCTTTTTAACATTGTCATTAAATACATTAGATATAAATTCTCTCACCTTTTCAAAATTTAATTTTTCCATTTATTTATTATGCTGCATTATACTAATACCTACTTCCATTTTATCTTGTATAAGCTCCTTTAAATATTTTTTTGCATCAGCATCTGACATTTTATCTATTTTTTCATAAACTTTCTTATAATCTTTTTCTATATACTTTGTTTCTGCCATTTGTCTTATTTTATTTAATGTTGAATGATAATCAGAATACCAAGTTGCTACATTAGGATTGTTATTATATAAGTAAGCACGAACTTCATCAACATTGTCAAGTATTAAAGAATATTCACTTAAAAACTTATTCTTAAAAATTTGATTTATATAATCATCATCGTTAAGTTTAAGCAAAAATTCTTCTTTTTCAATATATTTTATATATTTTTCAATTTCTTCGTCACTTGCATCTCCATTGCCGTTAATAATATCAAGTGCCTTTTTAGCAATATCTTTATCATCATCTTTTGCAAATATTAAAATAGGTGTCTTTTTGCTAATTTCAAATGTTTTAGGGTTTTCATATTTAGTAATTTCTTTAAACTTACTTATTAGTTGTAGCTTCTTTTTATTAGCTTTATACTCATTGATTCTATTAATTGTATTTTGACTCCAGTCTGATTTATTCATTGCAAAGCCTTTCTGCAACAATGCAAATATCTCTTTTTTATCATCACATGAAAAATCAGACAATTTGCTATCAAATATTTTATTAAATATCTCTATGGCATTTTCATTTGTTCTATATTTCTCATAAGCACCCTTTGCTTTACAAAACTTTTCATAAAATGGTTTAATTTGTGGCATTTTTAATTCTCTATTTTTGTATAAAGAATATAACTCATCTAAAAATTCATAAAGATTTTGGTTTTCATTTTTTATTTGGTCTTTAATTAAATCAAAAGGTATCGCCAAATTACTAATTTCTTTTAGCCAAGAATCTGTAGTACCTTTCAATGAATTATTTCTTAAAGACAATAATTCATTGCTTTCATCAATTATTTTTAATTCTATAAGGGTAAGTTTTATCTGTTCGTCTGCTGTTTCTTTAAGCCAAAGCCAGTTTCCGTCCTCAGTAAATTTGTTCTTTAACAATTCAAGGTAAAGCCCTTCGTCTTGTATTTTTTTAGACAAATCAATAATCTTTGTTTCATTTTCTTTTATATATTCTTGTATGCCATTGACAACATTCTCTTTTTCAAATAGTTTAATAAACTCATCTACTAATTTTTCATCTCTTACAAGCTTTGCACCTATTTCAATACCAATAGAATTTTCGGATTTTTTATCATTATTGTTTAACAATGACATCAAATCTTTAATTATTTCTACTAATTCTTCTTTTTTATTTAACTTTTCGAATGTCTTAGAGTATTCAACATAGCATAATGGATAGTTATATTCCCTCATTTTATTTCTAAGGCCATCTCTTAAATCACCAATATTATTGCATTTTGATAAGTTAAATGTCCTTTTTACAACTTCGAATAGCTTTTTCAATTCATCAGGTTCTGCAACAATTTTAGCATTTTCATAATTTCCTCTTTCTTGTATAACATCAATAAAGCTTGTAGCAAATGCGCCAGCATTTTCATCGCATAATTCAAAATATTGATTGGCGCTGTCTGTAAATTTATATTCATTTGATTTAACATATTCTTTTAATAAAAATCCTATATAAAAACCGTATGCCCCCTCATTTCTAAATCCAAATGGTTTGTCATATAAAAATCTATAAATTTCAGACAATGTGACTTCCTTACTTCCATCACTTAACTTAGCAATAATAAATTCGTCAATCTTGATTTTTATTTTTGATACAATAAAATCAGGTTTATTAATAAAGTATCTTTCATCATCTTTTACTTTTGCAATGTCACCAACAGCTTGTAGCGATCCTCTAAAATCACCATTAATGCCTTGAACTATAGATGCTTGTTTTATATTTTTATGTATATCACCACCTTGGAACTTATCAATTTCTTGTATTTTTTCAAGCCCCAATGGATACATATTTACGACTAATTCATTTATACTTTTTAATAAATTTTTAAATGAATTGATTTTTTGCATTTCAATACCATTGTCTTCACTATAATAATATAAAATAAAATCGCCATTCTCAATTTTATTTATCCATGTTTTAAGATTATTGGTATAATTTGCTTTATATATTCGGCTTTGATCTTTGTCTTTATTTAACTGATATACATGTCTAGTCCAGTTATCAATAAATTTGCCTTTTTCTTCTTCAGTTGCAAAATTTTTTGTAGCATCAATGATTATAGTTGATTTATAATTTTCTAATAATTTTTCTATTGAATTATCATTTAATAATTTTTTATGCTCGTCTTCATTATATGCCAATACTAGCAAAACATTATCTTTTCCATCATTTGATTGCAACTGTTGTTTAAATTTACTTACATCAGTTATTATTAGATTGTATTTAGAATTTAAAAATGAAGATGCATCAAATTTAAAGTTTTTATCCTCATCTTGTATTATAGATAAAACTTCATTTGTATATTTAAATTTGTTTATACTTTTTTCTTTTTCTTTTTCAATTTCTGTTTCACTTCCTGTTCCAATCATAGCACTATATCTATCTACTCCATTTACAGGAATTTTGTTTATTATATTGTCTTTAATAAGTTTATTGATTGATATTTCTACTTCGTCTTCTACATTTGTTCCAACAAAAGCGTTTTTAATATTTTTCATATTTGCTGTATAATAGTTTTCTTGTTGCCCCATTTTATTTTGTATTACATTTAATAAAAGAATGGTTTTTAATATTCTTCTTTGATATTTATCAATTTTATCATTTTTGTTATCTGGATTTACACTATCATAATAACTTAATATGTTTTTTGTATCATCATCCAATTTATCTTTTCCTGTTGTGTAAAAATAATCCCATATTAAATCAACTGTCAAAAATGGATTTTCATTATCCATAGGACCAAAGTTTTCGATAAACCACACAAATCCTTTTTTATTTTCTTTATCAGAACTTGCTTTCATAAAATCAAGCATAGATCTTTGATTTGAACCAAAATTTTCACTTATAACTCTTATCACAAGTATTGCATAAGGATGAAGTGGCAAAACCTTTCTATATTCTTCCTCAGATATTTTTACATGTTGTGATAATTCATAGCATAGATTTTTAACACGATTTAACAAAGATTCTGAATATGCTTCCCACTCTTTTTTATATTTATTATCTTCTACAACATTAATTGCCGATGCCATTAATTTTATTCCCTGTTCTTCTGGCAACTGTATTATACAATCTGTATTAAATCTATCAGATATTTTCTTTCCCGTATCATTATCTGATACAATTTGAGTTGGCGATTTATGTGTTATGACCATAATAGCAAAATTTATACGAGATATGAGTTCTCCAATACTTTGAAATCCTGACAGTCTCGTTGAGTTATTTATAACATATTCTGTAAATTCATCCCAAATAAATAAAATTGAAATTTTATTATCTTCAATAACTTTTGCTAGCCAATTTTTCAACAAATCTACATCAATATAAATAACATTTAATCCTTTATCTTTTGCTATTCTTAATATATTTGATATAATTATTTCTACTGATTTGTCTTCATCATTTTTTAATTTTTCAAGTAATTCTTTTACCTTATCTCCACCGAATAATTTTTTATATTCTTTTTCTATATAACTATCAAATGAATTTGCAAATATCTCATCTTTTTCAAACTTATTTATTATCAAATCTTTTAAACTATTCTCATATTTTAAACCTTTTTCTTTTAATGCTTTTGCAACACTTTCTTGTATTCCATAACATAGTGCACTATCACTATCAATGTTCGAAGTTCCTGTCCTTGTAATAACTATAACATTCTTATCTCTTAAAAATTTAATTTTATCTTTTATATTATTATCTATTAAATTTTTATATTTATCATAATAAGTATTTAGTATATTCTCGTCAACTTCAAGCAACCTCTTTAGTGTCCAGCTAGCATATGATTTTCCTGTTCCATAACTTCCAGACACCCAAATAGATTTTGAGCGATTTACAAAACTTTCATAAACTCTTTTAATCATATCTATAAACGACTTATGTGGATAAAATTCAATAATCTCATCATCGCTATGCATTGCATCCGGTTTAAAAACTGGGTCAAAATTTTTGTTTACTTTTAAATACTGATTATAATTCACATCTGACATACTATTCCCCCATAATCATATCTAATACATTGTTAGACCTCATCTCTTTATTTAAATTAATATTATCCAAATCAAAAGTAAATGAGCAATTAATATAATCTGGATACTTAATAGACAAACCATTTATTATAGCTTTCATATCTTCTTTTTCTACTCCAAATATTTTATAAGGACTAATTCCTTCTTGCTCTAACTCTTCATCGTAAAGTCTTGATAGAGTAAACTCACTAAATAAATTACTACATGCATTTGTTTTCTCATCATAATCACCACAATGCTCAGCATATTTATATAGCGAAAATAAAATTACTTCTGGGATGGGATTCTCCCATTTGCAACGGACAATACTAATTTCATTATCTTTTTCATCATCACATATAACTGTTGCTAAACCTAAATTTGAGAACGGCAATTTGAAAATTCTTATCAAGTCTCTTACCGCATCTTTAGGCACTCTATTATCTTTTGATGTATCATCTGTAACATAAATTATTTCATTTGTAATACTATCTTTTGTAGTCAAAGAATTGTACTTATAATTATTTATAAACCATTTCACTGGTTCTGAATTATATACACAATTAATATATAATATTCCCCATAAAAGTAAATCTGTTAAATCATAATCCTTAAATGCCTTATAGAGTTTCAATTCTATATTTTTTACATTTACAACTTGACAGTCACGTAAAAATTTTATAAAGTTAGATTTTTGCTTAATTCCCAACTCTGTATTATTTAAAAATGTATCTAAATTATCATACTTTTTCAAATCTTCAAACCATTTTAATAATGGCCCATGCGTGTTATAACGATTTAACGATTTAATATTTGACACTTTTCCATCTCCTTTTACTTCTTTTAATGAATTATATATTAAACATCCACTTTGAATATCATCATTACATTTCATACAATGAATGCACAATTTTGAATCTATTATTATTCTATTATCAACACTTTCTATTGCCCCATATTCACAATTAGATGCACACACTCCACAACTTATACACATTGCAGTTTTGCGAAAAATGTTCTTCAATTTTTTATTATATGCTTTAAACTCTAAATCCAATTTATTAGCATATTTAATAGAATAATTGTTATCGTTTTTTACAATAGTCAACTCTAATTTAAATTTATTATCCCAAGATGTTATCATTGCTATATTATTTTGTTCGTATTCTATTATTCCAAATGTTTTAATCCATTCTCCTAAATCATTTTTTGAATTAGTTATTTCAATAATTGTATCTTTTTTAACATCTTTTTCAACATAATTTGGTTTTAATTTTATATCTCTTGAACTCCTTCTCAACTTCCAACCTTTATGTTTAATAAAATCTATCAATTTACCATCATTGTATTTTTCACTATACTGATTTTTAATTTTATCCAACAATTCACTAACATTATTTTTATAAGATTTAAGTCGTACATATTCATGATGTTCTGTAGAAAAAGGGCATAAAAGACAACCAGCTCTTGAATTTCCTATTTTATACGAATTGTTAAAATTCAAATTAAATTTATAAATATATAAAAAGATTTCAGCAGAACTAAACACTAATATTGGATAACAATTATATTGTCCAATATGTTTTTCTTCATATGAAACATATTTATATTTACTTCGTTTCTCGCTCTCATCAGATCTTGCTCCAATAAAGGCAAACCCATTAAAATGTCTTTTATTAGCAATTTTTCTCAATAAATTTATTTGTGGTGCCGACTTATGTACAGAGCAACACCACCTAATATCATTTGCTGGCGGTCCGAAAATGTCCCAGCTCTCACTTGGTTTTAAATGCGAACTTGCTCTATAAAACTCAATTCCTAATTCTTTGCATTCTTTTTCTACTTTATCAACTACAACATAGGTGTCAGGGAACTCCATACCAGTATCACCAAATAATACTTTAAATTCATTATATGGCAGAGCTCTTTTTACGATATCAAGACATACTATAGAATCTTTTCCACCACTAAAAGCAACATAAAATACATCTACTTTATTTTTATATTTAATATATGTGTTATAAACTTTCTTTATTGTTTCATTAATAAATGGTTCTAAAATGTCATCATTTTTTTTAACCATTAGATTAATATCAATAAATTTTAGTTTATCTTTTATTTCCTTTCCTTCTTCTGTAATTATTAGTGTAGGAGCTTCATATATATTCCCACCTTTGGTACTAGCTACATGTACTCCTCTATAATAGTAATTTGTCATTTCAGCAATCATATAAGGCTTTTCATCATTTTTTTCATAATCAAAATAATTGTCAAAACCCAGCAAATCAAGTTCCTTATAATAAACAGGTCTTGGCTCTTTACTCATTTTAGAATGTTCTGGTGTAAGCAAGATACCACCAGTTTCTTTATCAAATATATAACTATACATTTATGACTTTATACCTTTGAATAAAATTTTTAAAGCATCATTTATATTATTTACTTTAATATTTTTTATCTCGTCATATTCATATTCTTTATCATTATTATCATAATTAATATTACTTGGTCTCTTTTTCACAACTTTCCGAGCAAAATTATCAATACTATTATTTACACTATTATCTTCACCGCACTCATCATTATCATCATAATCATTATCAATGTCATAGTTATCATTTTCATCATCAGCTTTATTGATTAATATATCTATACATCTTTCAATTGCATAGTTATGAAAATTTTCATCATCTAAATACTGGGTTTCATTTGGGAAATGCTTTTTAATAATTTTCTTTAAATCAACAGGTTTCCAACCTTCGTCTTCTTTTTCTTTTAACATTTCTTTAATTTTTTCACAATCTTCAGGTTTAATAGGGAAAGAATCTATATAAAAAAAACTTTTTAAATCATCTGGAGTATTTGTACCATTATCATCATAAATTACTTCCTTGCTTCTTATATCGCGATTACTATGATAATATCTACTCTTTGCTACACTTTTTATATCTTCACTATGTAAATAACTCAATTTATTATAAATATCTTTCAATTGAACACAAGAACCATCAAGCTTAAGAAAATTTGCTATTATTCCATCAATAAAACTATATAAGGCATTTCTTCCATACCAATATAATCTTGATACATCTTCATCGTTACTATTAAACAATATTGATATATATATATTAGAATCACCTTTACTCATTTTATTTAAAGAATAATCGTCTGTGTCAAGTAACTCATTATATATACAACTTATAAGTTTTTCATTTGATATATCTAGTTCTATATTGCATTGTTTAGAAAAATACTCTATCGTCATTAAATATTCGTTAGTATTTTTTATTGATGGTAATATGTTATCGTTTTCTTTTATATTATTGATAAAATTCTCTATCTTGTTGTTTACCTCTTCAGTAATTAAACACTCTTTTACATAAATCTTGTCATCAATTTCTACAAAATTATTTCTTAAAAAATCATAGAAATCTTCAGTATTTTCATCACTAATTATATCATCATTAAAATTTTCTTTATATTTTAATTTAAATGTATTTAATTCTAAATTATCATCTAACCTAAATCCATTTTTAAAGCATTCTATTAAAACACATTTGACATTATCAAAATGTCCATCATATTCTGACATTTCTAAGTCTTTCTTATTTATATAGTAATATTCTTTATATAAACCCTTTATATAACTTTCAAATTCTTCATTGTCTATATTTACTTCTATTTCATCATAACCTTTCTCATAATATATTATTAGTTTTTTTATTACATTTTTTTTATTTATTATTTCTATAAATCGCTCTACTGTATCTTTATCATTATTATATTTAATTTCTTCAGTTCCTGTATATCCATCAATTCTATATTTAAACTCTGTATTATATTCGGTTCTTATATTATAAAACACATCACCATCGTCAAACACTAACTCAATTATTGGTTCTATTAAGTCATTATATCTTGATGAGATATTTTTAAAATTACTTTTTCTTTTTTCATTGCTTTCATAACTATACAGCTCAATGCAATTATTGCCTTCCTCATATTCATCGCAATGATTAACCTCATTCAAGCGCAATTTATCTTCTCCAGTATTCAGATAGTATATTTCTATATATTCCTTTTCCATTCCCAATAATTCTATAATGCGTAGAATTCTTGATAATATATTTTCTGCACTCAATTTATTATATAAATATAAATCTTCGCTTAAAAAAGTATACTCATCGTTTATATCTTTATCATCTTGTGTAAGATTTTGCAGTGCTACTGCTTTTGAATTAAACAGATCTCTTTTAGCACCAAAAAATTTTTTATCTCTATATTGCAAAAGTTGATATTTATAATTTTCTTGTTTCAATAAAAATTCAATTATTGATATATATAGCGACCTCCAACTATAATTAAAAGCCAAATCAATGCCATTGATTTTTGCTCTTATTGGTTTTGACCATGGAATATCAAAATTTGCTTTATCCCAATTTATTTTATTTTCTTTTTCATTCAACTGCATTTTTTTATTCTCAACATATTTGTATAATAAATCAATGCTTTTATTTAATTCATCTTTGTTATAACCTATAGAAGAATAATCATATTTATAAAACTCTCTTAAACGTTTTATAAACTCTTCAGTATCATCAAATAATAGATCTTGCTTGTATTCTATAATTTTGCTTGACTTAAATCCATCTCTATCCAGTACCCTGCTTTGTAATATCATTCCATTTACATTTCTATACTTGCCATCAAATTCCCTATTTGGATATTTTTGTCTACCATACAAATTTAATTTTTTTGATAATATATCTAAATTATGAAATTTTTGATTTTTATCACTGACAAAACTGTTTACAACATAAGTTTCAACTAAAGCTGTAGCTTCTAAATCATCAAATTTATACTTCACTTTTCTCTCCACTATGACTAAATAATACCCTTTCAGCAACTTCCAATAACAATCTTTCTTCTGGAAACACTGGTCTCACGTCAGTACCAATTCTTTCACATTCACTTCCGCAAATACTGCATTTTTCCTCATACACTGGTGTATTGCAAATTTTACAATAATAGACATCACTACTAAATAATTCAGCCCTTCCTTCGCAAATTGGGCATTTTGAGGTTTCGCATATGTGATTATCACAGTTTTTACAAATATACTTAATCATATAAACTTCTTGCTATCATGTTAGTTCTCATAAAAAACACATTATATATGATTATATCATATATTTTTCGTTTTGTATATTATTAAATCTAATATAACCTCATATTTTATTAGATATACTATATAATTAAGCTATAGATTTGCTATATTATTATCCATTCAGGAGAACACATGATTAATTATGAAAATTTCGCCCTTCGCCTATCAAAACTTCGCGAAGAAAAAGATGTTTCAGCCCGTGATATGAGCATAAAACTAGGGCAAAATCCAGCCTATATTAACAACATAGAAACAAACAAGGCATTGCCCTCAATGTCTATGTTTTTTAATATTTGCAACTTTTTAGAAATTACCCCTGCAGATTTCTTTAATGATGATGTAGAAAACCCTTCTGCTTTAAACAAATTAATTAAGCAATTATCACTTTTATCATCAAATCAGCTAAATACGCTGACAAATCTAATTAATTCATTCACAACTAGATAAATATCTATTTTTCAAGCAAACAAAAAGACGAACCTCACGATTCGTCTCTCATCAAATTCATCCATATTTATAAAGCAAAAATTATTTCTTTATATAATACTCATTCAACCACTTCTCACTATCTCTCCCAGGTCTCACATCAGTGGTTATCTCTTCTTCTATTTTTGATAAGTTTATAAATTCTTTAAATATCTCGTTTACACTCTCTTCTGTCATATCTATAAAAAATCTATCATTTCTATTACCACTATAATCACCATATTTATATGACATATAAAGTATACAGTTATCATTCATATATAGCAATAATCTCTTTATTACTTTTTTAATCTCATCTTTTGGAATATGAAGAAGTGAGGAACAAGCCCAGATGCCATCGTATTTTTCATTTGGTTCAAAATCTTCAAATGTACTGCATATTACTTCTTGTCCTATGAGTTTTGTAGCCAGTTTACAAAGTTCACTTGACCCATCAACAGCAACTACTTTATATCCTGCATCTTTAAATGCTTTACTATCTCGTCCAGTACCACATCCTAAGTCAAGTATAGTTCCGCCCGGCTTTACTTTACTTAAAAATTTGTCGCGGAAATAACTCATATCAGCATTTACAGTGTCTTCATAATACTTTTTTGCATTCTTATTATAATACTCTATTGTTTTGTTTATCATAATATGCTATTTATACTCCCAGCCTGCTTTAAATCCATTTCTTTCTGCTGCTTCGTAAATGGTTTTTATATTCTTTTCATAGCAGCTCATAAATCTATTCTTATCTACCTTAGATTGATTATACATTTCTGCTATTTCGCTAACATTGAGATATTTATTTTTGATTTTATTAAACCGATCTTTGATTTTGTCATTTGCAGTGATAATCGTGTATATGTTCCATTTCTGATTTACAAACCTATCAAAATATTTATTCCACTTAGGAAGACTATTACTTTTACTTCTATTTACTGAATTAGATGTAGGTGTTAAATTCCATATTTCATCATTTGCCACATAAGACCAAGGAATAAAATGGTCGATACTTAAATCATTATTATTTACAATTTCTTTTAGCGGAACATCAGAGTAAATATCTCTCATATTACCTTTATCCACAGTAATTGCTTCTTTATAGAATTTTTTAATACTACTGTCTATATTTCTGTCTAATTGTGGCAAAAGCTTATTGATTATACCTGGAACATTTGGATTTCTTCGCTGTAAATAGTATATAAGATTATATGTGCAAAAGTCATATATTATTTTTGATTCATTTACTATATAGTCTGTAAAATATTCATCAAGTACAATTTCTGTCTTTATGCCATTTGCTTCTCCAAAATGATAAGGTAATAAATCTTCACTATCTTTCTTGCTTTTGTCATATAAATCATTAAATATTTTAATGTTCTTTGGAGAATATTTTTTTACTTCGCCACCCACAGATACAAATGGAGATAATAAGCAAAATGGCACAAGTGTTTTCATCTTGTTTATAACATCTTTTACATATTCATCTTCAAAGACACCTTCATTTCTAAACCTTATAAGCAACCCTTGGCTATCTACATTAGTTGGTATTCTATAATTTTCAAATATGTATTTTGACACTTCTTCAAGTTTGTCATTTGGGCCGAGAGATAAATTGCACTCATTTACCATATAATAAGTTTGTGTAATCATATCGCAAACTATATTTTCAATAGTATCTATGGGCTTACTATCCGCCCTCTTAATTATGGCTTTAAGCCAAAAAAACTTATAACTATTAGAAGTATCATCAAATACTCTTGATAGTTTGTTGGTATTTATTAAGTTCGAATAAGGTAGGTGGTTGTCTCTTGGCATATTAGTTGTCTTTTAATATTTTCTTGGGTAGTATTATTGCCTAAAGTCTGGGTAGTAGTCTGGGTAGTATCCCGGGTAGTAGTCTTGTTTTTTTGGGTTAGATTGGGGATAGTCTTTGGGGTAGTCTTTGGGGTAGTTAAATCGGTCATTATATTGATCATATCGGTCATTTTATCGGTCATATCAGTCATTTTATCGGTCATTGGAAAAGCAACTGCAATCAAATGATTATGCTTTCTTAAGCGAACTAGTAAGGAATACTTACTAGTTCGCCTTTTCACACAGGTTTATTTGTTTTGTTATATACCTATAGTCCTATAACCGATGCTATTTTTTTCATATTTTCTTCATTAAGATAATATGCTGTTATCTTCTTTTTATCATATTTTGTTAGTTTTTTGTCTTTTGTTATATCTTCTAAGAAGTATGTAAAAAACTTTTCCCAGCTAAAATACTTTGTTATATCAATTATTTTGGAAGTATTATTTAAAGCTTCATCTATTTGTTTACCTTTTAAGACTCCAGATTTTAAAATCATCCATTCAAATGATTCAGGCAGGCATATATTTAAATTCTTATTATACTTGCATATTTTATGTACCTTATCAATATATGGTGAAAATGATGCGCCATCTACCACCACCATCATACTTGATTTTTCATTTTCATTTATCATCCCTATTATATTTGAATTACCATTTGACGATTCCACTTTAATGCTTGATTCTTTATAATACTCTTTAAAAAATTGTTTTCCTGATTTAGAATCTTCTATTATCAGTAATACAAAATTATCTTTTTTACTAATATTTACATTAAGTCTATGGTTTTTATTTATTTCATAAAACTTCTTTAATGTATGTTTGCTCTTATTTGTTTTAAGTTCATATATTTCTTCAACGCTTGATGGTATCTTGTCAAAGCTTTCTCTACTAAATATCACATAGTAGTTATCAGTCTTCTTTATTCTTCGTATGAAATCATTGACACTTTCAGGATTTTTAAAACCATTAAAACCTTCATCAATAAATATTACTGAATTTTTTGTTTTTTTGATTTGATTATCAAAATCTGTATCATTAAGCGCTATGCAAGAATCGCCGCTGCTCATTATTATTTTTACGCCACTACCTTTATTGTCCTTCATATAGTCAGAAACCAATTTATACAAAGTGGTTTTGCCTGTTCCGCTTTTGCCACGAACTATCGTAATGTTTCTTTTTAAAGTAAATTCATAAGTAACTTTATTATTGCGAATGCTTATTTTGACTTCACCTTTCAAGGCACACCTCCTATATGAACTTTGTTGCTTCTTCTAAAAGCTCTTTCATATTCTTTACAATCTTACCATTGTTTTTAACCTTTATTTTAAACTCACCTTCACCAAAGTCCATTATATATCTCAAGTTTATAGTTACATCTCTATTTTTTGCTAATTCTAATAATAAGTTTGCACAGTTTTCACCGCAAGTTGTAGCATTAAAAATATTTTTTTTGTCATGAGCTATAAGTATTAGTGTTTTAGCTCCCCCTGATAAATCATTTGGAGTTATGCTTCCTAAAACTGGACTCATTATTACGTTTCTATCTATTACTTTTGAATTGTCAATTTCTTTTATTATTCTTTTAGAGATTTCATCAGTTATCCACTTTTCCTCATATTGATTTCTAAAATACATTGAAGGATCATATATTGCTTCTTCCATATTTCCAAAATAGATATTTAACATGTTCTCACCTCTTTCATTTAATCTATCACATTTATAATTACAGCCTTGCCTTGTCTATGTAGCCTGAGTGTTTAAATCGTTCGATTTCTTGATTTATATCATTTCACCTTGACAGATATCACTATAAATATTAAAATATCCCCAAAAGTAGGCAGATATCACATGTAACATCATTTTGGGTTGCCCACTTTTTATACCAAGAGACAAAAATTACACGTTTTGCAAGTTTTTTCAAGGCAAATTATACACGTTTTGCACTTTTTCCATAACCTACTTATTTATCATCATCCCCAGCACTATATCATCCACCTCAGAGGAGCATTTTACTGACACCTCTGCCACATTGTCTATAGTCTTCTCTACATCTTCACATACTATGCCATCATCCTTACTTACTCTCTTGCCTTTCATAGCAAGTCTTGATGAAAATATTGCTGTCTCAAGTCCGCTATATATCTTTAGTGCACAATCAGGTTTTGCGCCGTCGCAAATCATACCAGTGAGAGAGCCTACCATATTGTGAATGACTGCAGCTATGTCATTATAATCACCATCATAGAGATAGCAAATGCCGCATCCTGCACCAATTGATGCAACCATAGCACCGCAAAATGCTGAGAGTGTTCCAAACTTACTCTTTATGTAAATAGATATAAGATTTGAAACTGCAAGCGCTTTATACTTTTTCTCATCACTAACCTTCATATCTTTTGCATAAGAAATTATTGGCACGCTAAGTGTAATACCTTGGTTACCGCTTCCACTATTTGCAACTACTGGAAATGGTGCTCCTGCCATACGCGCATCTGCCGCAGCTGTAGTTCTCATTATCGCTCTAGTTCTATTGGCATTGTGCATATTACCTGCTTCAAGAAGCCCTCGAATATTCTTACCAATAGATAATCCATAGTTACGAGAGAGACCTTCTTTACTAATTGCCATATTTAACTCTTCGGCTTTCTTAAGTATCTCTATATCATCATGCTCTACATCAAGATATTTGTCACAGAACACAACTATATCTTCTATGCTAAGTAACTCTGCAATCTCATGAGCTGGTATATGCTCCTCTTTGTTATTGGCATTGCCTTTATTTTCAAATGTCACTTTGTTATCAACTGTTATCTCAACAACATTTGTATGGGCATCTGCTATAGTGCAGCTTGCTTCGTGGCTCTTACCTTTTACAGTTACTTTTATATACAAAAGATTTGGCTCTTTCGATATGCCTACTTTTATCTTTCCATCCTTTATCATCTGCTCAGCTATAGTATAATCTTCTTCTTTTACATCATTATTTACATTCAAAACATTTTTAGGGTCTCCGTGAGTAGCTCCTATGCCTGCAGCATAATTTACTCCCACCTTAGTGGTATTTGGAAGACCTGCCGACATGGCATTCTTAAGTATGTTCTTACTAGCTATGACGTCGATAGACTGAATCTCATCGCCAAGTTTTTTAATCTCGTTTGCAGCTACACTTGAGCAATATGACACGGCAGCTGGTTCGGTGCAGCCTGTGGCTACATACATATTCTCTCTTAAAATTCTTAAAATCTTTGGTTTCTTTTCACTAATGTTTTGATCGTTAATCATATTAGTCCTTTCGGGCGGATGATATTCGCCCCTACGTTAACTCGCAAGTACAACATCGTGTGCCGATTTCCGAAAAACGTTCAGATGCTTCGCATCTTCACGGAAATCTGGCATAGTGTTGTACTAAGCTCGTAAAACACACTCGCAAGTACAACATCTAATTATACCACAAAACTGCTAGATATAACATACCACAATATTGCCACATTTTATATAACGAAAATTGAGTATAATAAGAGTATGAAAATTTTAAATATTAAAAAATTGAATATCGTTATTCTTGCTACGGTGGTGGGATTTGCAAATATTGCGACATTTGCTGAGTCGAATATAATATATGCTCCAACTAGAGAGCAAACTGTAGCAGCAAATGCACCTACCAAAGAAGTTTATAGCCCTTCGGCTCAGTCAAGTATCGTGACATCAGAGTCTATATCAGCGGCATCATATCCTCAAGATAGTATAGACTACGTAAATATTCATAACCTTACTGAGAAAAATAACAACTTATATTGTTATGAAAATGGCGAGCCCGTTAGAAATGGCTGGCGTAAAATAAATCGTTTGTCATTTGCACTATATGCTCCAGTAGATAATTTTAGTTATAGTTATATATGGGCTTACTTTGGTTCAAATGGAGCAGCATTAAAAGGAAGCAGCGGTTCAATCAAAAAGGCAAGAATCGGAAACTATACTTATTCGTTTAATGAATATGGTCAGCTCCTAACTGGTTTCTTTAACGAAAACGGCGAAATGTGGAATGAACTTATGGGAGAAGACCCATTTGATTTATTATATGATGGCGGAACATTATATCATTCATCAGACTTAAGTGGTGCAATGACATCAGGTTGGTATAAATTAAATTCAACTACTTCAAGATATCCAAATAAAACTTCTATATGGATGTATTTTAGTCCTAGCAACTTTAAAATCACCAGAGCAACTGGCGATAACTACAAGAGTTTAAATGTAGATGGAAAAACTTATGCATTTGATGACAACGGCGTCATGCTCACAGGATTTGAAGCAACTCAGTATAACGAAGAGCACGGTGGCTCGTCAAAAGTTGTTTACTTTGGAGAAGATGGTGCAGAAGTTAAAAATGGTTTCTACTATGTTGACTTATCAGATGACACAAATGCAGAAAGATTTGAAGACTATGAAGATTATGATGAAGATATAACTATTTACCTTTCTAAAAATGGAATGGTATATAAAAACACAATTAAGAAAATCGGATCATCTTACTATGGTTTCGACTACAATGGTGTAGTATTAAAAGGCTTGACAGTGTGGAATGGTGGCGACTATGTCACTACGATAGATGTAGAAAATACTGATGCTAAAGATTTTATAATGAGTGGCAACTACTCTTCAAAATATAGTGGCTCAGGTTCTTTATCATCCGGCGACATACTACACTACTTTGATTCAAGAGGAAGAAGAGTTACTACTTCGGCAAGATTGGATTTTTCTGATGCTGCATATACCTACTCAGCAACAAATGGTGGTGCTTTAGAAGGCTCTCACAATGGTAAATACTACATCCACGGGCTAATGCTAAAACCTGTAAGTGGTGTAAAATATGGTGTATATATAGTTTCTCCTAACAAAACTGATTATAGTATGTCAGAATTAGTTAAGACTACCAATGTAGTAATAACTAATAGTGGCTCCGTAATATCATCTAAATCAGCACAAAAAGATGAAGATGATAATTATTGGTTGATATCTAGTAAGTCATTAATCAATATATACACTGTGCCTATAAAAGTTTCAGGCAGCACTTATTACTTTAAGAGCGAGAACTCAAATGGCAGAGAAGACTGGATAAAATTTGGAGAAAAGGATGCATATGGAAAGACCTGCGTAACTGAAGTTCTCTCAAACGGCACAAGGGTTTCAGGTGGCGCTATAAGTGCTTATCAGACTACACTCAACTCAGAATCCGCAATGAATTTCAATATACACTAATATAAAATTTGCAAATAAATAGGGACGACTGATTCGTCCCTATTTTTATTTGTACTTTTTTATAAATTAATCAGAGAATGTTGGATTTGGGAAGTAAGATAATTCTTTATCAGAATCAACACTTCCTTTCATCTTGCTAAGGCAACTTATGTTTAAGTCCTTATCTACAGATAACTCATAAACTACATCATAAGCTATATCTCCACCTTCCCAAGGTCTTCTGTAGGTAAATCTCAGATTTCGGTTTCCTTCTTTTGCGGCTTTGAAATAATAAGTAACTTTGTGTGGTGATCCAACTAAATCTTGATTATCGTTGAGTTTGTTCTCTTCTCTGTCAAAAACCACTTCGCCTTCACCATTTTCAAACTTGTACTCCCATGTATAACCTGTACTTGGATTAGTCTCAAATTCAAGTGCCATTACTTTTCCTTTTCCGAAACTTGCGTTTTGATTAGACTTTGTGCCACATGCAAATATCATAACTGCAATTGATAAAGCAAGTAACACTGATAAAAATTTTTTCATATTTTTTCTCCTCGTATAATATTTTGTAAACTAATTTATAATTAATAAACTAAAATCAATCCTCATCCTTTTTCTTTTTCTTTACGGATTTTGCTTTCATCGGGTCCATTGGATCATTTACTACCACTTTTTTCTTTAAATAATCCACCTTAGTGTCTTCAACCTTTGCCTCCTCTGGTTTTCTTTTTGTTACAACCTTCACAGTACCATCTTCATTCATTCCAGTAGAAAAACTCTTTAATCCTACACCAGGCCCTGTGTATAATAGTTCTCTCTCTTCTTCTGAAAGTGGTCTATGTCTCCACAATATGTTGAATGGAACTTCTTTTCTAAATAACAATTTAGTATCTTCGTAGTTACCAATCCTTTCACCATCATAATCTCTGTGGTTACTTAATACCCACTCTCTTCTATATGCCACCATAAAACCATCTTCATCAACTTCATATGTTTTGCCTTTGTATATATAGTCATCGATCCCAGCTATCTTTTGGTATCTATCAATTGAGTACTCTTTTCCATTTACACTAACTTTAGTATAAAAACCTGTGTCATCTCTACCACTAACCACATAGGTGTCATTTCCATATTTGATAACTAGATTATCTCCCGAATAATTATACTTAGCTTTCTTATAATCAACCTTATCATAATCAATAGTTTCATCTGGGTAAGGCAAAAAAATCTCTTTCTTATTTCCTTCACTATCTACTTCAACTATATATAAAGGATCTTCTTCACTTGTGTATCTGACAGTTGTTTGTGGTACTACATTTGTTTCTTCTTCAACAACATCATCTTCATGATCTTCTAAATCTTCAGGGTTTATAGTACTTCCTCCACCGCAACCTACCAAATTTGGTGTTACACTTTGTACATTTGCATCTGGGAGTGGGAGCACATAGTCAAAACTAGTAGCAAATGACATAAAACTCAAAAAACTAAATACTGCGCATACGATTAAAAGTAAAAAAACACTTTTTTTCATAAACTTATTACTAACTCCTATAACATATTACAAATATATTATAGCATTTTATTATATAAAATGCTACTCTTCGCTAGCTTTTTTCTTCTGCATCTGGAATATAAACTCATCATTTGAGCCAGTTCTATCAAACATATCAAGTATCATCTCAATCGCATCTTCTTTTTTCTGGTCATTTACAAGTTTATGGATATAATTTGCAACTTCTAATTCATTTGGTTTAAGAAGCAAATCATCTCTTCTAGTTCCACTCTTCTGTATATCTATGGCAGGGAATATTCTTCTCTCCTGAAGTTTTCTATCAAGCACTAATTCCATATTACCTGTACCCTTAAACTCTTCATAAATTACATCATCCATTCTTGAACCTGTATCTACAAGAGCAGTTGCAAGAATTGTAAGAGAGCCTCCTTCTTTCATATTTCTTGCAGCTCCAAAAAATTTTTTTGGCATATGAAGTGATGCAGGGTCAAGTCCGCCAGATAAGGTTCTTCCGCTTGCAGTGCAAGTCAAATTATATGCACGAGTTAACCTTGTAAGTGAGTCAAGTAGTATGACTACATCTTGCTTTTGTTCTACAAGTCTTTTCGCTCTCTCAACTACCATCTCAGCAACTCTCTTATGTCTCTCAGGCAACTCATCAAAAGTAGAATAAATTATCTCTACATTATCGCCCTTCACTTCATCTTTCATATCAGTTACTTCTTCTGGTCTCTCATCGACTAATAATATCAACAAGTGTAAATCATTATTATACTTTAGTATAGATTTTGCTACTTGCTTAAGTAAAGTTGTCTTTCCTGCTTTTGGTGGTGAAACAATCAGTCCTCTTTGTCCTTTTCCTATAGGAGAAAGTAAATCTATAACTCTCATCGCAACTGTACTCTTATCACTGCTGTCAAGAAGTTTTAATTTTTTATCAGGGAAAACTGGTGTCAATTTTTCAAAACGAACTCTATTTTTAACTTTCTCAGCATCTACACCATTAATCTCAAGTAAAGTTGTGAGAGCTGCATACTTCTCTCCTTCTCTCTGATGCTTCTTTATGCCCTTTAGAATATCTCCTGTACGAAGATCAAATCTATATATCTGTTGATTTGACACATATACATCATCAACACCAGGTAAGAAGTTTTCACATCTTATAAAACCTACAGTCCTTTTAGAGTGCTCGCTCTCAAGTTCTACGATTTCAAAAATACCTTCGCAGATTTCTCCTGCGTTGTCTGACGATTGCTTTGGCTCACTTTCATATGCCTCTATTAGCAAGTCAATGATTTCTCCTTTGGTCTTACTGCTAACTTTGAGGCCTTTTTCTTTTGCCATTTCTCTCAACTGGTCGACAGTTAGTGTTTCTAATTTTTCTCTCATGATATTCCTTTCTAATTACTTTACTTAATTTATATAAATTGATATAATATATGGGTTATGAGTAATAAAAGATTAAAATATAAAAGAAAAATGTCAATCGGTGAAATTATCCTTAGATTCTTTTTCTGTTTTTTAATACCATATATATTGTTAAATGGAATTATTTTCTTCTTGTTTATTCAAACTCCTAAGATACAAGTAGTCGAGCAAGATTCAAAAGACTATGAAGAAAATAAAATTAAATTCTCTGTCAATTGTCTCCTACCAGTGACTGATGTAAAAACTTATTATCAGGAGTCTGAGATAGCATACTCTAAACTAGGAAGCGTATATATAATAAATGCGGACAACAATGGCGCTTACAAAATCAATGTAACAGCACTTAATAATTCAACTGCTAATTCCATCATTGAGATAGACACTCAAGATAGTGTGCCACCTACTATAGACCTTGACAGTGCGGTAATCACCGGCAACACTTTAATAATATCTGTTCACGACAATCAATCTGGAATAAATTATGATAATCTCTACGCTACTCTTGAAAATGGTACAAGATTAAATCCGACATATATAGACAAATCTTCAGGCACAGTTCAGTTTCAAATTACAGAAGGAAAAAAAGTAGTTGTGCATGTCGAAGACGATTTCGGAAATCACTCAGATACATCTTTTACAATCAGTTAATTTTAAGATTTTTTATAACAATGGCTGCCTATCACTAGGCAGCCTTTTTATATATTAAGCTTTTGGTCCAGCATTCTTAATCTCTGCTGGCATATTTGGATATTTCTTATCGAAATTATCTTTAAACATCTTTGCAAGTTTCTTTGCTTGCTCATCATAAGCATTTTTATCCTTCCAAGTATCCTTTGGATTTAAAATGTCAGATGGGCAATCAGCTATCTCTTTTGGAATGTCAACATTAAATATATCATCATGCATAAATTCTGCCTTCTCTATGCTTCCATTTAAAGCAGCAGTAACCATAGCACGAGTATATTTAAGTTTCATACGGCTACCTACACCATATGGACCGCCAGTCCAACCAGTATTTACAAGATAAACTTTTGTGTTGTACTTATCAAGTCTCTCTCCAAGCATTTCTGCATATTTCTCTGCTGGAAGTGGCATAAATGGCTCACCAAACAAAGTTGAGAATGTAGGTTGTGGTTCTGTAACTCCTCTCTCAGTTCCTGCAAGTTTTGAAGTAAATCCTGTTACGAAATGATACATAGCTGCATTTTTATCAAGTCTTGATATAGGAGGTAATACTCCAAATGCATCAGCAGTTAAGAATATAACAACCTTTGGTATGCCACCAACGCCAGGTATTTGTGAATTTGAAATATATTCTACAGGATAACCTACTCTTGTATTCTCTGTGATGCTTCCATCTGAATAATCACACTTACGAGTCTTCTCATCCATCACAACATTTTCTACGAGTGATCCAAATTTAATCGCGTGATAAATTTCTGGTTCGTTCTCTTCTTTCAAATCTATACATTTAGCATAGCATCCGCCTTCAAAGTTAAATACTCCATCAGCTGACCAACCGTGCTCATCATCTCCTATAAGTTTTCTATTTGGGTCTGCTGATAAAGTTGTCTTTCCAGTTCCAGAAAGTCCAAAGAACACTGCTGTCTCATGTGTTTGTGGATCCATATTTGAAGAACAGTGCATAGGAAGTATGTTGTCTTCAACTGGCATTACATAATTCATTATGCTAAATACTGACTTCTTTATCTCACCAGAATAAGCAGAACCTGCAATCACTGCAGTACTCTTTTCATAGTCAATCATAATTGCTGCTTCAGAATTGATTCCAAGTGCCTTAGCATCAAGTTTAAGACCTGGTGCAACTAAGATAGTCCAATCTGGATTTCCATAATTCTTAAATTCGTCATCACTTGGACGAACAAGAAGTTGATGAATGAACAAATTTTGGCAAGCGAGTTCATTTATAATTCTAAATTTTCTTCTATGCTTTGTATCAGCACCAGCAAATCCATCAAATACAAATACATCTTTGCCATTCAAAAACTCTATGATTTGATCTCTAATCTTATCAAATGTCTCTCTTGTTGTTGGGACATTTACTGAGCCCCATGCTATCTTTCCATGAACTCCTTCAGAATCAACTATATATTTATCTTTTGGAGAACGACCAGTATACTTACCAGTCTTTATAAGGAGTGCTCCTGTCTCAGTTAATACTCCTTCTCCTCTCTTCACAGCCTCTTCTACAAGAACAGCTGGAGCTAAATTCTTATAAACATTTTTCGCTTTAATTTTGCTTAAAAAATCTTCCATAATTTTATCCCTCCACATTAATTATATACTATGCTACTTTTGCAAGTGCTTTTCCGTTTTCATCTATTGTATAAGTTCCTACAGATGTAACTATATTTTTTGTAGATCCCTTATCTGCTTTTGCAAGTGTTCCATCAGCTTGAAGATAATATGCTCCAGTTGATACATTTACCCAAGTATTATGTCTCAATTCTCCACTATTTGGATCAAAGTAGTACATTGCACCATTTGACATCTGTCTCCATCCAGTAATCATATAACCTGTAGAATCTACACAATATACTTTTCCATTTTGTTTAATCCACTCATTTGAAGCGCTTTGGCCATTTGCTTTCAAGAAGAACCATCCCTTAGCATCTTTTTGCCAAGTTCCTGCAGTATCACCAGTAGAAACAAGTAATGAATTTGTTCCAGAACCTGCTGCTGAAGTTGCAGCTGTAGTTGGTGCATTATATACTCCTGCAGTTGCTGCCATATTTGTTGCTGCCATAGCCTGAGTTGATACATTATTTGCTACATTTAAAACTGTATTATATGTGGCACCTGCTGCCGCTGCTTCAAGAGATGCAACTTTAGCATAGTTTAAAAGTTTAGTAGTATCTGTAAATTGTGAACCATTTGCCTTAAGCACAATTGCTATAAGTCTTTGTCCATTGTAATCTATTTCTGAAGCTACAGTATACTTTGCCTTGCTTGTGTATCCCATCTTACTAGTAATTCCTGCGTAGTAATTTTTATTTCCTTTAATTAATAATTGGTTTGTAGTTGTGAGTGCCTTAGCAGCTCTATGAGCAGTTGCTGGAAGAGTGTAAGCTTGTTGTTGAAGCATTAGCTTAAGTGTTGGGTCCGCTGAAACTTTATCCATAATTATAGCTGCATCATATGTATTTGTAATTTGTGCATCATTGTTAAGTCCAGTTGGGTTTGTAAAATTAGTAGCCACACATCCCCAATTCTTAGCTGTCTGATTCATAAGAGCAACAAAGTTTGGAACGCTTCCTGCCACATTTTCAGCAACGACATTTGCTACATCACAACATGAACGAACAAACATTGCTCCCAAAGCATCTCTAACAGTTATCACATCACCAGCTTTAAGTCCTGCCGTAGATGCTCCTGATTCAAGTCCAGTAACTGCAGTATGAGATACCGCAAGTACATCATCCAATCTCTTATATGATAAAAGAAGTGAAGCAGTAACTAAAGTTGTAAGTGCTGCAGGGTGGAATGGATTTAAACCACCCTTTGAGAAATAAATCTGTCTTGTTGTAGCATTGACTACGAGAGCACCCGGTGCAGTTACGCTTGGCTTAACTGCTTGTATTCCATTATTAACTGTATAAATTATAACTCCATTATTTGCTGCTGCAAATGTATCTACTTGAGCAGCTTGAGTCACAGTTGTAGCTTGATTATTTTGTGTAGTATATGATGGTATAGCTGCTGGTTGTTGAGGATTGTTATTCACAACTCCCGGACCTGTATTATCACTAATAAGTAATTCGTTATTGGCAGATGGTGAACTAATCTCATGGAAAGTTGGTCCCTTATCTGCAGACCTGTCATCACCAGAACTAAACTGAACGCCATTTGCTATTACTTTTGAACTTCCTGTAACAGTTGCAAGTTCTTTATTATGAGCTCCTGGAGAAACAATTGTGGTAACCGTTGGTCCTTTATTCTCAGTACCATTTTGATCTACATTAGAAAGACTTTGTCCCACTGAGTAATCATAACTTACTCCCTGTATAGGAGAATAATTTGTAGTAGAACTATTTGGCAAAAGTCCTGGTCCGGTAAACTGATTTTGCAAATATGTAGTTGATGATGCATTAGATGTCATATTCTTTGTACCTGTACCAGGTGCTACACCAACCACAACAGTATCAGCATAAACTAAATTTGTAAGTAATAGTGCCAAACAAACCACTATTGAAAAAATTCTTTTAGACAATGACTTAAACATTATCACCATCCTCCTTTTCAGATACTCTCTCATTTTTCACTTCTGCTATACCTGTAATCTCAGTAAAGAGTTTCATAAACTCCTTCCCTGTAATTGTTTCTTTCTCTATCAAATATTCTGCTATCTTATCAAGTGCCTCTCTATGTTCTTTGAGCATGGCTTTTGCTTTTTCAAAAGCATCCTTAAGCATCTTTTGAACTTCTTCATCTACTTGAGTTGCAGTTTCATCACCACAGTTCATATCTACACCATTTTCAAGATACATACTATGATTTGTAGCAAGACCCATAAGCCCAAACTTCTCACTCATACCATATTGAGTAACCATTGCGCGAGCAAGTTTTGTTGCCTGCTCTATATCATTTGCTGCGCCTGTAGTTATAGTATCAAATACTATATCTTCTGCTGCACGGCCTGATAAAAATACTACGAGTTTTTCCTCAAGTTCTTTCTTTGTATTTAAATATTTTTCTTCTTCTGGAGTTTGAAGTACATAACCAAGTGCTCCCATAGTTCTTGGAACTATAGTTATCTTTTGCACTGGTTCTGTGTGTTTTTGAAGTGCTGTCACAAGTGCATGACCCACTTCATGATAAGAAACTATTTTCCTCTCTTCTTTAGAAAGGATTCTGTCTTTCTTTTCTTTTCCGACAAGTACAACTTCAACTGCATCTTTCAAATCCTGTTGACAAACTTTGTCTCTCTTTGCTTTTGCTGCAGTTATGGCTGCTTCATTTATCATATTAGCAAGATCCGCGCCTACTGCTCCTGATGTAGAAAGTGCTATCTCTTCAAAATCAACTGTGTCGTCAAGTTTTACATCTTTAGCATGAACTTTTAATATATTGATACGTCCTTTTAAATCTGGTTTTTCAACTACTATTCTTCTATCAAATCTACCCGGTCTAAGAAGTGCTTGATCAAGTATCTCAGGTCTATTTGTAGCAGCCATTACCATGATACCATTATTTATTTCAAAGCCATCCATCTCAGATAAGAGTTGGTTAAGAGTCTGTTCTCTTTCACTATCAGCACCTGAGCCAGCACGAGTATCTCTTGATCTACCAATAGCATCTATCTCATCTATAAATACTATACAAGGCGCTGCTGCTTTTGCCTGCTTAAATAAATCACGAACACGAGATGCACCAACTCCTGCAAACATTTCTACAAAGTCAGAACCAGTCATTGAGAAGAAAGGTACCTTTGCTTCACCAGCTACTGCTTTAGCAAGTAAAGTCTTTCCTGTTCCAGGAGGTCCTACGAGAAGTGCACCTTTTGGGAGTTTTGCACCAACATAAGTATATTTTTTTGGATTGTGAAGGAAGTCAACTATTTCTTGCAGAGATTCTTTCGCTTCATCTTCACCTGCTACATCTTTAAATGTAACGCCCGTTTCTCTTTGCATATATCTTTTTGCTTTACTTTGGCCAACACTAAATATGCCTCCAATTCCACCGCCCATACCACCAGACATTCTTCTTGCAAACATACCTATCAAAAGCCAAAGTATGATAAATGGTGCGAGTGAAATTATCAAATCCATAATAATACTTGCTTTCACACCGATTATCTCTATATTTCCTTTTTCTATAAGTCTATTTACTAAATCTTTATCATCACCAACTTTAACTATATGATAAATTTTATCTTGAGACTTTTGAAAATTCTCTAATACATTTTTAATATCTTGCTCATTTTTTATTTCAACTTCCTCATCTTTATTAAATGTCTCACCTTTTTCATAAGCATATATATCTTCCGAAGAAATTCTAACTCTATATATCTTCCCTTCATTTACTTTTTGTATAAATTCTGAATATGAAATCTCAGCTTGATTATTTGAAAGATATCTTCCTGCAGTTCCAGAAAAAATCATAGAATATATAAACGAAATTGCAACCAGTGCGATTAACGCACCAAAAATAGATTGTGGAATCCCTCCACCTGGTTTCTTGTCTTTATTGTTGTTTTGTCTATTATTATCCATTAATTCTCCTATTTTCAACCAAAAAATTACTGACCGTAATAAATACAGTCAATCACGCATAATTATACACATATATTATAGCCGGAAAATAGCATAAAATCAAGATAATATTGAAAATATATGCCTTGTGGGCTATAATAAATACTATGTTAATTGGTAAAAGAGTCAAAATCTCAGAAGAACAGAATAAAAAACTTGAGCTCATAGCAATAATTTGTCTAATTGCATTTGCATTAACAACTTATATTTTAACTCATTTTGTTTTTAAAAAAGACACTAGAAATATTTCTATTTTCGTGGATGGCGCTAGAATAACACAGGTTGACGGTCGCAGGATTGATTTAAACACCCCTGGAAGCTATACAATCGGTGACCCAAATGGTGACTTCAACATCATAGAAATAAAAGACCATAAAGTGAGATGTATTGATGCCAACTGCCCAGATAAAATATGTGTCTCTCACGGTTATTTAAATCCTGAAATAGACAATGACATAATAGTCTGCGCGCCACACAGACTAACTATTCAATATCAATAATATTTTTTAAAACAAAAAAGCACTCATATTATAGTTAAACCCAATATTTAGACCAAATTAGTTAAATAAAATAACTAAGGAGGTCTATTTTTTATGAAGTATAGTTTGAAATTTAAATTAAAGATGATTAGTTTAAAGAAAGAAGGTAAGCCACTTGAATATCCTA
>JAFSKG010000046.1 GCA_017449075.1 Lachnospiraceae bacterium
AGAATATATAAATTATTATAACAACGATAGAATTAGTAAAAAAAGAAAAGGATTGAGTCCTATAGAGTATAGGGAACAATACTTTTCTTTAATAAACAAATAATAACTTTGGTCTAAATTTATGGTTTAACTATAATATGGCGGTTATTTTTATTGACTTATTGCTTCAAATCTTCCAAGCGATTATTTTTTACGATTCTTAACAGCTCTTTTTACAGCACCCGCAACCTTCTTTGTTGCTCTAACTGCTACTGCGCCTGCTTTAGCTGCTACTAGATTAACCTTCTTTTGTCCTTCCTCTACTAAATTATGTCTCTCGGCATAACCAGTCAAGAAGAGTGTAAGTGCACCATCTGAAGTTACATTACATGCTGTTCCAAATGAATCTTGGAGAGCAAAGATTGCAAGAACTAATGCTGCACCAGTTTCATCAAATCCAAGAACACCAGTAACAAGTCCAAGTGATGCTACTACAGTTCCTCCAGGAACTCCAGGAGCGCCTACTGCAAATATGCCAAGCAATACTATGAATAAAACCATAGTTCCTGGTGTTGGAAGCTTTCCATATAATATTTGAGAAATAATCATTACAAAGAATGTCTCAGTTAATACTGATCCACAAAGGTGGATATTTGCAAAAAGAGGTATGCCAAAGCTTACTAAATCTTGGCGAAGCACTTTACTCTTTCTTGCACATTCAAGAGCTACAGAAAGAGTTGCTGCTGAAGACATAGTTCCTACTGCAGTTATATATGCAGGACCATAGTATTTAAATACTTCTACTGGACTCTTTCCACTATATGCACCAGCCAAACCATAGAGAACTGTCATCCAAATAAAATGTCCTACAATAACTATAAGAATTGCAATTAAGAATACTGGGAATTGACTAAGTGTTCCCTCAAATCCAAGAGTTACAAATGTAGTGCCAATGTAAAATGGAAGTATAGGTATAACACATTTTTCAACTATAGACAATACCATTACTTGGAACTCAGCAAGTAATGATTTCCAAGTTTGCGCTCTGTTCCATACAACTGCAAGTCCCACTGTAATTGATAAAAAAAGTGCAGTGATAACTGGCATGATTTGTGGAATGTCAAGTTTGAAAATTGCATCTGGAAGTGCTGTTGCATTCTCTGGTCTTGCAATATGGAGCATTGGAACTACTAAGTAGCCAACTACTGCTGATAATGTTGCTGCAAGAACACTCGATAAATATGCAAGTAGCAAAGCTATTCCCAAAAACTTTCCTGCATTATCGCCAAGTGTTGTAATACTTGGCATGATAAATCCTAAGATGATAAGTGGTACACAGAACATAATAAACTGTCCCATAAGTCTGTGTAAGCATACAAGAACTTGCATAAGTCCTGCAGTGCTTTGAACATTTGCTCTACAGAAAAGTCCAATCGCGCCTCCAACTATTATGCCAAGTAATAGTTTAAAAGGTAATGGCAAACTATTTTTTTTCATAATTCCCCCTCTAATATATAACTAATTTATTTTATAACCGCTTCTATATATTCCCTAAATTGTTCTTCAGGCCTTGCACCTATAATGTAATTCTTTAGCACCTTATCTTTGCTTATGATAAAAGTTGTAGGTATACTAGTCATAACAAATTTATTACCATAATAGTTATTTGTATCATATCCTATAGGAAAAGTGTAAATCTCATTCTCAACTAAAAAATCTTGAATAGTCTCTTTTGTTTCACCTAAATTTATCATCACGAAATCAACTCTATCGCTATACTCTTCATAAAGAGATTGAAGTCCTGGCATTTCCATTCTACAAGGAGGACACCAAGTTGCCCAAAAATTCATGAGCACTGGTTTGTTTGTCTTACTCAAATCAAAATCTTTTCCCTTGTTGGTTTCTACCTTAACATTTGGCATAGTCATTCCTTCAGCCATATCAAAAATAACATCGTCTTCCTTGTATATTTTGGCTGTGCTTTCTTTTTGTTCATTTGCTCCGGCAGTTTCCAATATAGAATTGTCATTTAATATTTCAGTATGTTTTTTGGTGCAAGAAAAAGCAAACAATACCGATACTATAAAAATTGTGTACACTAATATTTTTTTCATATTTAATATTTTACCACAAATTTATCATTTACTCAAACAAAATATATCAATATTATACCATTACATTTATTGAAAAACTACCAGTTTTATAGTATAATATAAAAAACGGAGGTAATTGTATGAAATTAATGTATATTATAGTTCGTCAAGATAATGAGTCAGATGTAGTGAATGCCCTTATAAAAGAAAGCTTTAGAATAACTAAGCTTGCCACTTCTGGTGGTTTCTTAAGAAGAGGTAATACCACGCTTTTTAGTTGCGTTGAGGACAAGGATGTCGACAAAGCAATTGAAATAATTAAGAACGAATGTGGAAAAAGGCAGAAAATTCAAGTTGAAATGCCTATAAACTTTCCTTCAACTGCTATAAACTACACCACAGTTCCTACTACCATAGAAGTTGGAGGTGCTACAATCATCGTAACTGATGTATATAGATTTGAAAAGTTTTAAGTTCCTTACAAAATCAAATAATTAAAAACGACCTATATTATAGTTAAACCCAATATTTAGACCAAATTAGTTAAATAAAATAACTAAGGAGGTCTATTTTTTATGAAGTATAGTTTGAAATTTAAATTAAAGATGATTAGTTTAAAGAAAGAAGGTAAGCCACTTGAATATCCTA
>JAFSKG010000047.1 GCA_017449075.1 Lachnospiraceae bacterium
TCCATAAATTCTTATAAATTCAATTTTCTCTAAGCAACTTGAACAAAGGCGTCAGCCTAAAAATTCTCTAATTCCTGTAATTCTTGATAATATTTTAGAGTAAACATTCACTTACGAAAGTTTAGTAAATAATATAATGTTTTTATTGTAAGTTTGAATAAATATAGTACATTTGCAATGTTATAACAATAAGTATAATTATGAGTATGATTACAAGTGCTGCAAGAATTATTGTTATAGGGAATAATATTCCAAATCTCTTGCTTACAAGAGTATGCTCCTCATTAAGTTTCTCATATCTTCCAGCAAGTTCTTCATAATTTCCTGCGTTTGGCTCTGGTATATATCTTTGAATTGTACCTTCACCATGCTTTGAATCATATCTATAGAAATCCACATCTCCGTTTTGATTCATACCATAAACCAAGAATACTTCTGGCGTCTCATTTGCAGGAGTATTGTTTGGTCCATATGCCTCTATAGACTCACTTCCATTCTCGTATTGAAGTTTCTTATATCCACTTGGAATTGGAACATCATCAGGTTTGATCATTATAGTAATAGTATATGCATTTGATGAAAATCTTTGCCCATTTACAATAGTAGTGTTACCATTAGTAACACCTGTTTCAAACTTTGTGACGTTTAAAACATATTGTTTCTTTGTCTTTCCATCTGGTGCTGTGACATCAATAGTAACTTTATTCATACCTGTTTGGAAATTTTCATTTCCTGATATAGCAACTCTTGCATCCTTGTCTTCTGTAATTGCAGATATATTGAGTCTATCAACATCTGCATTTACCTCTGTATTGTACGACAAAATACTAGCATCAAATGTTCTGTCAAGTTCACCAGGCGAAAACTCCAAAGTAGACAGATTTGCATTCTTTGACTGTGTATTTGAAGGATTTATTGTAACTTTAGATGAACCGAGTTTAGTTACATTTACAAGATTATCTGTCGTATCTGTAACTTCTTGGTCAAGTATGGTTATATTTGTAGTACCTGCATAAAGTGCTCTAAACTTTAATTGATACTCCAAAGTTCTACTTCCAGAACTAGCACCAACTCCCTTACCATTAATACGAACTGTTCCTGCTCCACCCTCTGAATTAGTTCCTTCCATGAATTCTATCATCTTAGGATCATACTGAATAGAGATGTCAGCAGTTTTTAATCTAACATCAGTTGATTTTACTTTACAAGCTACATTAAATACTTTGTCTCTTGTAACTTTGGGGTCACCAAATTGGATAACCGCAGTTCCTGCAAATGCAGAAAAAGCAAATGCACAAACCAACACAAAAGTTGTTAAAACGAATTTCAATGATTTGAAGTTTTTCATACTTCCTCCTACTCTCCAGGTCCAACACCAATTATAACTGGTGTACTACCTGCGTAATTTAATTGTCCACCCGGACCATACGAATCTATATAATTATTTTGTGAACCAATTATTATACCGGTATTAGTCGGTATAAGTATTTGTGGAGTTGAATTTGCCGGATTAACTTGCACATTTTCAGCTCCAGGTTTGTAGAAACTTATTGTGTATTGTCTTATATCTTTATTCTCAGCTACACAATAGATTGTTACTACCGTGTAAGAAGTCATAGTCAAAACATTTCCTATACCACCTACAGCAGCTTTTTTATCATACGCTTCTGCATTTATAAAAACTGAATTGGTATCAGCATTTAATCTAATCGAGTAATCGCTCACATCTGGATCAAAGGTCGGTGTCAATATATAATTTGCAACTGCAAGTGATTTTAATTTATTGTTTGGACTTCCATCTTTAGTAGGCATTACATAATTTGTCTCAGGCATGTTGTTATAAACCGGAATTTTAAACTCGTGAGGCATCTGCATCATTATCTCATCATATGCATTTCCTAGCAACTGTCCCTCAGCAGCAGCACCTGCTACATTTGTCATATACTGATGTTTGAAGAGATTGTCACCCTGCACATTCCACTTCTTTAAGTAAAATGTATCCTGCCCGCTTCTCACATAGCTATTTGCGTAGAAATCGCAAAGCCCATAAATACCTTTTTCTTTTGAGTTCCAAGGTCTGTTGTACGACCCAGATTGACTTGCATACTTAAGACCATTTTCTATTGCAGTAAATCCAGAACTTGCAAATGCATTTATATTTCCAAAATTATAATAACCTTTAAACTTTGAATTAGTACCTGATACTGAATCACTACCATTCTTTCCCTGTTCTTGTAGTATCATAGAAACTATACAATATGGATTACAGTTTACTTGTCTACATGCATCATATATAAGTTCTGCATATGAATAAGTCCCTTTTGGCATGTAACTATATTGAAAAGATTCTTCAACATCTTCCCCGCTATTGTATGTTGACGGATTTATTACATTTGATTGCCCGTAATTATTTTGAGTTGGTAATCCAGCCGCAGGACCAAGTTGCTCTATACTTCCTCCTGGACCATTTGGAGCATAATATACATTACTAAATCCCACAACTAAGTCGTCTTCCTTATCATTCATAAGTATCGGTATGACTGTTATGTTTGGATCCCAAGGTACAAGTTCTGTTCCTGGGTAAATAATTCCAATATCTGCTGCATTTACATTGCTAGTGAGACCATCTGTCGTAACATTTGAATCAAGAAATGTACCCTTCACCATTTCCTTTATACCAGCGATTGAATGTATGTTGGCATTGAATGTATGATGTTCAAACTGAAACACATAGGGGTCGTATAAAAAATTTCTTGGATCAAGATATGCTGCTGTCACGTCTCTGCTAGCAGCAACCCACGCATTTCCATCAAATGTTGGCCACTTTGAATTAACCCAGTCATATTTTCCTTCATCAGTAGATTTATATGATGAGATTGAATTGGCATTAACTAATGTCCTTGTTCCTATCAACTCATTATTTAATACATAATTGAAATCTAAACCTGTCTTATGCAGTGTAAAAATCCAATTTGGATAATTTGCATGCAAATCTCTTAATCCTACTTTATACGACTCGGGGAAACCCTTCATACTTAAGTCAGCTTCAAATTCTGCATCATACGAATAGGTTACTGATTCTTTGGTGAAATCTGTTCTAATAAATGCATTTTGGCCATTGTACATAAACTTGTACCACTTCTTACCATTGGATGAAGCATCATTTTGAATATCCATAGGCGTTAGTCTATACCCAAGTGATACTGTTCCAAGAATTCTATATGAAGTACCCGGTCCACTACGCACATTAACACTAGTTCCCTTAACTGAAACGGAACTTGGCAATGCATAAGTATAAATCGCACCAAAAAAGCTAAAATGCGGATTTACTATGAAAAAAGAGCTGCACAACAAAAAAGCAAATGCCCTTTTTAGCATTTTTCTAAGCATTTTTATCAATAGATAGATTATATAATATTTAGGTCATTTTTACAAGAAAAAAGGGGCTCTATAGCCCCAAATTTCACAAAACTTTCATAAAACTAACATATTTATATTAACATATGCCCTGAGCGAGCATTGCTGTAGCAACCTTCTTAAATCCAGCTATATTCGCACCTGCCACAAAATCTCCCTTAAGTCCAAATTCTTCAGCTGTCTCAGTAACCTGCTTATAAATGTTTTTCATTATATCTTTAAGTCTATTATCTACCTCTTCAAATGTCCAAGAGAGTCTAAGTGAGTTCTGGCTCATCTCAAGACCTGATACTGATACACCACCTGCATTTGCAGCCTTGCCTGGCATATACAGAATCTTGTTTTCCTTCATAACATTTATTGCATCAATATTGAGTGGCATATTTGCACCTTCAACTACAAGTTTAACACCGTTCTTAACCATAAGCTTTGCGTACTTCTCGTCAACTTCATTTTGAGTCGCGCAAGGTGCTGCTATATCAAGAGTCTCTACCCATGGTTTCTCATTCTCAACATACTTTGCAGTCTTGACATAGTTAAGATAATCTTTAATTCTTCCACGCTTAACTTCTTTTATATCTTTAACAGCATCTACATTAATTCCATTCTCGTCATATACATATCCATTTGAGTCAGAAACGGTTACAACTTTTGCTCCAAGTTCCTCAAATTTCTTAGCACAGTAAATTGCAACATTGCCAGATCCACTTATTCCAACTCTCTTTCCTGATACATCACTACCTACACCATTTAAAATCTCTGCAGCCATATATCCAACACCGAATCCTGTTGCCTCAGGTCTTGCAAGAGAACCACCATAAGTGAGTCCCTTTCCAGTAAGTACTCCTTCATAAAGGCCAGTGAGTTTTTTGTACTGACCAAACATAAATCCTATTTCTCTTCCACCAGTTCCTATATCGCCAGCAGGTACATCAGTGTCTTTACCAATATATTTATAGAGTTCACTCATGAAACTTTGGCAAAATCTCATGACTTCATTATCTGATTTGCCTTTTGGATCAAAGTTTGAACCACCTTTTGCTCCTCCCATAGGAAGACCTGTAAGTGCATTCTTAAAAATTTGTTCAAATCCCAAGAACTTTAATATTCCTTGATTTACACTTGGATGAAGTCTTATGCCACCCTTATATGGACCTATTGCAGAATTGAACTGAATTCTATACCCTTTATTTACATGAACTTGATTCTTGTCATCAACCCATGGAACTCTAAAACTAACAATTCTCTCTGGTTCAACAATTCTTTCAAGTAGTCCTGCTTCCTTATAAAGCTTTTCATTCTTTGAAACAATCGGCTCTATAGTCGAAAATACTTCCTTAACTGCTTGATGAAACTCAGGCTCATTTGGATTTTCTCTCACTACTTTGTCAAATACTTCATTTACATATCCCATACTTTACTCCTTTTCCATCGCAGAAAGTTTAAGTGCTCTGTCTTCTGCTATAATAGTTTCTATTAATTCATTTATATTACCCTTCATAATATCATCAATATTATAAAGACTAAGTCCTATCCTGTGGTCAGTAACTCTTCCCTGTGGGAAATTATATGTTCTAATTTTTTCAGATCTGTCGCCAGTTCCAATCTGACTTTTTTTATCGCTGGCATATTGACTATGTTGTTTTTCTTGCTCAATATCATAAAGTTTTGCACGAAGCATTGCCATAGCTTTATCTTTATTTTGGAATTGTGATCTTTCTTCTTGGCATGCAACTACTATACCAGTAGGTTTATGAATAAGTCTTACTGCTGATGAAGTTTTATTTACATGCTGTCCTCCCGCTCCGCTTGACCTATAAACTTCCATCTCTACATCAGCCGGATTTATGTGAATATCTACCTCATCAACTTCTGGCATAACTGCAACAGTGATTGTAGATGTATGAATTCTTCCGCTACTCTCAGTAACCGGAACTCTCTGAACTCTATGAACACCTGACTCATATTTAAATTTAGAATATGCGCCTTTGCCGTTTACAGAAAATATTACTTCTTTAAATCCACCAAGACCATTCTCATTTACACTAAGAAGTTCTGTCTTCCAGCCCATTGAATCGATATATCCCATATACATACGATATATTTCAGCAGCAAAGAGTGCTGCTTCATCTCCACCAGCCCCTTGTCTTATCTCAATAATGATATTCTTGTCATCCATTGGGTCTTTTGGTATGAGTAATATTTTTATTTCTTCATCAAGTCTTTCTTTTTCCTTTTTAGCATTTGCAAGATCCTCTCTTGCCATAGCAAGCATATCTTCATCAGACTCAGTATCTATAATATTTAAAGAATCTTGCTCCATCTTTTCAGCAGCCAAATAAGCCTTGTACGCCTTAATAATTGGCTCAAGATCATTTTGTTCTTTCATGAGCTTAGTATATCTGTCAATATCTTTTGCAACTACATCTGTACTAAGTTCTTGCATTATCTCTTCATAATGCTTGTATAAAGTTGTAAGCTTACTATTCATTTTATAAATTATAACAAAGTTATATTATATAGTAAATATAATAACTCTATCATTACCTCCTAAATCTTTTACTGTTTCTATATGGGTATAACCAGCCTTTTCAAAAATCTTCTTAACATCTTCATTTTGGTCATAGCCTATTTCAAGATATATTTTGCCATTTCTATTTAAATAATTCTTTGCATCCTTTGCTATAGCCTTATAATACTTAAGTCCATCTTTGTCACCATCAAGAGCAAGTCTTGGCTCAAAGTCTTTCACCTCTTTTTGTAGTTTATTAATCTCATCAGATCTAATATATGGCGGATTTGCAGTTATAATGTCAAAGGACTCTATGCCAAGTTTTTCCTTAATTTTTTCCAAATTATCAAACATATCGCTTTGTAAAAAGTATATATGTTGACTCATCTCATCATCAAGACTCCTATCAAGCACTAATTCGTCAGCATTTTTTGCAGCAATCTCTAAAGCCTCATCTGATATATCGGTTCCAACCACAAGTTTGTAATCTCCAAGTGCAGCAAGAGAAACTGCTATACAGCCAGAGCCTGTACACATATCAAGTATAAACTTATTTTTATCCTGGTTATCTGCAATGACTTTTTCAACAAGTATTTCTGTATCCTGTCTTGGTATAAGTACACCTTGGCCAATGTTAAATTTAAGGCCACAAAAATATGATTCGCCTAAAATGTACTGAAGTGGAAAATGCTGTGCTCTTGCAGATATAAGTTCATCAAATTCAGAAATTATATTGCTGATTGTTCTTTTATCATATTTATCTTCTAATTCATCTTCGCACTCAAAAAGAAATCTTGCCATATCCATATCGAGAAGATTTAGCAAAATTTCAGTTGCATCAAAATCAGGGTCTTCAATTTTGTTTTTTGCAAGGGTTGATTTACCCTCGTCTAATATATCTTTTAATTTCATAATTATCACGAGCCTTACACGCTTACACACTCCATTTTTTTACTTGCCCTCTACGATTTACTTTGTATGCTTCCCTTGCTAATTTCGCAAGTGGCAAATCCGAATCTGAATCTGAATAAAACTTATCTATAACACCATCTGGATACTCTTTATAAAATCTATTGACCTTCTCTTCGCCATAACAGTTCTCGCCTATATAGTCTCCATTTTTCACATTTACTTCTGAGCAAATGAGGTGAACACCTAATTCTTTGCATATAGGTTCAAGTATGTATCTTGGGCTTGCACTTATAATCACATCAGTATTTTCTTTTTGCTTATAATACCAGTCATAAATCTTATGCCTATGTTTATCCCAAAACTCTAACACAATTCTATCTATCTCGCCATCTTCAAAGCTATTTAGAAATCTATAAAAAGTCTCTTTCATTTTTGTTTTTGTCACGACATCAAGTTTGTACTTTATTGCATCTAAAACAAACTTTGGGAAATATTTTATTACTTTTGTATAGTGCCTCAGTAAATAGTAATAAAAGTCCCTAGTACTGTCATTTTTGTAAATTGTTCCGTCAAAATCATATACGTTCATAGTTAATTAAAATGTTCGCTCTTAAATTTTCTCCAGTCAAATACTTCTTCAACAGCTTTTATAGCAACCTCAACCTCTTTTGCATCAGGCTCAAGTGTTGTCAAGCCTTGCATCCACATGCCTGGTCTTGAAATAAAATCTACAAATTTATTATCAAACTTTCCTGCAAGTCTAAGCACCTCATATGAAACTCCAGCAACTACTGGTATAAGTATAATTCTTGATACAAATTTCATAAATAGTGTAGGTGGATTTATAAACATGAATAGGAAAATTGATATTACCATAACATAAACTAAGAATGATGTACCGCATCTCTTATGTTCTTTGCTTGCTTTTAAAACATTTTCAACATTTAAGTCCCATCCATTTTCAATACAGTTAATGCATTTATGTTCTGAACCATGGTACTCAAATGTCCTTCTTATCTCTTCCATTCTGGAAATAAGTTTTATATATAATACAAATATGACAATTCTCATTATCCCTTCTACAAATGCAGTTAAAAACTGACTATCTGTTTTTGTCACTGCTTTAAATAATGATCCAATTGCTGCAGGTAAAACTGAAAATACAATTAGAGCAAATGCAACAGAAAATATAGTTATAATTCCCATTATTACGCCCATTGTTTTCTCATTTACATGCTCATTTAACCATTTATCAAGTTTACTCTCGTTTTCACTACTCGTATCATCTTCAAAAAACGATGCAGAGTATTCTAATGTCTTAGACCCTAGTATAAGAGAATCTATCATAGAAAAAATGCCTCTTATAAATGGCAATCCCAATATCTTATACTTTTGTGACAACATAATATAATTGTTTTTAATTACAACAATTTCACCATTTGGTTTTCTAACTGCAACTGAATACTCATCTTTATTTTTCATCATGATGCCTTCAATAACAGCTTGGCCGCCTATGCCGCTATAACATTTTTTATTACGTGAACTCATTATCTACATAAAAAATTAAGGGCGAATGCATCGCCCTCATTTTTATTATCCTTTTAATCCAAATTTCTTGTTGAACTTCTCAATTCTACCACGAGCAGCTGCTGCTTTTTGTTGTCCTGTGTAGAATGGGTGACATTTTGAACAAACTTCTACGTGAATGCTTGGTTTCGTACTTCTTGTTGTGAACTCATTTCCACAGTTACAAGTAACTTTGCATTCTTGATACTTTGGATGTACTCCTTCTTTTGCCATTTTTTTACCTCTTTTCTATGGTTTCCAACCATAATGCACCTCCAGGGAATCGAACCCTGGACAAATAGATTAAGAGTCTACTGCTCTACCAGCTGAGCTAGAGGTGCTAAATAACCTACTTATTATATCATAAAAAACAATTATGTCAAGAAATTATAATTCAATGGTTTTCCCCATATTTTTCTTAACTGCCGCCTCGTATATCTTTTGCCCAGTAACTAAGTCAAAAACGGCCGAGCCTGTAGTCTCAAAGAATGTAAGTTCATCATCATTTTCTCTTCCCTTGCATTTGCCATTCACCAAGTCACCAAGTTCACCAGTAATCATTTCCTTCTTAAACAGACCTTTATTCATAGGCTTTAAAAAATCACCAGTTTCATTTATAGTGCCATCCATAGTATCTACAATTATCTTTCCTGAGTTACAAACTATGTATTCGTCAATTTCTGACATCTCAGGCGTATATGATCCAACTCCATTTATGTGACAGCCCTTTTTAACTTTCTTTCCATCAAAAACTGGAACATTTGATATAGTGACAGCAGTTATAATATCTGCATTTTCTATTGCCTCATCCGAACTCTTACATGCGACAAATTTTTGTGTCTTACCAGAGGAAACTCTTTCTATAAACTTTTTTACATTATCAATGTTTCTGCTATATACTCTTACTTCTTTTATATCTCTCACAGCAAGTACAGCCTCAAGCTGACATTCGGCTTGACCACCTGTGCCAATCAATGTAAAAACTTTTGAATTTTTTCTTGATAGTAATTCTGTGGCTGCTCCGCTCAAAGCTCCTGTTCTTAAACGTGTTAAATAAGTTCCGTCCATAATTGCGTTTACTTCGCCTGTCTCTGCATCTTCAAGTATAACTGTAGCCGGACAGGCACTCACGCCTTTTTTAGGATTATCCGGATATACTGATACAAGCTTAACACCGAGTGCCTTACTTCCAGGAACATATCCATACATGTAAAGACTATTGCCATTATATTCTTTTACATTTAAGTTTGCGCGAAGTGGTATGTCTGTTCTTCCAGCAGAATAATTAGATGCTGCTTCTTTAACTGCAAGAATTGCATCTTTCATACTCATTATACTTCGCATTTCTTTTTCATTTATAACAACTATTTTCATATTACGCGTTCTTACCGCAGCATTTCTTATATTTCTTTCCGCTACCGCATGGGCATGGGTCATTTGGATAAACTTTTGGTTCTTCTCTTTTAACTATCAACTCATCTTTACACTTTTTGTAGAGTTCTTTTCTCTTCTCTTCAGAAAGAATATTCTTCCACTCTTCTAATTCATAAAGCCAACTAGCTTTAGCCTTTACCATATTAAAATATAAATCTTCTGGCTTTATTTTAATTTTTACCTTTGAAGACTCTTTAAGCTTTTCAACTGGATTTGGCTTTTCAATAGATTCATTTATTCCCTCCAAAAAACCAGTAAAATAAACCACATCCATGCCATATTCATTTGCTAGACCTTCTACAGTACCTACAACTTCCTTATCGACATCAGAAAGAAGCTTTTTATAAATTTCCTTCTCTTCTTTAAAATACTTCTCCCAGACCTTTTGCATAGCCTTTTGGTCGGTTGTATCATAGGCTATTTCATGCCAACTTTCTAATAATGCCATTTTATCCTCCATTTTCAATTTTAAAATTATCTATTATACATAGGGCAAACTCTTGTTGTAGGGGACGACATTCTGTCGTCCCATGTAGATGTGAAGCACCGCGAGCCCTTTTCCTAATGGTATATATGCACATAACACAATTAAAGTACCATTATTATTAAAATTATATCACAAAATGACAATAATATGCTATAATAATTATATAAATAATGGTGAATAATACAGTCCTAAATCTGTATTAAATTTTAACCATTGTGGTGGAGGTAAATATGAAGATTATCATCACAGGTAGAAATGTGGATTTGACTGATGCAATCAAAGATAGGGCAAATGACAAACTTTCAAAACTTGATAAGTTCTTTACAAACGAGACTACTGCAACTGTAACTCTTAAGAAAGAAAATGGTAAGGATGTGGCTGAAATCAATATCCCAGTTAAAGGAAATCTATTAAGAGTGTCAGAAAAACAAGACAATCTTTTCGCAGCAATTGATACAGCAACTGAAAAATTAGAAAGACAAATAAGAAAATATAGAACAAAAATTCGTGACAAAAAGATTCAAACTATCATGAGAAATAATGCCGAAGGTAATTTCTCTGAAGAGAAAATTGAGGAAGAACCAACCGAGATTAAAATAGTAAAAAAGAAGCAAGTGCTACTTAAACCTATGGATGAAGAAGAAGCTTGTATGCAGCTTGATATGATAGGTCACTCATTCTTCGTCTATGAAAATACAAACGGAAAAATCTGCGTGGCTTATAAGAGAGGCGATGGGCATTTTGGTATTATTGAGTCGGATATCGAATAATAAATCATTTAATCAAAAGGGCGGTATTACCGCCCTTTATTTTTTTTCTATATATGATGCTCCTGTTATTAAAAATATCATTTGAGATTTATCTCTCCTTTAGATATAAATAGTTTAAAAAAATTAAGAATTAGTGTATTTAATATTAGGTAAAAACCATTTTAACATAGCAAATATTTTCGTTATATTTGGTAAAATTTATTAGGAAACAAATACTTAAACAGAACGAAAATTAACTATCAATAATTCTTCCATCACATGAAATAGTTACTACATGCCACTCTATAAGTTTGCCGCATTTTTTTAATGCATTTTCCAATGCCACTTTAAGTCCACCACAACATGGCACTTCCATACGAACTTATGCAGGTGCTTCCCTCTCTTCAAATGATATTGCTCCTACAGGACAATTTGGTAGGCAATCTCCTAATCCATCGCAAAAATTCTCACGAACCAGTTTTGCCTTTCCGTTAATAATTTCTATAGCACCCTCGTGGCAGGCCTTTGCACACAAACCACAACCATTACATTTTTCTTCATCAATTTTTATAATTTTCCTAATCATTAATTGTCGGTATGGCCTTCAGGGAATATATTTGAAAATCACAAGCTTATTGTATCCATCTGCCATCAGATCCTACAGCATAGCCATCTGGTGTTATAGTATTAACAAGCATCGCTCCATCTTTATCAAAATAATACCAATCATTTTGAACTTTGTACCAACCAAATACCATTGACCCTTCTCTTACATTTTTTGCATTGTCTAAAAAGTACCATTTGTTATCAGGGTTTGTTTTTATCCAGCCAGTAATCATATTTCCATCTTTATCAAAATAATATGTATTTGTTGCAATTGTATTTACAATAGTGCCATTTATATTCTGTTCAACTACACTATTTATTAAATAGAATCCACTAATGGCAGGAACTGTTTTACCTCCAGCTGTAATATTCATTTTAAATGTATTCATAATAGGGTCATATATCCATGTTACCTCATTTGAATTAATAGCAGCTTTTAGAATCTTAATTTGGTCTATAGATATTGTAGTCATAATTTGATTTTGAATTGCACTAATAACACCACCTCCACCTCCTCCGCCACCGCCACTACTACCGCCACCTGGATTATATGGCTTTGGGTCTGGTGTTGGTGTCGGTGTTGGTGCAGCGCTATAAACTGCTATCACTTCTACATTTACATCTATTGTCGCTGGTATACTTGTAGCTGGTTCTGTATCAGTAGATCCTACTCTAAGTATCCAGTGATCAAATCTATAACCACTCGGAGGCGTTACTTTATTTTGTGATGGTAATGTACACCCAACTCCAGAGATATAGGTGCTTTCAACTTCTGGGGCAAGTGATCCTGCTCCCATAGTCCATGTTATATTAGGTCTATCTCCATATATTGCAACTAAATTTATATCAGCAGTTTCTGATGCTGCTATTTCTGAGATTGTAGCAGTCGTTCCACTTTTTGCAAATCCTTTAAACTCTTGATCTGCTGGAGGTGTTATATATCTTGCAAGGTCAAATTTAGTTGGTAAAGCTTTAGCTGTACCTGGAGTATAATTTCCTGGCAAAAGCGACCAGTCTGTAAAAGTACCTGAACCAAAATCATAATTTATTATTTTATCATTTACATTATCTCCAAAAAGAGGTTTTAAAGTTATATTTCCTTCCTGGTCATCTGGTATAATCGTATTTATAGTTGATTTAGTTTCAGTATTGATTGATACACCAATAAAATATTTTCCAGTAGGCACTATGAAGTTATCTGCTGTAGGAAGTGCTTGACCACCAAA
>JAFSKG010000048.1 GCA_017449075.1 Lachnospiraceae bacterium
AAACAGGAACAAATCCACAGTGCAATAAATTAATTATATAACATATATTAAATTTATAAATATAAAATTTGAGAAAGGAGAAAGTGTAATAAGTTATTATTTTATACAAACAAATTTAATAACTGTATTATACAAGAGAAAAATGAAAAAGATTTTGAGTTTAGTTTTAGTCGCTTTCTTAGCACTCGCAAGCTTTACAGCTTGTCAAAATAGTGCTGGAAGTGGTGCGGCAAAAGTTGAAAATGTCGCAATGAACAAAATCTCAATTGCCGATGCAAAAGCAAATATAGGCAACTCTGATTATTTGTTTTTGGACACAAGAAAGGCAGCAGATTATCAAGCATCACACATTGATGGTGCTGTAAATGCTGATTTGGAAAAGGTTGTAACAAACAATGACTACGCTGCAGGTACAGAAGCTGTAAAGCCAATTGTACAAGGACTTGATAAGAACATTATAGTTATTTGTTACACAGGCAACAAGTATGCGCAAGCAGCAACAAACATTCTTTCATCACTTGGATATAACATGAGTAAAGTTAAAACTCTTGATGGTGGTATGAAAGCATGGGAGGAGAGTAATGTTGCTCTTGGAGACAAGACAAATGGTAACAAGATTAAAGAGGGTGTAGTTACTACAGAAGTAGATATGTCTTCTTATCCAAAGGGAAAAGTTGTAAAAGTTTGGATACCTGTTGCACACGGAAATTCACACCAAGAAGTTGGAGAGCCAATTTTTGAAGCAAATGGTGCAAGTGATGCAAGAATCACTACAGATGCAAATGGAAATAAAATGCTCTACGTAGAGTGGGATGCTAATGTAGAACCAAGTGATAGAAAAGCAAAAGTTTCTTTTTACGCAAAGAGATACAACATAGTAAGACCAGAATTAGTAGAGAGCGGATCAATTCCAAACGATATTAAATCTAAATACCTTAGTGCGTCATCTACTGTTCCTATCACAGGAGAAGTAAAGGCAAAGGCTGAAGAGATAGTTGCTGGAAAGACAACTATACTTGAGAAGGCAAGAGCTATTTATGACTGGATAGTTGCAAATATGAATAGAGATAATAGTGTAAGAGGATGTGGAACTGGTGAAGTTGAAATGCTCTTAACAAGACTTACTGGTAAGTGTACAGATATAAATTCAGTATTTGTAGGTCTTACTCGTGCAGTAGGAATACCTTCTCGTGAGATGTTTGGTATAAGAATGAATGCTGAAGACATAACAGGCAATCAACACTGCTGGGCAGAGTTCTATCTTCCAGGAACAGGTTGGGTAGCTGCAGATCCTGCAGATGTGTTAAAAGCTGTTCTTACAAATAACTGGGATAAGTCTCAAAAAGAAACATTAGACTTACAAGAGTTCTATTTTGGAAGCAATGACGAGAGCAGAGTAGAGTTATCAGCAGGTAGAGATGTAGACCTAAATCCAAAGCAAGCAAACACTGCACTCAACAATTTTGGATATCCATATGCAGAAGTTGATAATGAATTAATTGACTGCTGGGCACCAAAAGATTTTGTTTATACAATTAGTTTCAGAGAGGGAGTAAAATCCATCTCTTTACCTAAAAACAGAGTATATGTAAATGCAGACTATGTTAAAAGCCTCATAGATGGTGAGCAACCTGAGTCAAAAAATTATGTGATAGCGTATGTAAACTATGGTGCTGAAGCTGATGAGCAATATAAAAAAGGACATATACCAGGTGCAATCATAGTAGGTGATGTAGATGTAGAAGATGCTACTGGTTCAGAAGAAGGAGCATACAATTTACTTCCTGCAGAGGAGATGGAGAAGATTGCATTATCAAGAGGAATTGATAAGGACACAGTAGTAGTTTTATATGGTGATGATGTAAATGGTGTTGCAAGAGTTGCCTATGGTTACCTTTGGCTTGGTGTTGAAAATGTTAAAATATTAAACGGTGGACTTAAGGCTTGGACAAATGAAGGATTTGCAACTGAAACAGATTCTGAACATAAGAAAGATGCAAAGACAAGTTTTGGTGTAAAAACTCCTGCTCATCCTGAGTATTGGATGTCACTTGATGAAGCAAGAAATAAAATTGCAACTGACCCAAATTTTAAACTTATCAGCATAAGAAGTTATGATGAGTTTGTTGGAAATACAAGTGGATACAACTATATGGATAAAGCAGGAGAGCCAGAAGGTGCTGTATGGGCAAAGAGTGCAAAGACAGCAGGTGATGTAGCTTATATCTGCAATGACGACAATACTGTAATGGAATTATCAGGAATGAAGAAAGTTTGGAAAGATGCAGGAAATGATTTTGATGTAGATAAAGACTTCTGTGCATTCTACTGTGGCACAGGATGGAGAGCATGCCCACCTTTCCTTGCTATGTATCAAGAAGGTCATAAGAATATGGCAGTATATGATGGTGGTTGGTATGAATATTTATTCCACGATGATTTACCAGTTCAAGTTGGAGACCCACAAAAGGGTGAAGTTGAGCACACAACAGTCGGCAAACTTCCTACAGGAAAAGCTGCGAAGTAATGAATTTAATTGTTTATACAATTATTAGTATTTTTCAATTAGTATTTGCATATGGTATACACCTGTTGAATTATTTCACTAAGAAGAAACTTGGAATGAATAGATGGGTAGTATACCATAATATGCAAATAAGTAAGCTTTTTATTGTAGACATATTAAAGTATGTATTTTTGGCTATAACAATTTTTACCACAATTAAACTTTTAAAAGCTAATTTAAGGCGAATAAAACAGTCTAATCTATTAAAACTAGACATCGCAATCCTATTGATAATAAATGCAATATTGGCTATTATAATGTTATTCTTTAATACGGCATCGCAAAAATTAAATTATTATTATATAATAATATTATTGTTGATATATGTATTGCAGGTAATAAAAATTTTATTGATGGGTGATACGAATGAAAGTGGAACAAAAAATAAAAATAATTAAACTTATTTTAGTTGTGATAGCTATTATTGCAATTTCTCTAGTTTTAAAATTTAACAAAGTTTCAAGTGTAAGCGAAATTATAGATTTAATAAGAAATAGTGGTAGAATAGGGATAATTACTTATATATTATTATTTACCTTTTTGCCTACATTTTTTATACCGGTTACAGTTTTAGCAATTGCTGCAGGAGCAATATTTGGTTTTTGGCAAGCAAGTTTATATACATTTATCGGAGCATTTCTAAATTCTACATTGACATATGTCATATCAAAGTATTTTGCATATGATTTGATAAATGATTATGCAAATAGTAAATATAGTGTAGAATATGAAAAATTAAAAAAGAATACTAAGGGAAGAGATGGCTTTATACTTATGCTGGTGCTTAGGTTACTTCCTCTGGCACCATATACATTACTTAATTACCTGAGCGGAGTAGTAGGATATGATTACAAAATATTTATTTCATCGACACTTCTTGGCATAATTCCTGGTATGCTCTGCTATGTAAATATTGGTGCAAACTCTTTAAATGGTTTTTCGCAGCAGTTTGTCATTTCTATATCTATTTTAATAGTTTTTTTGATAGTGACAACAGTAATAGCAAAAAAATATTACAATAAAAAAAATGATTAAAAAGAATTGGAAAAAAATTTTACTTGCAATTATTTTGGTAGGAGTCATAGCAATATATTTCCTAAATCCAGCTGTAAATAATTCAGTTAATAATGCAATTGATGTATTAAAGTCAGGAAACATCGATAGAGTAGTAGAGTACATAAGGTCATATGGAAATGTTGCTGCAATGATATCTTTTTTACTCATGGTGCTTCAATCTGTACTCGCGCCGATTCCTGCTTTTTTAATTACATTTGCAAATGCTATGATATTTGGCTGGTGGAAAGGAGCCATATTATCTTTTGTATCTTCTATGGTAGGGGCAGTGCTCTGCTTTTATATAGCAAGAGTTTTTGGTAGAGATGTAGTAGTAAAATTCACATCAAATAGTGCATTAAATGAGATAGAGAAATATTTTGAAAAATACGGTAGTAAAACCATATTGATATGTAGGCTACTCCCTTTTATATCTTTTGACTTAGTAAGCTATTTTGCCGGACTTACATCTATGTCATTACCATCTTTTTTATTAGCGACAGGTTTGGGACAGCTACCTGCTACTATTATATATAGTTATGTGGGCGGGATGCTCACAGGAGGTGCGAAATTATTTGTGACTGCGCTATTTTTAATATTTGCACTTTCAATACTTGTTGTAATCATAAAACAAATATTTAATGAAAGAAATAAAAACAATGAACATAAAGAGATTGACAATAAAGATTAATCAAGATTTTGCATTTTCAAAATTTATGATGAGAGGAAAAAAATCTAAAAGTATATTTTTCCCAGGTTGCTCATTTATGAAATTTGGAAATGAGATAATATATAAGACCTTAGATGTATTAAGATTAGAAGATGAAAGTATTGAAGTTTGTTCTTTGTGCTGCGCATATCCAAGTCAAGTTTTAGATAAAGAGTATTATAAGAAGAACAGGGAAAAGATTGTTAGATTTCTTGTAGATAGAAATGTAGAAAGAATATATGTGGCATGTCCTAACTGCTACAATATGTTAGAAAAACTTAAAAATGATTATAATTTAAACTTTTCAGTTATAATGCTTTATAAAATTTTAAATGAAAAGTTGTCAACTATAGATAGATATTATCCGATAAATGATAAGGTTGTAATTCATGACCCATGTATAATTAGAAATGATGTTACGACTCAAAATACGATTAGAGAGATTTTAGAAAAGATAGGGCAGAAGTATGCTGAACCTGCAAATACAAAAGAAAATACTATTTGCTGTGGAAATATTAATATGACCCATATTTTAAATCCAAAACTCGCAAATACAATTTGCAAAAAGAGGGTGGACGAATTAAATGAAAAGGCAGAGGTGATAATGAGTTACTGCAATGGCTGTCTATATTCTTTTAGAAAATGTAATGCAAAAACAATCCATTTGATAGAATTAATTTTTGGAAAGCAAGATAGAGATACTTTTTATAATAGAATTAAATTTACTAGAGGACTTGAAAGATGTTAGATACACATGCAAGAAAAATATTTAACCCAATTTTTAGTAAGATAGCAAGATTAATGATAGATATTGGCTTATCCGCGAATCAGATAACTTTTATAGCTTTTGTGATAGGAATACTAAGTGCAGTGGCACTATACTTTAATAGATATTTATTGTCATTTTTGCTTCTTTGGCTTTCAGGACTTTTTGATGCAGTAGATGGTGAAGTCGCAAGATTGTCAAATAAAAAAAGCTTGATTGGAGCTCAGTTAGATATAGTAAGTGATAGAATAGTCGAATTAGCATTTATATGGGCAATTGCATTTAAACATAAAGAATTGCTGTATGAATTATTATTTCTCGTATCCATGATACTGATTTCAATGACAGTGTTTCTCACAACTGGAATGATTGCTAAAAACAACACTAAAAAATCGTTTTATTATCAAAGTGGCTTAATGGAAAGGACAGAAGGATTTATAATGTTTTCCATTATGATAATTTTTAGAGAAAAGATGAGACTAGTTATAATCATTTATGCAATATTAATTTTAATTACAATCATCCAAAGACTTGTTGAGACAATAAAAATAAATAGAGAGGTAAGAAGTGAAGAAAATAATTAATGTAGTAGTAGCAGTTTTATTGATACTAACAACCATATGTGGTTGCTCAAAAAAAGAAAATAATGAAGTTGTTGCAAATAAAACTATTAATTATAGTGATTGGAATGAAGTTTTAAAAGCAGCAGAGGGAACCACAGTTAATTTTTATGGCTGGGGCGGAAGTGAGTTAGTAAATAATTGGATAGATGAAAGACTCACTCCATATGCAAAAGAGCATTATGGCATCAATGTAAATCGTATACCTATGAATATTGACGAAATATTAAATATTCTTTTGGCTGATAAAGAAAACAACAGCAAGAATAGCCAAATTGATTTAATCTGGATAAATGGAGAGAACTTTGCAAATGCAAAAGAAAACAAACTTTTATATGGTCCATTTACAAACTATTTGCCAAACTTTAAAAAATACATTGATGAGAATGACGAGGAAATAAAATACGACTTTGCAACAGATATTGAAGGTTACGAGTCTCCGTATTCTAAAGCGCAGCTTGTGTTTATATATGATTCAGAGAAAATTCAAAACCCACCAAAATCTGCAAATGAGTTACTTGAGTACTTAAAAACAAATGAAGGAAGATTTACCTATGAAGCGTTGCCAGGTTTTACAGGAAGCGCATTTGTTAGAAATTTGATATATGAAATTGTTGGTTACGAAAAATTAGCTCACTTAAAAAAAGATGTTACAAAAGCACAGGTTAAAGAAATAATTGAGCCAGCAATAGTTTATATGAGAGAGTTGAATAAATATTTATGGATGAAGGGTGAGACATTTCCAAGCACGAATGAGCAAGCAGAATCGATGTTTATGGATGGAACAATAGATTTTGCCATTTCATATGACCCATACCATGTGGCGTCAATGATAGAAAATGGTCAATATAAAGACACAGTTAAATCTTTTGTATTTGACAAAGGAACAATTGGCAATACTAATTATGTTGCCATAGGTGGATTTTCAAATAATATTCCTGGCGCACTTTGTCTTGCTGATGCGATATTATCTGTAGAAATGCAAAGCTCAAAAATGTCACCTAAGATTTGGGGAACTATACCAGTGCTTGATAACAATAAACTCACAAGTGAAGAAAAGAAAATGTTTAATGATATAGATTTGGGAATCGGTTCTCTAAGGCAAGATGAATTATTGTCAAAGAGAAAACCTGAATTACCTGCATATCTAGTTACAATTATTGAAGACATTTGGAATGAAGAAGTTGTTGGAAAATAGAAAAGTTATCAGAGTTTTATCAATTATCCCAATAACTATATTATATTTAATCCTATTTTACGGAATATTTATAAGTATAGTTAGAAGTTTTGGGATATATGAAGCCATAGGCTTAAACAAATTTACTTTAAAGTATCTAATAGATATTATAATGAATAAAGAAGTGCAATTTGCAATAATTAGAACTTTTGTGGTATCATTTGTAGAAGCACTGATTTCAGTAATTTTGGCAGTATTAATTTCTGTATACTTAATTAAAAATGATATTACGAATCATAAAGTTTTATATGTACCAATAGCTGTGCCTCATATAGTAGTTGCAATGATGATGATTTTACTATTTGCACAGAATGGTTTTATATCAAGAATATTTTATCACTTGGGAATAATTAATGATTCGCAAGAGTTTAATTCTATCTTGAATGATAAGTATAATATAGGCGTAATTGTCGCATATGTATTTAAAGGAACAGCCTATGTGCTTTCAGTAATATATCTTATAATGAAGAAGAATGACTATAGATATTTTGAAGTAGCAAAGTTAATGAATGTTAAGTATGGAAGATATGTGAGAGATATATTGCTGCCAACGAGCATGGACAGCCTAATAACTTCATTTTTAATTTTATTTTCATTTTCATTTGGTGCCTATGAATTACCATATATGATTGGAAATACAAGTAACAAACTTTTACCGGTTATCGCATATGAAAAACATCTAAGCCCAAATCTTTATGATAAACCTATATTCTTGAGCATAAACTTAGTGATGATAGTTATAGGCGTAATAATTATTGTCATTTATAAAAAAGTGTTAGATAATGGTTACTTTAAAAAACAAAAACATTATATATAAAATATTAGTTGTATTAGTAGTTATACCTATTTTTGCAATTTTCATACAATCGGTGATATTAAGATATGATTACAAATCAATTTTACCTGATGTAATCAGTATAGATAATTTTAAAAAGTTTTTTACGGCAAACTATTTTAAATTATTATTATCATCAATACTTATAAGCATAATATCTGCAATAATAACTATTATTATATCGTTACCTATAGCAAATATTTTGCCAAATGTAAGTATGAATCATAGAACAACATTGTATGTGATTTTTCTCACACCAATTCTTGTTCCACAGTTTGTATATTTTTACGGCATACAAAATGTTTTTGCCAAAACAGGTATTATCAATACACATCTTGGTGTTATATTGTCGCATGTAATAGTAATGATGCCATATGCTATCATCAACCTTTCAAACGACATTGTACTGTATGGAAAAAAGTACGAAGAGGTTGCATTCGTTATGGGAGTAAGCGACTATAAATTATATAAAGATATCATGTTACCGCTTATAAAAGGGACATTGATAAATACACTCGGACTTTTATTTATAATTTCATTTTCACAGTATTTTATAACTCTTATGATTGGTGGGGGAGTTGTAAAAACTTATGCAACATATATATTCCCACTTATACTTGGAAATGATAGAAACTTTGCAGCAAAAGCAACATTTATTTATATAGCAATCAATATTATAATATATATTATTTTTGTAAATAGCAAAAGAGAAGTGACAGATGAATAGCATAGAGATAATTGATGGAAAAATTGGGTATACTAAAAATGAAGTGCTATTTGAGAACTTTAACTTGAAAATACAGAAGAAAGAATTTTTAACTATACTTGGAAAAACTGGTGTTGGAAAGAGCACGATATTAAGAGTGATATCAGGACTTTTGGCATTACAAAGTGGAACGTTGAAAGTATCAGGAGAAATGTCGCTTTGCTTTCAAGACTCAAGACTCTTTCCCAATATGACAGTTTATGAAAATATAGCATACCCATTAAAAGTAAAAAACTATAATAAAGATGAGATAAAAAGCATAGTCGATAGTTTAATAAAGGATTTTAGATTAGAAAATATTAAAGACAGAAAGCCAAATAATCTATCGGGCGGAGAGACAAAAAGAGTGGCGTTAGCAAGATGCATTGCAACAAAACCTAAGATACTTCTACTTGATGAGCCAACTTCTAATCTTGATTTTGAAGTGAAAATTGAAGTAAGGGAGCTAATTAAAAACATTCACAAAAAGTATAAGTGCACAACAGTGATGGTAACCCACGATATATTTGATAGCTTGTATCTAAGTGACAACATACTTATACTGGGCGACAAGAAAATAATAGCATACATTAGCAATCAAAATATTAATAAAGATAAGAATGCAGCAGAATATTTTAAACCATTTATAGAGGAATTAAATATTTTGAAAAATAAATTGTAGTAATAAAAATATCAAATAAAGGAGAAAAAAGAAATGATAGGAGCAAGAAATGTAATTAAAGGAAAAGTAAAAGAAATTAAGAAAGGTGCAGTAAACGGAATTGTTAAGGTTGACGTGGGCGAAGGAATAGTAATTTCTTCTAACTGTTCTATGGAATCAATAGAGCAACTAGGTCTCACAGAAGGTAAAGAAGTTCAAGTAGTTATTAAGGCAATGGGTGTAATGCTTGCAAATGAAAAATTAAACATTGGTGCAAGAAACCAAGTTGAAGGTACTGTATGTGAGATTAAAAAAGGCGCTATAAACTGCATAGTTAAAATTAAAACAAATGGCGGACTTGTTGTAACTGCAAATCTTTCACTTGAGTCAGTTGAAGAACTCGGCATTAAGGAAGGACAAAAGGCAGTTGCAATATTTAAAGCAATGAATGTACTTTTAATGGTGTAACTAGTATCATTGGGAGGATATAGTAATGGTAAAAGTTAATGGAATGGGCAAAACATGTCCAATACCACTTATTGAGACAAAGAAAGCAGTAAAGGCTCTCACAAGTCCAGACACAGTTGAAGTTATGGTCGATAACAATATGGCCGTAAAGAATATCACAAGATATGCAACTGATAGTGGATTTAAAGTAAGTACTGATAAGATAAGTGACAAAGAATTCAAGATTACTATTGAAGTAAAAGAAATTAAGTCAGAAGAAGAAAAGAAAATGGCTGAGGGTTGTTGTGCTTGCGGAGCAACAGATAATACTGGAAATATAGTTATAGCAATCGGATCTGAAAAAATGGGCTGCGGTGATGAGAAGCTTGGAAAGAATCTCATGAAGGCGTTTATTTACTCTGTATCACAAGCTGAAGTTCAACCAAAGACTATGCTTTTCTTTAATGGCGGTGCACACTTAACTTGTGAAGGTTCGCTTTCACTTGAAGATTTAAATAATCTTAAAGAGCTCGGCGTACAAATCAAAACTTGTGGAACCTGCCTTGATTTCTATGGCTTGAAGGATAAGCTGAAAGTCGGAGAAGTAACTAATATGTATGATATAGTTACTACCATGGAAGAGGCAAGTCTTGTTATAAGACCATAATTGAAGTAATGTGAAAATCACATTCAATATATAAAAATGAGAGGTTATGAAAATGAAAGACTTTAAAAAGCTAATATCAATTTTATTAGCAGCAGTATTAATGGCAAATGTATTTGCTTGTGGCGCAAAAACTTCAACTACAGCGACAACAAATACTAATGAAACTCAAGAGGCAAAGAAGGATGAATTCAAAGCAAATATACTATTCTGTGGATCTACTTCATTATATCCAATTCTTTCTTCACTTGCATCTTCATTTACTGAAGAGTATGTTACTTGGGATAAGGTAGATGGAAGCTTTCCTAAAAAGAATATATCTATATATGTAGCACCAGGTGGATCAGGAGTTGGCGTTTCGGCAGCAGTCGATAAGACAGCTGATTTCGGTATGCTTGCAAGAGACATCAAAGATTCAGAAATCGAAAAGTTAGGTCAAGACTATAAAGCCTTTGTTGTTGCAAAAGATGCACTCACTGTTTCAGTTAATAAAGAAAATCCTATTGTTGAGAAAATTGATGATATGGATACAGAAACTATTAAGAAGATATTTAGTGGTGAAACTGACACTTGGGATAAGGTTGATGGAAGTTTACCAAATGAGAAGATCAATGTGTATATAAGAGATTTATCAGGTGGTGCATATGAAGTGTTCCAAAATGTTATCATGAAGGATGCACAAGTTACTGCATCAGCAACACAGTCAGCATCTATGACTGAATTAGCAAAAAATATTGCTAATGATAAGTGGGGCATTGGATATGCTGGTTTTGGCGCCTACAACAAAATCAATGCTGACAAACAAGTTTTACAAGCAATGAAGGTTGATGGTGTAGAGGCTACTGCAGCAAATGTAGTATCTGGAAGCTATAAAGTTCAAAGACCTGTTATGTTTGTATCTGGTCATGTAATTACTCCGAGCGAGCAGAAGTTTATAGACTATATATTCTCTGACACAGGTAAGAAAGTTGTTGAAGCAAATGGCTATATACCAGCCTTTTAATGAACAAGACTAAAGAAAAAATATTCAAATATTTTACAAAAGCATTGACATACATTGCGTTGTCAATGCTTTTGTTTGTTATATGTTTTATTGTAAAAGAAGCATTACCTATATTTAAGGTTGTGAGCGTAAAAGAGTTTGTACTTGGAACTGAATGGGTGCCCATTGATTTTGGCTTCGGTACAAAGTATGGTATGAGATATTTTATTATGGGTACTTTATTGGTGTCATTAATTGCAGTGGTAATATCTATGTTCATAAGCATAGGGGTGAGCCTGTTTCTTTCAGTGGTTGCAAATGATAGGGCAAGAAGAAATATTTTTCCAGTGATTGATTTATTATCTGGTATCCCTTCTGTAGTTTATGGATTTATAGCACTTGAATTGCTGTCTCCAATTTTTTTTAGCTTTGGCGTAAAAACTGGGAACTGTGTTTTGCTGGCAGCTATAGTTTTGTCTATCATGATTACACCTTATATAGTATCCTCTGTAACATATACTTTTGTAAATTTGAGAAATAAATATATGATTTCCATAAAGAACCTTGGAATTGATGAGTGGTATGGCATGACCACAATTATATTACCAAAGTCAGTTAAGAGAATAGTATTGTCATTAATTCTTGCAAATTGTAGAGCAATGGGAGAAACTATGGCGGTCATGATGGTAATGGGAAATGCAATAGTCTTACCTACTATATTGGGAAAAGGCGAGAGTATAGCTTCGCTGATTGCACTTGAAATGGGAACAGCAGTTAGAGAAAGTAATCACTATTATGCACTATATGCAGCTGGACTTGTACTTATGGCAACTGTATTGATTATAAATATTGTATTACATAAATTTAGTAAAGAGAGCACTTAGATGAAAACCTTGTCAAAAATTATAAAATTTTTTTCATATACTTCATTTATATTATTGATGGGTATAATTATATTTATATTTCTTTATACAGTTTACAGAAGTATAGGGATTATAAATTTTGAGTTTATATTTGATTCACCAAGAGGGATGGTCTTAGGTGAAGAGGGAGGCATTTTTCCTGCAATCATAGGAAGCATCTGGTTTTCGTTCACAGCACTAATTCTTGCATTTGTGCCCGCACTGTGTTCGGCAATATATTTAGTATTTTACTTAAAAAATAATAGAGTTAAAACATTTATAAATAATGTATTTGAAAATGTAGCGGCAATACCATCAATAATATTTGGATTATTCTCATATGCAGTATTTGTATATATGCTTGGATTCGGCAGATGTATATTATCCGCTGGGGTTGCACTTGCGCTTATGATTTTTCCATTCCTGGAGAGAAAAATTGAAAAAAGCTTTTTAGAAGTTGACAAAAATTTATTGATAGCAAGTTATAATTTGGGAATAGACATAAGAAGAACATTTATAAAAATAGTTCTGCCACTTTGTTTCAAAGAGATTATATCAAGTGTTATTCTTTCACTTTTATTTGCCATGGGCGCTACAGCACCGATATTATTCACTGGAGGAGTAGCATTTGCAACAGTACCCAATAGCTTGTTAAAACCGGCAATGGCTCTGCCATTACATTTATACCTAATGATTGCACAAGGAGCATCACAGATAAATAGGGCATATGGTGTTGCGGCAGTATCACTAATGATTTTATTTATTTTTAGTACACTTGCATATTGTTTGAGCCATAAAACTTATAAAAAAGTGTAGTAGGAGTGTAATAGATGACAAATGAAATTTTGACAATTTCAAATTTTAATGTCAATTATGGCAGCAAAAAAATATTGGACAACATTAATTTGTCTTTCAAAAAAAATACAATAAATTGCATTATAGGTTCATCTGGCTGTGGGAAAACAACACTGCTAAAGAGTATTAATAATTCAATAGTTTTTGAAAGCGAATTGCATGTAGATGGAAATATATGCTATGATGGGAAAAATATATCTGATATTGATGATTCAACATTAAGAAAAGAAATCGCGATGCTGATGCAGATGCCAGTAGTTTTCCCTTTTTCCTTATACAAAAATTTGGAGTATGTATTAGATTATTATTTAAAGATTGATAAAACAAGAAAAAATGATATGATAGTAGATATTCTAAAAAAAGTTCAGTTATATGAAGAAGTTAAAGATGATTTAAATATTTCTGCAGAAAAATTATCAGGTGGCCAAAAGCAAAGACTTTGTCTAGCAAGAGCGCTACTTACAGAACCTAAAATCATATTACTTGATGAACCATGCAGCGCCTTAGATGTGTACAATACTATGTGTATTGAAAATTTGTTATTATCTTTGAAACACGAATCGACAATAATAATTGTAACTCACAACATTCAGGAAGCAAAACGCATAAATGATAGAATTATCTTTATGAAAGATGGTAAGGTTGTAGAAGATAATGAGAATTTTTTTGAAAATATGTCTACAGAAGAAGCAAGAGCATTTATAAATGTAAACTAGTTGGAGGAAATATGTTAGAATTTGATATCCCAGGCAGAGAAAAATTAGTTGTTGAAAACTTATGCCTTGATTACAATGGAACCATCGCAAATAATGGAGAACTGATTGAAGGTGTAAAAGAGAAGATACTTATGCTAAAAGACAAGGTCAACATATATGTTTTAACTGCAGATACCTATCATACAGTTGAGAAACAGTGTGAGGGTTTGGGTATCACTGTTAAGACATTTGACAAGGCTGGAGCCGCTATATGTAAGGAAGAAATTATAGCTTCGCTTGGCGAAAGAACTGTAGCATTTGGCAATGGCTTTAATGACATACAAATGTTTAATAAGGCAGCTCTAAGCGTTGCAGTTGTTGAAAAAGAGGGAATATGTGCAAAGCTAATACAACATGCAGATATAGTTGTAAATAGCATTCTAGATGCATTTGATTTATTATTAAATTCTAATAGGCTCAAGGCGACATTAAGGAATTAAATATGATTGAAAAAAAACTTTGTTTAGTAATTTCATTTAAGAAAACTGTAGATGCTATGGCTTTTGAAGAGCATTGTCTTAAGAACAATGTCTCTGGTAGGCTCATCCCGCTTCCAAAAGAGATTTCAGCGGGTTGTGGATTAGCATGGAAATGTGAAGTGTCGCAAGCAGATGAAATAAAGAAAGTTCTTGCAGAATTAAATATAGAATCTGACAAAATTAGTGAAATAGTAATTTAATACTAAAATAAAAACAGGGACGTCCCTGTTTTTATTTGTGCTAAGAAACTCAATTTATTGTTGTTGTTCATTATGAAGATTGAAGTATGACTCGAGAAGATTTAAGTCTTCATCTACAAATTTAAGTTCGTCAGTTTTGCCATCCTTATATTTTACAGTATATTCATTATCATTTTTCATTATGACAGTTGCTTCTGTGTTGTCACCTTCGTCTGCCATGTGAAACATCAATTCAGCTTTATTTCCTTTAACTTCTAAAATGTCAAATCTGAAAGGAACACCAGTCATCCCATCTTTCACATCTACAGTTCCACTATTTTCATTCTTATAGAAAGTATAGTAGTGTGTAAGTTCACCGTTTGTTCTTGACTCATAAATGCCAGATTTGAAAATATTTTCATTTGTTATTTTTGCACAGGCGAATAGTGAAATAAGACTAAATAACATCAAAATTGTTAATAATATTTTTTTCATATAAAATCTCCTCTAGTTTACTATATGTATTATAGCATACTTATAAATTATTTTAAACATTTATAGTGAAATGGTTTATGAAGATTCTATTAAAATCATTTATTATAGACAAAATATGTAGTATAATATAGGCAAATATTTTATACGAGAGGTAATCAGTATGAAAAGTAGAAATATTATAACCACATTAATTATGCTATTTGCATTTTGCTTAACATTTACTTTTAGCACTTTGGCAAGAGAATACTATTATGAAGACGATGACGGCAATATAATAATATTTGATACAAAAGGTAATTATACTGTTATTGACGAAGATGGCAACTATGAGTCAATAGATCGAAGAGGAAATTATATAATTGGTGATGCTGATGGCAACTTCTATTTTGAAGATAGAAATGGTAATAGCTATTATTATGATGCAGATAACGATGGTTATCTTGAGCGTTATTATTATCATGAAATTCCTTCACGTAAGTATCATTCACAGGGAACTATACAAGGGAATGTAAATGGTGGACCGGGGGTTGTAAATCCAAACACGGGTACTTGGGAAAAAATAGGAAATGGATGGGCATATAAAGAAAATGGAATATATGTTGCAAACGCATGGAGACAAATTTCTGGCAACTGGTATTATTTTAATGAGCTTGGACTTATGGTTACTGGGTGGAAAACTATAAATGGAAAGACTTATTATTTTACTATTGATGGCAGCATGGTTACAGGAACTCAATCTATAGATGGAGCATTTAGAGTATTTGGAGCAGATGGTGCTCTTATAGGATAGAGATTGAAAGACGATGTTTTAAAAATTGAAGATGTCGCTAAAATAATTCCAGATAGAATAAAAGATTCACATAAGGGTACATATGGCAGAGTTGCTCTTCTTGGCGGAGCGGTAGAGTATAGTGGTGCGATACGACTTTCTGCGATGGCTCTTGCGGCACTAAAGTCGGGTGCAGGTCTTTCTACAGTTGCTATTCCAAAATATTTAGTTCCAATAGTGAGCCAAAATATTCTTGAAGTGATGATTTATCCAATTGATAGCACTGAAAATGAGATTGTTTTTAATAAAGAAAATATAGATGACTTAATTGATAAAGTAGATGTTTTGACCTGCGGCATGGGGCTTGGGAAAAGTAAGGCAGCACATGAGATCATCTATTACATAATTAAAAATTATGATGGAAAACTTGTATTAGATGCAGATGCATTAAACATATTATCTGAAAATATTGATTTATTAAATGAAGCGAAGTGCAAAATCATTTTAACGCCTCACATGATGGAATTCAAAAGACTCTATGATGCAGCATATCGTGGGGGCGAGCCCGACATCAAATATTACGAAGATAACAAACTTGATTTAGCAAAAAAGTTTGTCGAAAAGTATAATGTCACTCTTTTATTAAAAGGCCCCACAACCATTGTTGTAAGCGTAGGGGACGACATTCTGTCGCCTCACATAAAATTAATTGACCGCGGTACACCAGGCATGTCAACAGCAGGCAGTGGAGATGTCTTATCTGGAATCATCACTGGACTTCTCGGATACATTGAGAATGAATTTGATGCAACATGTGCAGCGGCATTTGTAAATGGTATGGCAGGAGAATTTGCAGCGAGAGATGAAGGAGAGATATCAATGACAGCGAGTGATACTGTGAAACATATATCGGAAGCAATTAAAATGATAAAGAATGAGAAATAAAAAAAGTCAGGTTACGACCTGACTTTTATTTTATGTATATATTTTAATATAACTCGTTTTCAGTTACACATTTGCTTTTAATTTCTCCAACAAGTGATTGAAGACAATCTATGACATGGGGTCTTATGTCGCCGCCAACGAGAACTAACATTATATCATCTCCAAGTTTCAGTTTACCATTATTTAACCACACCTTTACATAGTGGATGCCTGGAAGTTTTAGAGCTTTTTTAATTGCAGCATCTACTTTTTTCTTGTCGTAGTCAAATATCATTCCTGTTACTTTTTTTGTGTCTTTTTTACCCTCGCGAACTTTTTTCTTGGCATCAACTCTTACTGTACCGTTGTGGAGTAAAAACATCCCACATTTATAGGCATTTTTTGATGATTTTGCGTCCTTGAATAGTTTTGCGATTGTAAGTTTTTTCATTTTTGACATACTTAGCCCCCTAATTATGCAATAATTTCATAGTTTAATTATAGCATACTTTTATTAAATGAGAAAATGTATATTTCTATATTAAAAATATGATATAATATATGCTAATTATGCATAATGTAAAACCGCGGGGGAAGGTAGTATAAATGGTTAGAGTGTTATTTGTGTGCCATGGGAACATTTGCCGTTCAACAATGGGCGAGTTTATCATGAAAAATTTAGTTGAAGAAGAAGGTTTGGAAGAAGAGTTTCATATTGAATCAGCAGGAAGTAGTGTATATGACCCAGATAGTCCAGTGTACCCACTTGCAAAGGAGTGCCTCTATAGAAATGGCATTACAAGCCCTGATATAAATAAAAAGAAATCAAGAAATGTCGTTAAAAAAGATAAAGATAACTTTGATTATATTTTGGTTGCTGAGGATGATAACATAAATGGTGTACTTAGAGTTATAGGAAATGATGCAGGCGATAAAGTTTTTAAGATTTTAGATTTTGCAGAAGATAGCAAGCGAAAAGGCAAGGATATTGATGACCCTTGGTACACTAGAAATTTTGATAAATCATTTGATGACATACTGCTAGGTTGTAAAGGATTTTTAAAATATTTAAAGAAGAATAAGAAAGATTAAATATGCACACTATAAGATAAGAAATATTTGGAGGAATAATATGAAAAAAGCATTAATAGTAGTCTATGGCAAGGACAGAACTGGAATAATTTATAATGTAACTAAAATATTGTATGATAACAATATTAATGTCTTAGACATAAAACAAACGATAGTTGATGGCTACTTCAATATGATGACTATAGCGGATGTAAGTAAATCAAAAACACTTAACAAAGTAAAGAAGGCACTGGAGGAGTATGGCAAAAAAGCTTCTCTTAGTATCAATTTCCAACTTGAAGATGCATTTCTTGCGATGCACAATTTGTAAGGGGTAAATATGAATACAATAAGTATAGAACAAGCGATAGAAACTACAGAAATGTTTTCAAAAGAACACTTAGATGTAAGAACCATCACGATGGGAATAAGTCTTCTTGACACGATGAATTCTGATGTAGATAAGCTTTGTAAAAATATTGAAAAGAAACTTTTGCACTACGCAAGCGACCTAGTAAAAGTTGCAAATGAGATTTCGGATGAATATGGCATACCAATAGTTAATAAGAGAATATCTATAACACCTATGTCAATCATAACAGAGCCTTGTTGCAAGAAAGAGGAAGATTATGTCAAGGTTGCTAAAACTATAGATGCTGTGGCAAAAAAACTAAAAGTTGATTTTATAGGTGGATGGTCAGCTATAGTAAGTGGTGGCATGACTGAAAATGATAAAAGATTTTTAAGTGCCATTCCAAGAGTTTTGTCTAAAACAAATGTTCTTTGTAGTTCTGTAGTAGTTGGAAGTACAAAAGCAGGACTTGATATGGATGCAGTAAAACTTTGTGGAAAGATAATAAAAGATACTGCGAAGCTAACTAAAAATAATTATTCAATTGGCTGCGCGAAGTTTGTTGTCTTCGCAAATGCTGTTGAAGATAATCCATTTATGGCAGGGGCATTTCATGGTATAAGCCAGGGCGAAGTAGTGTTAAATGTTGGAGTTTCAGGGCCAGGTGTTGTGAGAAAAGCACTTCTTACTGCTAAAGGTCAAGATTTTACTACACTTTGCGAAACTATAAAAAAGATTGCATTTAAAATAACAAGAATAGGTCAGTTTGTAGGACTTGAAGCTTCAAAGAGATTAAACGTGCCATTTGGAATTATAGATTTGTCGCTTGCGCCAACACCTGCAAAGGGTGATTCGGTAGCAGATATTTTGGAACTCATAGGACTAGAATCAGTAGGGGCGCCAGGAACAACATGCGCACTAGCACTTTTAAACGATCAAGTGAAAAAAGGTGGCATAATGGCAGCAAGAAATGTTGGAGGACTTAGTGGAGCGTTTATTCCAGTGTCAGAAGATCAAGGAATGATAAATGCAGTTGTGAAAAAATCGCTGACACTTGAAAAGCTTGAAGCAATGACCTGTGTTTGTTCAGTAGGTCTTGATATGATTGCTATACCAGGCGACACAAGTACAGAAACAATCTCGGGAATAATTGCTGATGAGATGATGATAGGAATTATAAATCAAAAAACAACAGCTGTTAGAATTATTCCAGCATATGGAAAGAAAGCAGGAGATAAGGTTTCATTTGGTGGACTTCTTGGATATGCACCAATTATGAAGGTGAATGACTATTCGTGCAAAGAGTTTATAGATAGAGGTGGGCATATTTCAGCACCAATACACTCATTCAAAAATTAGAATATTTAAAAAAATTAACAATGCGAATTACAAAACAAGTGAATATGGTTATAAAGCAAACTAAGTGATATTGATATTTAATGAATAATATAGAAAAAATTGAGAAAAAAATTAGTGAGAGACAGTTGGTCGCCCCGGCAGTAATATCAATTGACGGACCTTGCGGCGGTGGCAAAAGTACGCTAGCAGCAGAGATTGAAAAGGAACTTGGTTTTAATGTTTTACACATGGATGATTTCTATCTGCCGTTTCAAATGAGAGATAAAAATTGGATGAATATAATTGCTGGTCATATGGATTTTGAAAGGCTTATAGAAAATGTTTTAAAACCTTACAAAGAAAAAAGAATGACAAATTATATTTCTTATGATTGCCACAGCGATAAGTATTTGCAGGAGATACCGATAGACTTAGATAAGATACTTGTGATAGAAGGTTCATATACTTCGCATCCAATACTTGATGAGTATGTGGCGTTTAAAATATTTGTGGACATAGATAAAGATGAGCAGGTTAAGAGGCTCACTAGAAGAAATCCTGATGTAGTTGATAAGTTTTTGTCAATGTGGGTACCATTTGAAAATAGGTATTTTGAAGAATTGAAAATAAAAGAAAAAAGTGACTTGGTAGTTTCTGTGTAGGTCTATGATGAAAGAACAAGTGTTTATGCGTTTTATATAGTGTGGAGGTAAGGCATTATGCTAAATTTTGAGAGTGATTATACTACAGGTGCACACCCTGAAATTTTAAAAAAGTTTAACGAAACTAATTTTGAACCTTTGTCAGGGTACTGCGTTGACAAGTATTGCAAGAGCGCAAAGGAAAAAATAAAGAAGGTAATAGGACTTAAGAATGCTGATGTTGAATTTTTAGTGGGTGGCACTCAAACGAATGCAGTTGTTATCTCGACAATGCTTAAAGATTATGAAGGAGTAATTGCAGTAGACTCTGGTCACATAACAACGCATGAGTCTGGCGCTATAGAATATTCAGGACATAAAGTTTTAAGCATTAATGGAAAAGATGGAAAACTTGATGCTAAAGATTTAAAAGAATATCTAAAGACATTTTTTGCAGATGGCAATCATGAGCATATGGTATTTCCAGGAATGGTGTATATTTCTTATCCAACTGAATTTGGAACATTATATAAAAAGAAAGAACTTAAAAATATTTATAAAGTCTGCAAAAGTTATAAGATACCATTATTTGTGGATGGTGCGAGACTTGGCTATGGAATAATGAGTAAAGAATCAGATATGAGCATAAAAGATTTTGCAAAGCTTTCAGATGTATTTTATATAGGTGGAACCAAAGTTGGAGCTCTTTGCGGTGAGGCAGTAGTATTTACAAACAATAATAAACCTAAAAATTTTGTTACTTCAATAAAAAAGAGAGGAGCCCTTCTCGCTAAAGGAAGGCTCCTTGGAATTCAATTTGATACATTATTTACTGATAATCTGTATTTTAAAATTAGTAAACATGCCATAGATATGGCAGAGAAACTTAAAAAGATATTTAAAGAAAAAGGTTTTAAATTTCTTATAGATTCACCAACCAATCAGATATTCTTAATAATGGATAATAATCAAATCAAAAAATTGCAAAAGAAAGTAGCATTTAGATTTTGGTCAAAGTATGATGATAAACATACTGTTATGAGATTTGTAACTAGTTGGTCGACAAGTGAGGCTGATGTAGAGGAGCTTAAAAAAATACTTAGCCGCCAATTATTCTAAAACAACCTCGCCAGTATAAAGATCATACATTATAGTAATATTTCTATTTCCATAAGTTGAAAGTTTGAAAACCATATAGTCATTATCAATTCTATAACTAGAGTCATTATTTAAATTAGTGTGTTTTACCATTTTGCTTACTTTAACATCACTAAAATCTTCAGTATCTTCTAGATATTCCTTTATGAGCTTTGGTGCTTCAGTTCTCAATTTCGCATTAATCTTATCTGAATCATATCCGCTAACTTGGGGTATTTTGCATTGATAATATCTTGATACTTTTTCATCCTTCGCATTTCTTCCATCAGCAGTGATCGTCGTGGTTACATAATCAACAATTCTAGTCTGTTTATATTTTTGTATTTCTTCTTCGTGAAGAACTAGATATCCTTTTTCATCAAACTGAAATATCACACCGCCAATATTTTCTTGACAATTGATAGGATATGAGCCATCATCTCTAACATAATATCTTCCAACACTATCACTTTTCCATCCGGCAAAAACAGACATTGAGCATAAAATTGCGATGATTGTTGATAATGCAGTTATCTTATTAAAATCCTTGTTCATATTAATTCTACCTTTATAAATGTATTTGAAGATTAATTATTATTGGTTAGTTGAAATGTTTATCTTTAAAACAGGGCGAACACCAAATTTTTCGCCATAGTGTCCTGTGAAATAGTTTCCATATATACTGAAATACATTCCAGAACGAGCTTTTTCTTCGTTTGCCAACCAGTAGTCTAAGTTTTGTCCTTCGCTTCTAGCATTTTCAGCAACTGCCAACTTCTTATTTCCGTCAGCTTGAGTGAAATATTTGTCTATATCACTTTTGGTTAATAGCGTGCAATCAGTAATTAGCTTAAGTTCAACAACATCAAAAGCTTTTGTTTTGAAATCTTTAAGCCATTTGCCTATAATCTCACCCATCAAAAGTTCTTGGTTTTGATCTGAGTACTCAGACTTATCTAAAACCTTTTTGCTCACAAGAGTAGCAGTGGCTTCATTTTTGTCTAGAACTATCCAATCTATTTCACTTTTTTCTGAAGGGTCAGAAGTTAAATTAATGCTGCCATATTTAAATGTTGGCATTTGATTGATATCTTGAATCAAGTCCTTCATTTGTAATAATGTAGGCAATGCTTTTATTTCTTCGACATTTAAAGCAAATGCCTTACTAAAGAATGACATTATAAACATAGAAATCATAAATACTAATAAAATTCTCTTTTTCATAAATACCCCTTTCTAACAAAATATCGCGATTTAGTTTTAGTATACTATAAATTTGACAAATTCTCAATAAGTATGTGTAGTTAAATGCCTAAAATTATGCTATAATAAGCAATAATTATGTATGCCAGTAGTGGAGGGCTTATGGCGAAGTTATATTTTTATTATGGTGCAATGGGGTCAAGTAAGACAGCAAATGCACTTATGACAAGGTTTAATTATGAAGAGGTAGGACAGAAGGCATTGCTTTGTAAACCGAGAATTGATGACAGGTTTGGAAAAAGTGTAGTGCATAGTCGTATTGGTCTTGAGTATGAGTGCATTTTTGTGGAAGACTTACTCAAAATGCCACTAGATGAGATAAAGAAATATGACTGCATAATAGTTGACGAAGTTCAGTTTTGCACCAAGGAGCAGATTGATTTTTTATCTGACATAGTTGACTTTCAAGATGTGCCAGTAGTGTGTTATGGTCTTCGAGCAGATTTTAGAAATGAATTATTTCCAGGGTCAGCGAGACTTCTAGCGATTGCAGATGTGATAACTGAACTTAAGACTGTGTGTTGGTGTGGAAAGAAGGCGACCTGCAATACAAGATACAACGAAAATGGTATTGTCCGTGAAGGACCACAAGTTGTCTTAGGCGGGAATGATAGCTATGTTGCACTCTGTAGGAAACATTATAAAGAAGGAAAACTTAAAAAAGATTAGGAGGCATTATGGAACTTACACATTTTGATGAAAATGGAAATGCAAGAATGGTAGATGTCGGCGATAAGGAAGTAACAAAAAGAATTGCTGTCGCAGAAGGTAAGATTTTTGTATGTGAAGAAGTTTATGATGCAATAAAAAATAAAGATGTGAAAAAAGGTGATGTGCTTACAGTCGCAACCACTGCAGGTATAATGGCATGTAAGAAGAATTTCGAAATAATTCCTATGTGCCATATTTTAAATCTTACAAATGCGAAAATTGAGTGGGAAATGAATGATAATAAACTTTCAGATGGTAACTATGAAATAAAATGTACTTGCACTGTAAAGTGTGAAGGAAAAACTGGTGTGGAGATGGAAGCACTTACTGGAGTTTCAGTTGCACTTCTCACAGTCTATGACATGGTTAAGGCTATAGATAAGAGAATGGTCATAGGAAATATTTACCTAAAAGAGAAAGATGGGGGCAAATCAGGACATTTAATTAACATGTAGGGGCGAAGCTTTGCGAGCCCGAATACAGGAGAAGCATGAGAGACATTTTTAAGAGAGAAATTAAATATTTGAGAATTTCACTAACCGAACTTTGTAATTTACGCTGCAGATATTGTATGCCAGAAGAAGGCGTGTGCAAAAAATCTCATGAGGAAATGATGACTCAAGAAGAGATTATCGCTGCGGTTAAAGTCGCTGCAAAGCTTGGAGTCACTAAAATAAGACTTACAGGCGGTGAGCCACTTGTAAAAAAAGACATAGTTCAGCTTGTGTCTCGAATCAAAGAAGTTAATGGAATAGAAGAGATTTGTCTAACAACAAATGCATCGCTTCTTCCAAAGTATGCAGCCGACTTAAAGAAAGCAGGTCTTGATAGAATCAACATAAGTCTTGATACTCTTAATCCTGACAAATTCAAATTTATAACAAGAGTTGGAGAATTGAAGGATACGCTTGCCGGAATAGATGCAGCACTAAACACTGGATTTAAAAAAGTAAAAATTAATTCTGTGCTAATTGGTGGATTTAATGATGATGAGATCGTCGACCTTGCAAATCTTACATTAAAGCAGCCGACAGATGTAAGGTTTATAGAACTTATGCCTATGTATGATAGTGGTGATTTTGGAAAAGATGCATTTATACCATCTACAGTTGTTATAGAAAAAATTAAAGAGGTATATAGAGGAAAGTTTGAAAATGATGACGACATAATAAAAGAAGTTACTCATAAGCCGGGTGGCGTAGCAAGAATTTATAGAATAAATGGCGCGATGGCAGATGTGGGATTAATAAGTGCGGTAAGCAATCATTTTTGTAGTGAATGCAATCGAATAAGGCTCACAGCAGATGGAAAACTGAAACCTTGTCTACATTCGAATCAAGAAATATTAATAAAAGGACTTGATGAAAAAGCTATGGAAGAAAAGTTTAGAGAAGCAATACTTGCTAAACCAGAAAAACACGATGTACTTTCCTATGAAAGTAGAAGTCATGCAGAAAGAAACATGAATCAGATTGGAGGTTAATATGTATACTGCAGCAGTAATAACGATAAGCACAAAAGGTGCAAAAGGTGAAAGAGTAGATACAAGTGGACCAAATCTTGTGAAGATGCTTAAAGAAGATGGATATGATGTGAAATACACAAATATAATTCCCGATGATAGGGAACTTATAAAAAAAGAACTTTTAAAAGCATCTGATGAAGAAATAAACTTGATTTTAACTACAGGTGGGACTGGTTTTTCACAGAGCGATATAACCCCTGAAGCAACACTTGAAGTGGTGGAGAGACTTACGCCTGGTATACCTGAGATGATGAGGGTTTTAAACTATAAAAATACCGACAAAAGTTGTCTCTCAAGGTCACAAGCTGGCATAAGAAAAAAATCACTCATAATAAATTTGCCTGGTTCTGAAAGGGCTGCAAAAGAGAATTTTGAAGTTGTTATGAAACCAATAAAGCATGGACTTGAAATGCTTATGACTGAGGGTTCGGCTAACTGTGGAGGATAGATTATTAGAATCGCTTTTACCATTTGTGCTAACACTTGCAAGTGGTGGGAGCGATTTTTATGATGGTTTTAGGTCGGTGAGTTTTTATTGGAGGCATTTGAATAGTAGATGGTTTTGTCATTTGAAAAAAATGATATAACAAAAGTTAAAGTTGACGCGATAGTAAATGCTGCCAATAACACTTTGCTTGGTGGTGGCGGAGTGGATGGTGCGATACATAGAGCAGCAGGACCTAAACTTTTGGAAGAGTGCGGGACTCTTGGTGGTTGCGAGACTGGAAAAGCAAAAATCACTAAGGGATATGATTTGCCTGCAAAATACGTTATTCATACTGTAGGACCAATTTATCAAGATGGCAAGCATGGTGAAAAAGAATTGCTTGAGAGTTGTTATGTGAGCTGTCTAAAACTTGCAAAGGAGAATGGCATTCACTCAATTGCATTTCCTCTTATATCAGCAGGGATTTTTGGCTATCCAAAAGATGAGGCGATAGATGTGGCGGTTGATAGTATAAAGAAGTTTTTTGAGAATGATAATTATGATATCGCGGTTAAAATTATTCTTTTTGGATCAGAGAGCGTAGAAATTGTTGAAAGGAAGTTTGGGCTGATGGAAAAGTGCGAAAAGATTAAGATGATTATTGAGAATAATGAAGATGCGCTAAAGAACCTGAGAAAAAATTGAAAATAATTAGATATACTTACCTTAAAAAAGAGGTAATAATAATCTTAAAAAAGAGATATTAAAATTTCAGTTGTTCGATAATTTCGAACAACTGAAAATTCCAGTAAATTTGCAGTTATTAAGAATATACAAAATTACTTAAAATTATTAATTTTGGCAGTTAACGCCGAACTTTTTGCAAAAAATGAGAAAAGTATGGCGTTAACTAGCATTTTTGTAATTAAGTGATGCCAAAAAGTTGACATTCTTACCAAATAGTTGACATTTTTGTCAAAAAGTTGACATTTTTGTCAACTTTTTAATTTCTAGTGAAATATTTTGATAAATCGTAAAAATATTTCATTATAGTGAAATATTTTATTGACATATGCTAAATCTTTCAGTATAATGTAATTATGATAAAAAGGGAAAAATACATTGAAAAAATAAGGGGATTTTACGATAGTGATTTAATTAAGATAATCACTGGTGTTAGACGTTGTGGAAAGTCAGTAATACTGGAAGCCATAATGGATGAAATTAAAAACAAAACAGATAACATTATTTATTTAAACTTTGAAAATGCATCAACTTTTGAAATGATAGAAGATGGCATTAAATTAATAGATTATGTAAATAAAAATAGGAAACAAGGCAAGTGTTATGTGTTTTTAGATGAGATTCAACTTCTAGATAAATTTTATGAAGGGATTAAAACCCTTAGACTACATGATAATTCAATATTTGTCACTGGATCAAATTCAACATTGTTATCTAGTGAAATTATGAAATATTTTAGTGGGAGAGAAGTATCATTTACAATACGACCATTTGTATATAAAGAATTGTTAGAATATGCAAATGAACTTGGAAAAGAAATCTCTATAAATGACTATTTGGTTTGGGGAGGTTTTCCTAAAAGACTTGAGTTCAATTCAGAAGAAGATGTGAAAAATTATTTGATTGAAGTGGAAAATACAATTATTATAAATGACTTGATTGCTAGATACAAAATAAAAAAAGATCAATTGTTTAAAAAGGTTGCCAGATATATTTTTAAAAACAATTCAAGAATCTTTTCGAGTAAATCAGTGTATGATTATATAAAGAATGAGAAAACAGGGTGTTCAATAAACACCATTATAAAATTTGTTAATTACTTAAAAGAAGGATTCGTCGTTGATGCTATAGAAAGGTATTCAAGTAAGGCAAAAAGAGAATTGTTATATTATGAAAAATTATATTTGGTAGATGTGTGTTTTAACTCACTTAGAGTAATCGATAGTAGGTATGATTTAGAGCATAATTTGGAAAATATAGTTTACAATGAATTGTTATATATGGGATACTCATTACAAACATTTGATAATAATGGTAAAGAAATAGATTTTATAGCATATAAAAACAATAAAAAGTATTATATACAAGTGGCGTATAGTATACTACATGATAAGACATATGATAGAGAAATGGGTGCATTTGCAAACTTAGATAATATGGTAAAAAAAATAATTATTACTAATGACGATATTGACTATTCGACATCAACTGTAGTGCATATTAAATTAAAGGACTTTTTAATGATGAATGACCTGGATAATTTATAGTGCAGTTACAAAGCTTTTATTCGTGGTTTAATTGATAAGACTAGTTTGTTGAGGTAGGCAAAATGGTAAATGCCACACGTAACTCGCCAAGGTCAACAAATTGATGGGATTGATGGGCGAAATTTGTCACATGGCATTTTGGTATAATATAACAAGATTATGATGTATAATTATGAAGAAAAGAATTCAGTAGAGCTGCTAATTGAAGAGATTAAGAAAGCATTAGACAATAAAATGTATTTTGCTGCTCTTTGCATGTCATTGATTATTCCTGATATGTTAGGGAAACTTGAGTGTAATAGTGATGAAAATAGGTTTTATAGTAAATGGTTCGATGAGAATGTAAGAGACTGCATGATGTTGACACCCAAGGATAGAGAAAAGATAGGTTTTGTAAATGAGACTTTTAATGGTAATATGTGTTTTGAGTTGAGAAATTCTATATTACATAATGCCGGAAGTGATATTGAGAATAGAATAAAATGTAATGAGTTTGTTTTGCAATTAAGTGATGAACCATTTGTGAGAGGAATACCATATGACGAGGATTATGATTACGCGAATCTAATTATAGACAAAGATGGAAATGTTAGTGATGAATGCAAAATACGTAAATATTATATAAGTGCAAAGGAAATTATAACTGGGATTGTAAATGCAGCAGAATTATATATTAAAAATAATGCGAACAGAATTAGTAAATTAAGTAAAATAAAAATCAATTCTTATGGCGGCGCTGTGCCTAAATTTTTCTTTAAGAGGTAAATAAATGAATAGAATTGAAAAAATGATAAAAGAGATGGATAGAAAGGGGCGAGTTCATTAAATTTGATGTTTTAACAAGTTGTTGATAACCAACTAATTATATTGTTAAAGATATAAATTGCAGTGATGCATTTTTAACATTTGAATAATACAAAGAAAGGAGTAAGGCATGAGTAAAAATAAAGGCTTAGTTATTAGGAGTTCAGCAGCTGAATTTTTAATATTTGAAAGCCAAAAGCACGAAAAAGGAATAGAAGTACGATTTGAGGATGGAGATTTATGGCTTACTCAGAAGTTGATAGCTGAGTTATTTGATACTACACGAAACAATATTACTATGCATATAAGTGAAATTTATAATTCGGATGAATTGGACGAAGGGGCAACTAGTAAGGATTTCTTACTAGTTCAAAATGAAGGACAAAGAACAGTAAATAGAAATGTTAAATACTATAATTTAGATATGATTATTTCTGTGGGCTATAAAGTAAATTCTGATCGAGCCATTCAATTTAGGCGATGGGCTACAAATATACTAAAGGAGTTTGCTAGAAAGGGCTATATTATTGATAAAAAAAGAATGGAAAATGGTACTTTTTTTGATGAAGATTATTTTGAATCGCTTCTTGCTGAAATTAACGAAATTAGATTATCTGAGAGAAGATTTTATCAAAAAATAACAGATATCTATGCTACGAGCATTGATTATGATAGTAAATCACCAACAACAATTAAATTCTTCAAAAAAGTTCAAAATAAAATGCATTATGCAGTTTCTAAAATGACTGCACCTGAGATAATATATAATAGAGCTGATAGTGAAAAAGATTATATGGGACTTACTAGTTGGAAAAACTCTCCAAATGGAAAGATTTTAGCTACTGATGTAGTTGTTGCCAAAAATTATTTGTCAAAAGAAGAGTTAGAGCAACTTGAGTTAATTGTTACAGCATTTTTAAATCTTGCAGAAGCGAGAGCAAAGCAAAATATACCAATGACGATGGAAGATTGGGAAAAGAGGATTGATAAGTATTTATTGTCTGATGATAGAGATGTTTTAAAAGACGCCGGGAAAATTTCACACGAGATAGCATGTGATAAAGCTCTTACAGAGTTTGAAAAGTATAGAGTAATACAAGATAAATTATATAAATCAGATTTTGACAAGATGTTGGAAGAGACAAAGAAGATAGAAGAAGATAAAAAATAGAATAAGGAAAAGCTATAATACTGATATAAAATAATTTAAGGAGTATGAATATGAATGAGAACCAAGGCATTTATGTAATGAAAAGTAAAACAGATGATGTGGTAAAAATAGGTTGGTCAAAGGACATAGAAGGGAGACGATTGGGATTTAATAGGTCTCCATTGTGCAAATCACCATATGAAGTTTATTATATATATATGACTGATGGAAAAAGAAGAGATATTAAAGTTCATAACTTGATAGATCTAATTAATAAAAGACTGAGATTAACATCAAAGAAAGAGTTCTATAAAATCACCCCAGAGGCGGCTGGTCAGATATTAAAGTTAGTATCAGAAATAACAGGTACAGAAAAGTGTTATAAAGATAAAAGAAAGTATTTAAAGAGAAGAAGACAAAACAGAACATTTAAAGAATTAAATGTACCTATAGGATCGACATTAGTTTTAGCAAAGGATTCAAATAAAAAATGTGAAGTTTTAGATGCCAAGAATAAAGTTTTATATAAGAAAAAGCCATATACAATCTCAAAATTAGCAAATAAATTATTGGGTGGATATAATAATGGATTTGAAAAATTTAAATATAAAGGTACATTTTTGGTTGATTTGAAAAAGTCATAGCATTTAATCCTATAATTAGTGAAAGATATGCGATGAAAAAAAACATAATATGAATAGAGAAAGTGAAGACAAAATAATAAAAGGTTATTTAGAGTATCAAGAAAAAGTATACTTTTTTGTGTTTGATAATTGGGAATTAGAACTATTACCTATTGAAGGATTGCAGCAAGATTGGTTTAAGTTTGTAAAAAGTCTTGATATGTATAAAAATAGAATTCTAGATTTGACAAGTATTTTGGGTTATACATCGGAAGGAAAGGCTATACAGTTCTTTGGTTTTGAAACTGGAATGGCTGATGATGGGAAACAATATTTTAGTGTTGAATATTATATAATCGGAGATAAGTATTTTGATGATATAAAGACTTCGCAATTATTATTCTATTCTGATATTTTTATTAAATTATTCCCAGCAAGAAGAGGTGTGCAAATAGATAAGGATGAGCAAACATCCTTAACCACTATTTATGACAAAATTGAGTTAGGCGAAGGTGATGAAGTAAGATTATTTGCAAGTTCGTCAGAACATATTGATTTATTTGGTGAAGTGCCATTTCAATTTAAAAATTATATAGGGGTTAGTAAAAATGGTGTATTTAGTTTAGAGAATTGTCTTGATTGGTTTTATGCTTTAAAAAATTCATTAAGAGTTATTATGAATACAAATAATATTGAGACATTTAACACTAGAATTTGTTATAAAATTGAAATTGACGACAAAAAACAGTATACGTCTTACTTAACATTGAATATAAAGCAAGATGAGCAAAAATGTTGGAATAGCAGGCAAAAGGATAGATGGTATAATATATTGGATATTAGCCTTGTTAATTTGGCAGAAAAGATTTACAAGAATGAAATAAAATTAGATTATATTATAAACAGAATACATCAAAATAGATTTAATCAAGCGAGATTAATATTTGATTTTGCTACTATTGAGAATATAATCAAAAAGAAACAAGATGAGTATAAAGTAAAGTATAACGATGGGTTTGACTATAATAATAATAAGTTTTATTTTAGAAAAGCATTATTAATTCTTTATAGAGAGTTTAGTTGTTGTATTAAACCGCCATTATTTCAAATAGATGATGCTTTAAGTCAGATAAAAAAAATCAGAGATGAAATTGCACATGGCGATTTGGATATAAATATTAGCTGGGACATGATTGATTATATTAAGTATTATGAAAAGCTTATTTATGTTGCAATTTTAGATTATTGTAAATATCCTAAAGAAACTATTATTGAATTAGCTAAAAAAGTATTTGTCAAGTAGTATAAAAAATTCTATAGTTATTAATTTGAAAAAGTATAGCATAAAATATTACTTTATATAAGTCAATATAATTAGTAATAGTTAGTACGAATTATTTTAACTTGCATATCTTTTCTGAAATGGAGTTAAGTAATTAAGAGAAGCATGCTTTCTCTTGTGATTGTAAGTGACATATGCAAAGTTATTTATGCC
>JAFSKG010000049.1 GCA_017449075.1 Lachnospiraceae bacterium
AAGTGATAGAAAGAAAGTAATACCTGATAGAAGTGCAAATACATTTTTGCCTAACTCATTAGATGATGCAGCTTACATGCATGAAAGCATTGAGACTATTGAAGAAGAATTAAAATCTGCATATGTAATTTTAAATTTTAAAGAAGGCCAAGCTGAAAAATTAATAGAGATAAGTATTATTAATGATAAAAAATATAGAGGGGATAGACAGATAGGATTTAATTTATCAAGTGTTGATGATAGTCAAGTTGCTGGAGCCTATTCAAGTTTAACTCTTTTAATTCGCGAAGATGAAGAAGCAGAACCAAGTTATATTAGTTTTACAAAAGCAGAATATGATCCAAAAGATGGATACATAACTGTTGAAGTAGAGCGAAGTGGTGTCGTATCAGGAATAGCAACTTGTATGATTGATACTGAAGATATTACAGCAAAAGCTGGCCGTGATTATTCAAAAGTTCATGCGGAACTTTTATTTGGACTTGGAGCTAATAAGAGAACTGTGAAGATCCCTATTGTATCAAAACATATAAAAGAGACAAGCACTTTTAAACTTAAACTTCAAGAGGCGAAAGGCGCTCTTATAGGTGATAAAGATACTGCAACTTGTACAATTAGAAAATCTGATGTTAGTTTTAAATATGCTGACCCAAAATCAAGTAATAAAGTAAAATCAACTGATGAAAATGTATTTGGAGGGTCAAGCACTGGCGATGCCAACATTAATATAAATGTAGAAGAAAAGAATAATGTCGTATCAATAGATGATAGCGAAACTTTTGGTGCAGGTGGGAGTGATTATGATTTGGATTCAATAATTCTTGGAGAACCACTTGACCTTGAAAAGTGTATAAAGAACTTCAAAAGTGAAGATGCAAATAAAAATTCAAATCATTATTTTATAAATGGTGGAAAAGGTTTTCATATGTATCTTGAAAATGAAAGCATTCTAGGAGATACTGCCTTTTATACATTTTTTATAGATACACAAAAAATTGGGTATAGATATGATACAGCGGGGGTTCAATTTGATTGGAATTGTACTAAAAATAACTCGGATATTACAATTCAAGAGTATTTGGATGATAGTAATAGTTGGAATACTCTTTATGATAAGGATAATGATGGCTTTAGTAGAAGAACAAATAACTTTTGGCTAAAAAATGATAAGTTTATAAGTTTAATGTACTTTAACCTAAGAAATCAAGGAGGATATTGGGGAAAAGATCCTACAATCAACATAGAATCAATTAGGCCTATTCTTAAGATGTATAAAATCATTTTACTTGAGCCAGAGATTCCTGAATTAATAGACGAAAATGGGCAAAAAGTTGAGGCCAGCAAGTATGCAAGATTTGCTTTAACCTCTATAGAAGGTGCTAAGTCTGATCATACGGCAGTTGGTTGGAGTGGCAAAACAATAACTGTAAAACTTGATAACACAATTAATAATCCGTTTTATATAGCTGGACTTTATATTGAAAGTGAAGATGGAAGATATTCTTCATACATTTCAGCTAATGCTGTAAATGAAGGGGCTACATCTTCTTTCAAGATTGATGAAGATTTTAATAGAAGATATGATAACTTAATAACAGAAATATCAAGGCCTGGTGGTGGTGGCAAGAATGGGAAGTTCTATATACGACCTTATCTTAAAGCAAAGGAAACAAAGGTTAGCGTTGTGAAAGATGATAGGGTAGATGTGAACATTTGGAATACTAATCCAAGGAGAACATCTGGTGATGCAAATGAGTGGGAATATCATATAGGTGATGTTTTGCACTTTAATGCTAAAATTAAAGATAAATATGCTAATCTCTTTAAATGTGATGGATTAAATGTATATAGAGTAAAACCTTATTCACCAGAATGGATAACAATAAGGAGACCGGTTGATGGCAGTGACTATTTTCCACTTGATTCAGAGTATTCTGAGATACGAGTTGTGCCACTTATATCTCCTAAAGATAATCAAGTTATAGTGGCTGTGAAAAAGACAGATGTAGATAAGTTTGATAAGTCATATGGCTTCTTTGCTAATGCAGTTTCGCATGAAGATGCAGATTATGTTTATTATTACATTGAGTCGGATGGTAGTAAGATAGTAGGTAGATATTTTGATATTAAGGCAAAATGTATTGATGACAAGAATGCACCTGTTTGGACTGAGGCTAATAAGTCAGATGTTAAATATATGCAAAACGAGTATTATTTCTTAGGTTCTGAACAGTCGGCAGATAACCTTATATATTTAACTTGTGAGCCAGTGGATGACAAGAAATATTCTGTTGTAGGTACTACATATTTTGAAGAGGTGCCAATTGGTGGAAAGACTATAGATAGATATTGGCAGCCTGCAGCTAACATTGGCATTTTACTTGATGAGACACATTATGCATACTCAGATGACAAAGGAAACTTTGCCATTATGCCATCAAACGGAAAGAATGGATATTATAATAAGTTTAAGATAGTAAGTAATGGTACTGAAAAATATGAAACAGTACAGTTGAATCAAAGAAAACTTGCAACAAGAGAGTATGTGATAGAATATGAAACTGGGGAAGAAAGAAAGACTGAGCAAGTATATGAAGTAAATGCTAATGAAATATTAATATCTAATCATAATACAAATCACCCATATGTGACTGGTGTTAAATCACTTAGTCTAGAAGG
>JAFSKG010000004.1 GCA_017449075.1 Lachnospiraceae bacterium
GTATACATAAATTATTAGGAGTGTATACTAATTCTTTTAACTGTATACATAGGGGATATTTAATGTATACATAAAGTTTACCATTATAACCCCCTATCATAGGGGGTTTTAACCCCCTATCTTTTTCATTTTGTAGAGGGTTGGTCCTGGGGAGACCCCCTAAAACATTGGGGGTGTAGGGGGCGTTTTGAAAGCACAAGGTCGTAGAATATAAGATTTATGGGAAAGGGCACAAGATTATTGAAAAAGCTTATGGCTCTATTTTTGGTTGTGCTCATGAGTATAGAGAGTTTTGCTGCAATAGTTTCTGATAATGATGGTTCTGCCTTCGTAACTAAGGCTGAGTTTGAGGCGATGAAGAAGGATTTTGCTGATCAAGTTACAAATTATAATGAGAGTATTGATAGAAAGATTGATGGCGCTATTGCTGCATATCTTGCTGGTTTAAGAATATCAACTAAGTATACATTAAATTCTATAATTAATGATATTAATGGAAGAGGTTATAATTTAAATGGTGCAGCTGGTTTCCCTTTTTCAAATGGAAGTTTAAATATTAGTTGTACTGAGCAAACCCCAGAAGTGTGGGCAGGTGGCACCTTTACATATCAAAATTTAACAGAAGATGGTGATTGGTCTTCTGGTACATCACACCATACTGGAGCGGGTAGAAAAACTTATAAAGCAAAAACTGGGGCAGGTACTGCTTGGAGATATGTACCATTATATGGTGCTAATTGCTTGGAATCTTTTATGAATTTATATGAAAAGTTGACATTTGGTATTGTCGATTCTCCAGCAAAGCATGCGAGTAATGTCTATGCTTTGGCACATACATATTCTGGCATACCTTTAAATAGGAATTTAGATTTAAATGCCGAAACCATAACTGAATCTGGCGCTGGCAACACATCTGGGAGATGGAGATATAAAACAAGTGTATCGGGTACTACTTATGGTGGCGTGGAACCAAGTTCTGGGAAAGGGTTTGTAACTCTGAGTAAAAGCCTGATAAATACCGTGAATAATAGTACTAAAGCTTATTTTGCTCCTATAGGTGCTATATCTACTTCTACTTATGGTTATGGTTATTCTTCTGAGGTTTCACTTGGCAGCTTATTAACTATGACCAATCCATTTACTGGAAGTACTGCGACAGATAATGAAAAAGTAACTTTTGATACAAAGTTGTTTTGGAATTGTAAAAATGCTAGTTGCCCTTGGGGAACTGATCATTCTTTACCAGTTCTAAATGGTAATGCTTTTGAACATTTATATTGGAACAAGCAATATGTCAATACAACAAGATTTGCACTTACAGATATGAACATATATTCAGCAACATTAGCTTATGGTGAACCAATCAAATATTATTTTGGATTGCCTGTTTGCAAAAATGATGACAGCTCAGGGAAATTGACATTTTCGTTGAGACCTGTAGCTGTGGGGACTGGTACAGTGGCAAATAGGGTAGGAATATGCTTTAGAACAAATCCTTTTGCCAATACAAATCCAAGTAGTGATTCTGCTAACAATATGAAAAATATTAAATATAAAAAACATGGAGATTCAATATGGCTTGATTGCAATTCAGCAGGCGGTATAGATAATTTAGTACCAGGTACTACATATGATTTTATGATAGAAGATTTTCCTGGAGATACAACTTTGTGGATAAAACCTTATCGAGTGCAAAACTCTTCTTCTACTTCAACTACAGTTTATGCATATTTTGAAACTGTAGGTAATATAATTATAGAAGTTGAATAATAAAATTGTTAAAAAGGATTAATTATGAAAAACTTTTTTAAAAAAAGTATTGTGTTAATATTATCAACAGCAATGTGCTTTAATTGTCTTGCAGCTGCTGTGTCGGATAATGATGGTTCAGCATTTATTACAAAGAGTGAATTTGATTCACTTAAAAATAATTTTCAGAGTCAAATTGACCAATATAATACAAGTATAGATAGTAAAATTGACACAGCCATATCAGCATATTTATCAGGAATTAAAGTGTCAACTAAGACAACTTTAAAATCTATAATTAATAGTATTAATGATTATGGTTATAATTATAATGGCATGGCTGGGTATCCATTTACGAATGGTAATGTAAATCTAGCATGTACAACACAAACCCCAGAAGTAAACGTTGTAGGTATTTTTTGTTATCAAAATTTGGGATGCGGAGGTAGTAGTGGAGGAGTACATCACGCAGGTGGTGGTAGAGGGGCAGTGAAGGCTAAAACTGGCGCAGGTACTGCATGGGAATTCACCACAATAAGTGGATATAGGTGTCTGACAAAGTATATGAATGTTTATGAGATACTAAATTTCACAATTGGAGATGCTCCAGCAGTTCATAGTGCTAACAATTATGGACTTGCACATACTTATCAAAATAAAATAAGAAATGAAACTACTGATTTAAATGACGAGTTAATTACTCAATGGCAAGGTGGATTTTTAATGCGTAATTCATCTGGTACTTATGCTACTACAGGACTTGCATCTGGTGGGGCATATCTTACACTCACTAAATCAATTTTTAATACTGATAATAATGCTAGACGAGGATACATGGCTCCAATAGGAAATATAAGTACAGCAACATATGGTTATGGTTATAATTCTGGCACAAATCTTGGAAGTATTCTTACAGACACAGATCCAATTGGAAAAGCAAAAGCTACAGATAATTATCAAGCAAAATTTCCAGATGCATTGTATTATGCTCATACAGGCGGAACATGTATGTTCTCTGATACAAGGATTCCTGCAACAAGTTATGCATATGAGCATCTATATTGGAACAAGCATTTTGTAAATACATCAAGATTTGCTCTTACAGATTTATACATATATCCAGCAACTATGGCGTATGGTGAGGGGGTAAGATACTATAACGGGTTGCCTGTGTGCACCAATAAGTCAAGCAAAGGAACTTTGACATTTAAAATGAAACCTGTTACTACAAGTAGTGGAGCTACAAGAGTTGATTTGTGTTTTAGAAGTGAGAAGTTTGCAAATGGTTTGCCGACATCAGATAGTGCTAAAAATATAAAGAATATTAAATATAAAGCAGCAAGTGCAACAGACTATCAGACATCTACAAGTCTTGGCGTATGTGAAAATTTAGTACCTGGGACAGAATATCAATTTGAGATACAAGATTTTCCTGATAATTCAACATTGTGGGTAAAGCCAAATAGAGTTCAAAGAAATTCGGAAAGTACTCAAGTTTACGCGTATCTTACTACGGTTGATGATATAGTCATTGAAAGTGATAAGTAGATAGGATAATATTTCAAATCGTAGGGGCGAGTTTTACGAGCCCAATGTAAGGGTGGCATGCCACCCTTTTTTATTGCAATATAATATCGATATGTTATAATATAAATAACGATACAAATTTAATCGAGAGCATAGCTCGCGGCCCTTTCATAATAGAAAGGATAAAATAATTTTGTAGGAGGAATTATATGATTAAGAATTTTGATTTGACAGGATGGACTTGTTTTAGCGACAGGAGAAATTCAAAAAGCTACATGAGTCCAGACAAAAAATGGATGGTTAAGTTTGGCACTGAGTTTGCTGAAGCCACATTACCTATACTTGAGCATGAGATGGAAGTGACAAAAAAAGCACTTGAGATAGGTGTTAAGACACCAAAAGTAGATGATATAGTTGAACTTCCAGATGGCAAACTTGGACTTATTTATGAATACATTGAAGGTAAAAAATCTATAGCTCGTGCAGCAGGAGAAGATACTGACAATATAGACTATTACATGAAAAGATTTGCACGTATATCAAAAGATTTACATAGTAAAGTATGCGACCCAAACAAATTCGAATCAGTAGAAGAAAGAGTTAGAGAACAAATCAAAAAAAGAGACATATTGACAGAGTCACAAAAAGAAAAAGCATATAAGCTACTTGATGGCATAGAAAAAAAGTACACTTGTATTCATGGAGATTTTCAAACCGGTAATTTTATAATGGCAGGAGATAATGAGTTTGCTATAGACTTAGGCGCCATTGCTTATGGTAACCCTGATTATGATGTGGCATGCTTCTACTATTTTTGTCATTATTTTCCACCTTATGTTACTGATAGAATTTTCCATTGTGACCAAAAATATTTGCCACTTATGTGGAGAAGTTTTATAAAATATTATTATGATACCACGGATGAGAAAGTACTCGATGAAATCACTAAGAAAAATGCCAAGTATGCGTTGGTATGTTTCTTTGGGCAGCTTAAAAATATAGAGCCAGGTCCAGAGCTTAAAGAAACTATGGATAAGTACTTTGACAAGGAGTTTAATAGTTAATGGCTTATGTCATTGCCGCATGCGGCTCAGGTGGCAAGACCACGCTCTGCAAAGAGATGGCCGCAAAGTACGCAAATGAAAACAAAAAAGTTTGTATAACTACAACCACAAACATGTGGTTTGATAGTGATGTAAGAAATAGTTTTTTTCAAGTGGAGGAATATGTAGTAGGGGACGAGCACGGAAAAGTTTATTATGCTGGAAATGTTGACGAAATAAAGAAAAAATTAAAGTCATTAAATGAAGAAGACTATAAAAAACTTTGCGACATATTTGATTATGTAATTATAGAAGCTGATGGCAGCCGTGCAATGCCAATGAAAATCCCAAATGCAAGCGAACCTATTATACCAGATAATGTAAATGAGATAATTATAGTAGTTGGCATGGAATCCGTTGGCCGTAAAATTGGTTACATCTGTCATCGCTTTAATGAGTTCTATGGAAAAGATAAGTTCTTATCAGATAATAAGATAGAACCTGATACCATAGTCACAGAAAAATTAATAGATGATTTCGTGAATCATTATTACTACAAGCCACTAAATGAGAAGTTTCCAAATGCTAAAATATCTATTTATAAAAACGACTATGCTAAAAATACTGTAGGGGCGAGCACTGCGAGCCCGTTTAAACTTTGCATGGCACTTTGTGCCTCAGGTTTTTCTAAGAGATTTGGAAACGAGAATAAACTTTTAGCAAAAATTCCTATTACAAAACTTGTACTGGGTGACAAATACGATGAAAATAAGTTTAGTAAAGATGAAGCTACACAAAAATTTTTAAATAACGAAATAATGATTTATCAATTAATGATAGAAAAGTTACTTGCGACTCGAGATAATGTGTTAGAAAAATACTCAAAAGAGTTAGGATCAAATCATTTACAAATTGATATAGCAGTAGTGACACAGTATGATGAAATCATAAATGATAAAAATTATAGTGACAAAGTTACAATGATTAAAAATGATAAAGCAGAACTTGGGTTATCATCGTCAATAAAAATTGCTGTTAAAAAATATAAGGACTTTGACGCAATTATGTTTATAAATGCTGATTTACCAAAACTTGGTGAAGAAGAGCTCATAAGGTTTTTGTATTATAGCATTATGAATAATAATAAGATGGCATCGATGTTTACTGATATTCCTAAGAACCCGGCTTATTTCGAAAAAGAGTATTTTGATGAAATACTAAAAATAGATGGCGACAAGGGACCAAGAGAATTACTTGATAATAACATAAAAGATCTATATAGATATTACATTGATCCAAATCAGTTATTTGAGATTGACACCAAAAAAGATTTAGAAAAACTTAAATAGTAAGGGCAAACATAAATAATGTAGGGGCGCAGCTTTGCGAGCCCGCATTTGTAGGGGCGAACGCTTGCGGAGCCCATAGGAGAAATTTATGGATTTTAGAAATTTAAAAGTACTAGTTCGTGGCGCTGGAGACCTTGCATCTGGCATAATATGGAACCTTGCCTATGCTGGGTTTAAAGTTGTGTGTACAGATGTAGAAAATCCATCTTGCATAAGGACAGAGGTGGCATTTTCTACTGCCATTTACGAAGGAGTTAAAACTCTTGGCGGAGTAACATGTGTTTACATAAAAGATGAGAGTGATATAGAGAAAGTTTGGAATGATGGAAATGTTGCACTTCTCATAGACTCAGAGGCGAAAATCCTTGATAAAATGAAATTTGATGTTGTTGTAGATGCGATTCTTGCAAAGAAAAATCTTGGTACAAAAATAGATATGGCTGATATCGTTATTGGTGTTGGCCCTGGGTTTACAGTAAATAAAGATTGTAACTTTGCAATTGAAACTATGAGAGGGCATACACTTTCAAAAATTTATGAGAGCGGAAGTCCAATTCCTGATACAGGTACACCTGGGTTAATAGCAGCTCACGGTGCGGATAGAGTTATGCATTCGCCATGTGAAGGCGTATTTCACAATATGCATAAGATTGGCGATGTGGTAAGACAGGATGATGTGTTATCAAGAGTTGAAGAATATGAAAATGGTAAACCAAATGGCAAATTCATAATGCTAACTGCAAGTATCAACGGGTTGCTTCGAGGAATACTGAGAGATGGATATTATGCAAAGAAAGGACTTAAAGCAGCTGATATAGATCCAAGACTTACAGAGCACGATAACTGCTTTACAATATCTGACAAAGCGAGATCAATTGGAGCAGCAGTTGTAACGACAATATTACATGCATATAACAAATAGTGTAGGGGCGAGCACTGCGAGCCCGAAGGAGACAAAATGTTTGACGACATTATAGAAAGAGCTTTTGAATATTTAGAAGCAAATGAAGATTTAGAATTAGTAGAGATAGTTGAGTCATCAACTATAGGCACTCCACGAAAAGCTGGAGCATTTATGTTTGTTGATATAAATGCAGAGAGCTTTGGTACAGTTGGTGGTGGCAATGTAGAATATCAGGCAACTTTGTATGCTAAAGAATTGCTAAGCAAAAAACAAAATGGTGAAAAAAAATATGAATTGAGTCAAGCGGCTGCAGAAAATATTGGTATGGTGTGTGGTGGAGATAATCTTATGAAATTCACATACCTTACTAATGGTGAAAAATCTAAAGCGATATTAAATGAATTAAAAGAAAAAAATAAAAGTAAAAATACAGTATATATTTTTGGTGGCGGACATGTGAGCATGGAGCTTGCAAAGACACTTAGATATGTCGGATTTGAATATGCGGTTTGGGATGATAGGGAGAATTTTGCCAATAGAGAAAGATTTCCTGAAGCGAAAGAAGTAATTTGTGAACCATTTGAAAATATTTTAAATAGAATTAAAATAACAAAAAATGATATGGTTGTGGTGATGACAAGAGGCCATGTATATGATTATATGGTAGAGAAGCAAGTGCTAAAGTCAGATGCCGCATATATAGGAGTCATAGGAAGTAATAGCAAAAATAAAGTAATAAGAGAAAAACTTTTGGTAGATGGCTATTCTGAAAAGGAGATTAATAGAGTTTGCGCGCCAATAGGGATACAAATAGCTGCAGATACTCCTGAAGAAATTGCCATATCAATTGCAGCTGAGATAATTATGTTTAGATCAAAGCTTGAAGGTAGAAGAAAAATAATGGAGAATAATCCACTCTTAAATATATACAAAGGGAAGTTGAGCGTGTAAGTTTCGCTCCTACATGTAGGGGCGGACATGTTGTCCGCCCGTGCGGCGACAGAATGTCGTCCCCTACAAGAGAGTATTAGATTTTATGGAGTTACAATGAATAAAGAGAAGAGTGTTTATAAAAAAATAAAACCCTTAGTTAGAGTTTCATTTGTCGGGAAAGAAAAGTTTTTCGGCAAAGGTATAGCTGAACTTTTAGAGTTGGTTGATAAATACGGCACAATTCAAAAAGCATGCAAGAGCATGGACATGTCATATTCTAAGGCATGGAAAATTATCAACAGATTGGAAAAAGAACTTGGGTTTAAAGTGCTTGAGACAAAGGCAGGTGGAAAAAAAGGCGGAGAGTCATATCTTACAGATGAGGCAAAAGATTTACTAAAGAGATTTAGTAAAATGATTAAAGAAATAGAAGATTATTCTGAAAAGTCATATAAGAAGTATTTTTTGAAATAATGTTAAAAAAGAAATTAAAATTGATAGTAACATTTTATACCACAAGTGCTGCCATGGCTACTGAGAAAGCTTGTAAAGAAAATGGAGTAGGGGGAAGTCTTATTTCTGCTCCAAGGGAATTGTCAGCAGACTGTGGCATTGCTTTTGCAACCGATGTAAAAAATAGAATTGAGATGGAAAAACTTTTACAAGATAAAAAAATCGAATATGAAAAATTGGTCGAGGTCGAAGTTTGATTGTAAAGAAATTAGAAAATATTGATTATATAGTATTTGACCCATCAAAAAATATTACAGCCCTTATCATATCTAAAGTTGATCCATCATCTTATATTGACATTTCAAAGAAGATAATGGATAAAGAGCCACAGGTTGAGCAAGTTGGATTTTTAACATATGATGGTGGTCTAGACATTTTACTTAGGATGGCAGGTGGGGAGTTTTGTGGAAATGCCACTATGTGTGCTGCAGTTTATTGCGCTATGAAAAATGATTTATCAAAGGCTAGTGTCAAAGTTAAAGTATTAGGTGTAGATGAAATTATAAATGTAGAAGTTAAAAAGACAAATGACAACGAGTGGGAAGGAATAGTAAAGATGCCAAAAGCACTTGAGATTAAGGATGTGACATTCCCAGATGGAAAGACTTTGCCAGTAGTATTCTACTCAAGAATAGCGCACATTATAATTCAAGATGATGGTAGCATAACCCACATACCTGATAAAGAAAAGGCAGAATTGATTATTAAGAAATATTGTGATTTTTTAAAAGTACCTGCTCTTGGCATGATGTATTTTAATTCAAAAGACTCGAACTTAGTTCCACTTGTATATGTAAAATCAGTAGATACATTATTTTGGGAAAATTCTTGCGCAAGCGGGACTACTGCTGTAGGAACCTGGCTATTACATAAAGAAAATGATGGGAGTTGTAATAAATGCACAAGTATAGATGTAAAACAGCCAAGTAAGTCAATTCTTACTATATACAATGATGAAAACGGAAATATTTTCCTTAAAGGTAAGGTTAAAGAGGGCATTTGTTAATTTTTGTGTGCAAGTATTGAAATGTTTGTGAAAACTTTGTTAAAACTATTAATTTTTATAAAATTATAAGTATAATAATGGTTGAATACTTTAGGTATTCATTTTAATTTTGGAGAAAATATGCAATATAGACACGAACTAAAACATGAAATTGGTATATCAGATATGATTGCTATAAGGCAAAGGCTTAAAGTAGTTGCTATGCCAGATACACATGCGATAAGCGGCAAATACTTTATACGAAGTCTCTATTTTGATACGCCAAATGATAAAGCACTTAATGAAAAAATTGACGGAGTTAGCCGTAGACAAAAATTCAGGATTAGATATTATAATTTTGATAAGTCATTTATAAGTCTTGAAAAGAAGTGTAAAGTCGGTGGACTTGGGTTAAAAGTTATGGCGAAGTTAAGTGAAGAGGAAGCGCAGAGCATAGTTGACGGAAAAATTGACTGGATGAGAAACTCAAAGGATGATTTGATTAGAGAGCTTTATTCAAAAATGGTTTCGGAAAACTTAAGGCCTAAAACAATAGTTGATTATGAAAGAGAACCATTTATATATCTTCCAGGAAATGTCAGAGTCACACTTGATAATAACATCCGATCAGGACTAAATTCAGTAGATTTTTTGAATGAAAATGCAATTACAGTTCCTGCAGCATACGGCATTTGCATAATGGAAGTTAAGTGGGATAATTTTTTGCCAGAGATAATTAGAGATGTAGTTCAACTACCATATGCTATGACAGAGGCATTTTCAAAATATGAATCATGTCGTATGCCAAAGATTGAATATTTAAATATATAAATAAAATAATTTTATAGGAGAAGTTTTATGACATTTAACGATATTTTTAAATCAAGTTTCTTAGAAAATGTTACAAGTATTAGCATTTTTGATATGGTGATTGCTATGGTATTGGCATTTGCCATAGGTATGTTTATTTTTTTAATTTATATGAAGACTTACCAAGGTGTTATGTATTCATCAAGTTTTGGTATAACACTGGTAGCTCTCACGATGATTTCAACGCTAGTAATTCTTGCAGTTACAAGTAATGTAGTGTTATCTCTTGGTATGGTCGGTGCTTTATCTATAGTTCGTTTTAGAACAGCAATAAAGGAGCCGCTTGACATTGCATTTTTGTTTTGGTCGATAGCAGTCGGCATAGTGCTTGCAGCAGGGATGATACCACTTGCGGTATTTGGAAGTATTATTATAGGAGTATTTCTTCTTATTTTTGCAAATAGAAAATCACATTTACTTCCATATATAGTGGTTTTAAGTTGCAGTGGTCACGAGTCTGAGGTTAAAGCAAAAGAGCTTTTGCAAAAGAATGTAAAGAAGATGCAAGTAAAAAGTAAAAGCGCTCAAAATGATAATGTAGAACTCAATATAGAAGTAAGGCTTTCTGATAACAACACTGATTTTGTTAATGAACTTACAAAAATCAGCGGAGTTAAGAGTGCGGTTCTTGTAAGTTACAATGGCGAGTATATGGGGTAAAAATTTTAAATGTCTACAAGTAAGTTTATAAAAATAATATGTGGATTCTTTGCTATTATTGCGATAGTGATTGTAGTTTTATTTATAAATGGTGTGAAACTTGGAATAGTTTCAGATGACTCAATGAACTTATCTTATGTAGATAAGATATTTGACGATAGCTTTGTTCATAATATTGAAATTAAAATTGATGATTGGAATAATTTTATTGACACTGCAACAAGTGAGACTTATAGTAGCATCGATGTGACGATTGATAATGAGACTATAAAAGATGTAGGACTCCGTGCAAAAGGGAACACATCTCTCACAACTGTGAAGCAACTTGATAGTGATAGATACAGTATGAAGATTGAGTTTGACTGTTTCCAGGCGAATAAACTTTACCATGGACTTGACAAACTCTGCCTTAATAATTTAATTCAAGATAATACTTTGATGAAAGATTACCTAACATATAAAATGATGAATGAGAATGGTGTGCCAGCACCTCTAGCAAGTTTTGCATATGTAAAGGTAAATGATGAAGATTGGGGACTCTTTCTTGCAGTTGAAGCAGTTGAAGACTCTTTCCTTGAAAGAAACTATGGAAGAGCCTATGGCAATCTCTATAAACCCGACAGTACTGAAATGGGTGGAGGTCGTGGAAATGGCGGCGGCTTTAATATGAAGGAAGTAGACTTTGAGAAAATGGGAATGGATAATCCATTTGAAAACAATAATAATGTAAATATTCGATTTTCAAACGTTGCAAGCAGAAGTAGTATAGCAAGTAAAAGTAATATGCGAGGCAGACCATTTGGTGGAGGCGGACCAGGAATGGGAATGGGCTCAGATGATGCAAAATTAAAATATATTGATGACGAAATAGACAGTTACTCAAACATCTTTAATAATGAAAAAACTAATAGTAAAAAAGCTGACAAAAAACGATTGATTAAAGCACTCAAGTATCTATCTGAAGGAATAACTAATCACGACGATGAACTTATAAATGAGTCTGTAAATATAGATGAGATGTATAAGTATATGGTTGTGCATAACTTTGTTGTGAATGGAGATAGTTATACAGGAAATATGATTCATAATTTTTATCTATATGAAGAAAATGGACTCATCTCAATGTTACCTTGGGACTATAACCTTGCTTATGGCGGATTCCAAAGTAATGATGCAAGTGCTGCTGTGAATGACCCGATCGACACTCCTCTTTCTATAACAGATGGAGACACAGATAGACCTGCATTTGATTGGATTATTTCAAATGAAGAATTTACAAAAGAGTATCACGAGTATTTCAAAAAGTTCATTGATCAAATGACAAAAGATAATTATTTGCAAAATGAGATTAATAAAACTTACAAACTTATATATGAATATGTAGACAAAGATCCAACTAAGTTTTGTACAATGGAAGAATTTGAATTAGCTGTGAAAACAATTAAGACATTTATTGAATTAAGAATTAAAAGTGTAGATGGGCAACTTGATGGAAATATACCTTCAACTGATTCAGGCCAAAATGCCGATTCTTCAAATCTTATAGATGCAGGATCGTTAACTCTTAGTGACATGGGTTCTATGGGTTTTGGTGGTGGCAGAGATAGAGGTGGTCAAAGTGGTGGAAGTTTTGGCGGTCCACCTGATATGCAAGGAGGCATGGGTGGTTTTGGTGGCCCACCAGGTAGCATGGGCGCTTTCGGTGCACCACCAGATTTTGCTAATATGGCAACAAGAAGCAATATGGGTGGTGGTTTTGGTGGCCCACCAGGTAGCATGAGCGGTAACATTTCAAGTGTTACAAATACTGACTACATATGGACCTTTGCATCTATAATAGCGATACTTCTTGGTATAGCATTTGCATATAATTTCAATAAAAAGTGGTAAATAAGATGGCACTATATGTGCCATTTTTATTGCCTTTTTTCTGATATTTTGTTATAATTTATACATAATTGAATAAATGAATTTCATTAGATAGGGAGTTTTCTTATTCTCTGGTGAGAAAAGTAGTGTTGAGGGTTCGATTCCCAAAAATTCCGACCATGTATCTTATGTTAAAGAAGAGAGAAGCAAAGTTATTTGGTTTTCTATTTTTAATGAGATTCTTTTCGTGTAGGAAGAATCTTTTTTATTTGCAGAAACCATAATAAAGAGACATGATAATGAAATCCATTTATCCAAAAGTGTATAAAGAGCGAAGGCTCAGAAATTTGGAGGATTATTATGAAAACAAAAGTAAACCCACTAATTATTGTCACAGGACTTTTAATTGGTGTAGCAGCAGTAGTGCTTACAAAATTTGGAAACCCAAAGAACATGGGATTCTGTATCGCATGTTTTATTAGAGACATCGCAGGAACTACAAAACTTCAAACAGCACCAGTTGTGCAGTATTTAAGACCAGAGATAGTTGGTATCGTTCTTGGTTCTATGATTATGGCAATTGCTTCAGGTGAGTGGAGAGCAAAAGCAGGATCAAGCCCAGCACTTAGATTCATTCTTGGATTTATGGTAATGGTTGGTGCACTTATTTTCCTTGGATGCCCACTTCGTATGGTTATCAGAATGGGTGGAGGAGATTTAAACGCATTCGTTGGTCTTGCTGGATTCGCAGTTGGAATTTTAATCGGTGTTGCATTCCTTAAGAAAGGATTTGGACTTAAGAGAAATTATGATGTTGCTAATCTTGATGGTTTAGTTCTTCCGGTTGTATTAGTAATATTATTTGTATTATTCTTTATGGCATGGCCAGCACTTTCAAAGTATGTTGCAGATGTAAAAGCAGGAGTCGAAGGAGCAAAGAACCCTACATCATTCGCAATTTCTACATCTGGTCCAGGATCTATGCATGCTCCAATCTTCATGGCATTAGTTGCAGGACTTATAGTTGGAGTTCTCGCACAAAAATCAAGAATGTGTATGGTTGGTGGAATTAGAGACATAGTAATGTTTAAGAATTTCAATTTAATTATAGGATTTGTATGTGTATTTGTTGCAGTTATGGTTGGAAATATCGTTCTTGGAAACTTTAAAGGATTTTCAACATTATCTCAACCAATAGCACACTCAAGTCAACTTTGGAACTTCCTTGGTATGGTAATAGTTGGATGGGGTTCTTGCCTTCTTGGTGGATGCCCACTTCGTCAACTTATCCTTGCCGGTGAAGGAAATGGTGACTCAGCAGTAACTGTTATCGGTATGCTTGTTGGTGCAGCATTTGCACATAACTTTGCACTTGCTGGTGGTGCTGATCCTGGTATGGTTGATGGAGCATATAAGGTATTCTCACTTAGCAATAATGGTAAGTTTGCAGCAGTATGTTGCCTTATAGCACTTCTCGTTATTTCGCTTACTAATTTAAACGCAGAGGAAAAATAATGATAGACGCACGAGGATATGCTTGCCCACGACCAGTAATGATGGTGGACGAAGAGATAAAGAAAAATAATCCAAGTGAATTGGTTGTATTGGTAGACAACCGCACAGCAGAAAAAAATGTAAGCAATCATGCTGAGTCGCTTGGATATAAAGTTACACATGAAAAAGAAGGTAGAGATTTTAAACTCACATTGAATAAATGATTTATTTAGATAACGCAGCAACAACTTTAAAAAAACCAGATCAAGTTATTGATGCAGTTGTAAATGCTATGAGAACGCAGGGTAATGCTTCTCGTGGAGCTCACAATGCCACACTTTCGGCATCAAGAGTTGTTTATGATGCAAGAGTAAAAATTGCAAAGTTTTTTAATTTTGATACACCTTCAAATGTAATATTTGCGTGTAATTCCACTGAAGCACTAAATATAGCAATTAATGGAACAATAAAAGAAGGCGACAAGGTTATCTCAACTGATACAGAACATAATTCTGTTTTAAGACCACTTTACCATTTGCAGAAGACAAAAAATATTGATTTGCAATTTGTAAATGCGGATCTAAGTGGAGTTTTGGATTTAAATCAGTTTGAAAGAATTTGTGATAACAAAACAAAGGTTGTTGTAGTAAATCATATTTCAAATCTTACTGGAAATGTAAATGACATAAAAACTATTTCAAAGATTGCTCATAATGTGGGAGCAATTTTGATAGTGGATGGTTCTCAGTCAGCAGGGACTATGCTTGTTGATGTGAAAGATCTAGGTATAGATATATACTGCTTCACAGGACATAAGGGTTTATTTGGTCCTCAAGGCACCGGCGGACTCCTTGTAAAAGAAGGGGTTGAAGTCGAGGCATTTAAAAGAGGTGGTAGCGGGGTTAAAACTTATGAAGAAGATCAACCAAATGAGTACCCAACTCGTCTTGAAGCAGGAACACTTAATTCTCATGGTATAGCAGGACTCTCTGCTGCTATAGATTTTATAAATGAAATAGGTGTAGAGAATATCCATAAAAAAGAGAGAGAACTCACAGAATATTTTTATAATGAAGTTATAAAGATTGAAGGTATAAAAATATACGGAGATTTTTCATCACACGCTGCAATTGTATCTTTAAATGTAAAAGATTATGATTCCGGAGAAGTTTCAGATGCTTTATCAAATGATTATGGCATAGCAACGAGACCAGGAGCACATTGTGCACCTCGTCTACATATTGCACTCGGTACAAAATATCAAGGGGCAGTTCGTTTTAGTTTTTCTTACTTTACTACAAAAGAAGAACTTGATGCCGCAATCAATGCTTTAAAAGTGATAGCAAGTTAAAGTAGATATAAGTGTCACAAATTGTTGAAAACGTGAGTGCGTAAAGTATAATTTGTGAATAAGTATTTTATAGGAATTGATATTGGATCAACTTCGGCTAAGACAGTAGTTCTTGATGAGAATAAAAATATCATTGAGAGAATATTACTTCCTACAGGCTGGAGTAGTAAAGAAACTTCTGAAATCATTTTAAGAAAATTAAATGATCTTAATTTTAATGTCGGAAACTCAACCATAGTCGCTACTGGCTATGGAAGAGTTTCCGTTTTTTTTGCAAATAAAGCAGTAACAGAGATTACTTGTCACGGAAAAGGAGCAGACTACTTGTTTGGGGGCGAGGCTGCAGACTTACTTGTAATTGACATCGGTGGCCAGGATACTAAAATCATCCAAATTAAAGATGGTAATGTAGTTGACTTCTTAATGAATGACAAATGCTCAGCAGGTACAGGTCGCTTCCTTGAAGTTATGAGTAATGCTCTTAACTTAAAAATGGATGAGCTCTGTGATATGGCAGCTAAAGGAAGTGACACTCATATAAGTTCACTTTGCACTGTATTTGCAGAGTCAGAAGTCATTTCACTCATTGGTAGGGGTGAAAAAAGAGAAAACATTGCATTTGCAATAGTTGATTCAATTATAAAAAAAGTTTGCCAGCAGGCACAAAAACTTTATAGACCAGGAATGAAAGTGTGTCTAACTGGTGGGTTATCAGAATTTAAATATATAAGCGATTCGTTAGGTAAGGAATTAAAAACAAATGTAGAGGCTAAAGAAGATGGTAGATATGCAGGGGCTATAGGAGCAGCCCTAATGGCAATGTAAGGGTGCAGGGAGAGTAGGTAGATGTTGTACTTGCGAACGTATTTTGTGAGCTTAGTACAACACTATGCCAGATTTCCGTGAAGATGCGGAGCATCTGAACGTTTTTCGGAAATCGGCTGGCGAACGCTTGCGGAGCCCGTAAGAATAAAAAAGGAGAGTAAAAGATTATGGCAGACAGACATGAAATGTGGAAATCACTTGGTATGAACATTGAGCAACATGATGTGCTTTGCTCTGTTCTTCCAGGCGCAGTTGGTGACGTATTTATGTCACAAAAAAACAGACCAAAGGGAATGGATTTCTGGGACATGGTAGTAGCAGATGTTCACGGAATTCGTCCAGCCGAACTTATTGAAGAACAAAAGAAAGGCAGAAAAGTATTTGGAACTTTTTGTGTTTATGTACCTGATGAAGTAATTATAGCTTGTAATGGCATAGTGACAGGACTTTGCGGTGGATCACAATTTTGGGTTCCAGATGGTGAAGCGGTATTACCAAAGAACACTTGTCCGCTTATAAAGGCATCAGTAGGTGCAAGACTTGGTAAAACTTGCCCATTCTTTAGAATTGCAGATATGTATGTAGGAGAGACTACTTGTGATGGAAAGAAGAAGGCATATGAGATATTAGGCGAAGATGTGCCAATGTATGTTATGGATGTGCCTCAAATGAAGAGACCAGAGGATATCGAGAGATGGTCGCATGAGATAGCAATGTTTGCAAAGAAAGTTGAAGAGTTTACTGGAGTTAAACTTACAGTTGAAAATTTAAAGAAGTCAATTCATATTGTAAATGAAAAGAGAAAGGCACTCGGAAGAGTATACAATGCAAGAAAGAATAAAACTCTCCCTATTTCAGGTAGAGATAGCTTGCTTATGATGCAAATTTCATTCTTTGATGACCCAGAGAGATGTGCAACTATGTGTAATAAACTTGCTGATGAACTTGACCAAAGAGTAAAAGATGGTGTGTCAGTTGTGGATGCAGGGACTAAGAGAATACTTGTAACAGGAACTCCACTCGCAATTCCTAACTGGAAACTTCACAACATAATCGAAACTACAGGTGCAGCAGTTGTATGTGAGGAGATGTGTACAGGGACAAGATATTTTGAAAACCTTGTAGATGAAAATATTAGCTCTCTTGAGGATGGATTTAAGGCACTCGCAAATCGTTATATGAAGACAAACTGTGCATGCTTTACTCCAAATACAGGAAGAATAGATGATATTAAGAGAATGGTTAAAGAGTACAATGTTGACGGAGTAATTGATTGCAACCTTAAGTTCTGTTGTCTCTATGACACAGAGAAGTTCTCAGTTGGTAGAGCACTTAAAGAAGCTGGTATCCCAGTTCTTCAAATTGAGACTGACTATACTGATACAGATGCAGAGCAATTAAGAACTCGTATTGGTGCATTTGTGGAGATGCTAAATAAGTAATGGATAATTCTGAGTTTCATTATTATATAATTTTTGACACTTATGAAGAAGCAATGGCAATGCATGATGATTTAGATAAATCCTCCATAGGTAATAAAATATCGCCAGCACCCCTCGATCTTGTTGAGGGGGTTTGCTGCGGTGTTTCACTTATGATAGAGCCATCAGATAAAGAAACGATAGATAAATATTTAAAAGAAACAAAACTTAAGTACTTAAAATTTGTTAAAGCGGAAAGAACTTTTAAACCTAAAAGAGACCGATATTGTTAATACTATATAAAAAAATAATATTTTAAAGGAGACTAACTATTAATTGTCAAGAGAAAAAATAAAAATTTTTATATAGCAAAGAAGCCTATAAGAAATAGACTTTAAAATAACAATGATTCAAATGATAGAATTAAGATTAAATTAAAAGTTTTGAATTAAA
>JAFSKG010000005.1 GCA_017449075.1 Lachnospiraceae bacterium
AAGTATGATTTTGCTAAATGCTATAGTAGAAGAATTGACAAAGAACATCGAATAGTATTTTATATTAATGGAAATGATTTAGTAATCGTGTCTTGCAGGACACATTATAAAAAATAACCCCACCACCCGGGGTTATTTTTTTGGAATGTTTTCTCTAAAATTTTGCAATAAAGGTATATAATCACTAATAATTTTATTGTACTTTTCAAGTGCACTATCATAATCATAGTCGTGAGTCAATTCATTTCTATCATCTAGCATCTCTAACCAAATGTCATCATTAATTAAATTAACTGATTTAGCTTTTTTTAAGGTTTCTTTTGGAGAACCAGATGGAAAATCCGAGATACCATAGTCTTCTTTTAAGATTTCTTTTATAAGTTTCCAAGCAAGGTCAAATGTTAAATTGAAAATCATTATTGTTCCAGACAAAACAAATAAGTTGTTTTTGTCTTCGTTTTTAGCACCGCTTAATGTTTCTAATGATTTTTCGAAAGCATTTAATCTTTTAGTATATGATTTTTCCATACTTGTCTATATCCTCCAACAAAAACTTGTTGCTGATTTTATCATAATTAAAAATGTTTATAGTTTCTAGAGTTTTAATATTATCAATGTCATTGGCTAATTTTTTATAATTTTTAACACCTTGGACGACAACATCAACATCGCTCCCAGTTCTTTCGGTACCTTTAGCATAAGAACCAAACAAATACAAGTGGGATACGCCATTATTAATGCATATATTCTTGACTTCATCGATAAGTTTTTTTATTTTTTCATTCATCATGATAGATTATATCAAAATTGCTTCAAAAATCAAGTTTGCAAAAAATGTTTAAATTACATATAGTATATATCGCCACTATTCACCACCAAATCTTGAAATTGGGGGAAAAGTGAAGTAGGTGAAAAATGTTTATCGGGGGTCTTATTGTCGCTTTCTGGGGGATGAAATATAGAAAAAATTTTTATAAACCCCCAAAATTATTAAGCTCAACTTATGTCTAAATTATGTCTAAAAAATGTCTTGTTTATCACGTCTCAAGTTCCAAATTATGATTTGGCAAAAATTTATTAAAAAAAATCTTAATACATTTTTAAAAATTTTAAGCTCAAATTACTTGATTTTTGTTAAAATATTTACTAAAATATTCTCAATACATGATGCATCAAACGTTGCATGCGGGACTTGCCGTATGTAAATTTAAGCGGTTGATGACGACCTTTGAAAACTACAATACCCTCTTAATTGAGTGTACATAATATGGGGACAATTCCCCTATCGCTATGACAAAAATTAGGGCTTGCAACCTCACAGATGAAAACAGGTCGCAAAACCCTAGATTTTCTAAGCAAGCCTTTGCTCGTTTTCGCCAAGAGTTTTGCAAACTCGCTTCGCTCAGACAGTGCTAAAACTCTAAGGCTCAAACTTCGCAAAGTTTGCAGAAAATTGGAACTTGCTCCAACTGTTTTCACTGTGAGGTGCAAGCCAAAACATATATAGCGATAAGGGAAGATACGATGTAGCATTGCATGGGCAAATGTAATATCGTAGGGGCGAGCTTTGAAAGCCCAAGGTCGTAGAGATAATAAATGAAGAAGAGAAAAAGATTGATAAGAAGAATGGTAGCGTTATTTTTAGTGCTTCTTTTAAGTATAGAGAGTTTTGGGGCGGTGGTGAGTGATAATGACGGTTCAGCCTTTATAACAAAGGCGGAGTTTGACTCGTTAAAAAATAATTTCCAATCGCAAATAGATCAGTATAACATAAGTATTGACCAAAAGATAGATGGTGCAATTGCATCTTACCTCGCTGGAATTAAAACAACTTCAACTGAATCAAGTAAGATTTTGGTTGATAATTATAGTGATATGATATGGGTTAATGATTATAAAGTGTATGGAAGATGGAAAAAATGGACATCAGCGGCTGGCTACTCTTCGGCTGACATGACCAAAAGATGGTTTACTCCAAGTCTCAATGAGAAAAGGATGACTTTCAGAAACGTAGGAATGTCTTGGTATTCTATTATGTCACAAGCATGGTCTTTAGTAGTTGCATATCTAGGGATAAACATTAATTCTGGCACTAATGGGGTAGCTGTGGCAGCCACCACTGGCTGGGCAAGAGAAAGTTTTTCAGCTGCCCCTGTGCTTATATTGAGAGCAGTGAAGGATTCAGATGAGAGTTATAATATAGTAAAAGTTTTTAATGTTTATTCAATGGGTGTTTATGGAGTAAGTAAGGATCATCGATTTGAAGCCTCTACGGGTATACAAGCATACCAATGGGGGAATAATGGTGCCATGGTAGTTACGAGTGTAGATATTCTTGATAAAGAGAGTACTGATATTATCAAATACAAGGTTACCAACAATGGATATTATTCGGATACTGGTAGCAGATTTTTGACCGGTGGGACATATACAGATACTTTGACACCTGCTAATTTTCAATTTCCTGCTGCTTGGTGTGATGATGAACATAATGGTGGACCTACAGTAGATAAATTTGATACTGCAAATTCAACACCAATTTCTACAGGATACACTGCGAGTAATTATTTTGATACAGGTTGCACTTGGCACAATTTAGATCAACTAAGTGCTCAGAATACTTTTTTGCAACATATGATGCTTGGACAAAATAATACACAACAAGTAAATGTAGGATATATGGTACAAGAAGGTGGCGAGAGACAAGAATATGATTTTTCTAAAAGTACAACAAGCGGAACGATAAATGGAACTTTAACTGAAGCAAATACCTTGACCCGATATCGTTTAGGTAGTGGCGGAGGAACAGACACTAATAGGGCAACGAAGATGTCGAAATCTGTAACTATAACCGTACCACATTGGCCAACTGAAAACCTTAGTGATTTGACATCTGGAAAATTCTTATACAATGGTCAAAAATTAAAATATGGTCAAGGAGTGCCGCTTAGAGTAGATAATCAAACAATTGGGTATATGCAAATTTCGTTTGACAGTTCTGTTGTAGGAATTTTAAGTGGTGGAGCACATTCCTCTCAAGATTTAAGGATTGATATGAGAAAAGAGGACTTCTTGACTTCTACAGCTAATTGGGTGCAAGGGTATAAAGGATTAGTAAATCCTGATGCAACAAGCGAGCCATTAGTTACACTAAACGGATATAGATATACCAATACTGATGGTAAAGTTAGACTTACCGTTCCGATGAAGAAGGATGAAAGTTTATGGATCAGAATTGCACCTTGGACTTCTGATGCTGGATATAGTGCTAGATGGTCTAATTTAAGCATGACTATGAATGTAAACTAAAACAAATGTGTTGGCGTATAACATAAAAATAGTCAAGAAAAAAGTAGCTTAGAATAAAAGGGATGAGAAATCATCCTTTTTTATATCAGAAAAATAAAAGGGTTTAAGTACACGGGGTTTATTATTGCAACAATTATTTATATAGGCGAGAAATCGCCTATTTTATTCACATAATGTATTTATTGGCACAACAAAGATTCCATCTTTCCTTTTATAGAGTGGACCTACAGCGGTAATTATCATCAAAAACTTTGGTAAAAGTTCGTCACTTTTTTCTTTAATTTTGCTTTTAAGAAGTGTTAAATGTCGTGCTGCTGAATCGATTTGCTCTTCGCCACCTAGTTTAATTTCGGCAAGTGCATAATCACCATTATCTAGTTTTAGCACGGCATCACATTCAAGACCAGCATTGTCACGATAGTGTAAAATGCTGGCTTTTTGATTGCATAAATAAGTTCTTAATTCATGAATTACGAAGTCTTCAAAGATGAAGCCAAAAGTTTTTAAATCATTTAACAATTCATTTGGACCAACAGATAGAGCTGCGCAAGCAATAGAAGTATCAATGAAATGTTTGACTGGGGTTGTCCTGATAGAAGTTTTAGATCTTATATTTGGATTCCAAGCATCTATGTTGTTGATTAGATATAAATCATTGAGTGCCTTTTCGTATTTTAAGAATGTCTTAATATCTATTGTTCTACCGATATTGCTTGATATGTCGGTGATAATTCTTGTATTAGTTGCTTCAGTAGAAATGTTTCGAGCATAACTCTTTAATAGTGCTCTTATAATGTCGGTCTTTAAGGTTCTGAATCTTTCATTTTCGCTATATTCAAAATTGAACAATCCGTTGTAATAGTTGCGAGTTATCTCAATACCATCATCAATATCATTAGCTTTCACTGATAGTGGCCAACCGCCCCTACAAATGATTTTAGCAATAGTGCTTAAATCAGTATCTTCGTTGAGGAATGACACATTCAAATTGTCATTTGAAAATGCTTCTTTTATAGAAAACAATTTTTTTGACTCTAAAGTTTCAGAGAGTGACATAGTAGTCATAACAATTTTAGTGATTCTACCAGCACCACTATGATATATATCGTTTGTATTGCCAGGTGTGACGCTACCAGTCAGTATGTACTTTCCAAAGATATATTCTTTATCTAAATCATCTTTTATATAATTCCATATATCGGGTACAGTTTGCCATTCATCAATTAATCTAGGATAGTCGCCATTTAAAATATCTTTAGGATTTAATTTAGCATATTCAATGGTTTGTTTTGTATTTAGTGAAATACTGCTAGCAGCAAATTTTGAACATGTTGTAGTTTTGCCACAAAACTTTGGTCCCTCTACAAGGATAGAACCAGAAATCTTTAGTGTTTTTGCAATAATATTTTCAATACTTCGTGAATAAATCATATCAAGACCTCTATATTTATGAATAAGTTAAATGTTATATTGTAAAGTAATTATGGGTATTATACTATAAAATCCCAAATAATTCAAGTATAAAATCCTAAATAATTCACTCTGCGCCGACCCCCTATCTTTTTCAATTTGTAGAGGGTTGGTACTAGGGAGGGTTTACGAGCCCGAGGTCGTAGCAAAATGAATGACAGGGAAAAGATTGAAAATCAGCAAAATAGTAGCAGTTTTGCTTATTTTTTGTTTGAGTATAAACAGTTTTGCGGCCATAGTCAGTGACAATGATGGTTCTGCCTTCGTAACAAAGGCGGAGTTTGAAGTACTTAAAAAAGATTTCGCTGATCAAGTTATCAACTACAATGATAGTATAGATAATAAAATTGATGGTGCAATTGCTAGTTATTTAGCTGGTATTGAATTGTCAAAAAAGGTAGCACTAGAAAATAAATATGAAATTATTAACCCTACGTGGATGAGAAATAAACGATTTGATAAATCAAAGAAAGGTACAAAATACACTATATTTATTTCGTTTACAGAAGGAGTATATTCTATGTCTGCCTCAAGCACAGGTTTTATGTCATATTGTTTTGAAGGCACAGCCACTGGTTGGTATGTTAATAAAAATCGTATAAAAAATGAAGATGACCCAGAATATTTATATCGTATACAAAAGAAGAAAATAGGCCCATTTGAAAATCAGTGGTCTTTACAAGACTTAATTCAAGCAGAGTATTCTATGACTATAGGTGGCGGTGCTGCTGGTGGACGTGGTGGTCCCATAGGTATCGTAAACCGCCTTGCTTTACCGGATTATACACTTTTTAAAAAAGGTGACAATAAATATTTTGGTACATGGTATAGTGATCTTCCTGTGGCTATATGGTCGGTTGATGGTGAAACGAAGGGAACAAAAGAAGGATATATAACTGGAAGTTCTGGAAATGGTGAGACTTTAGCTATTACAGCGATTGCTAAAGACATACAGTTAACTGATGATTCAATGTTTTACCTTGCGGGTGGTACAGTTGTAGGTGATACGATGTATTGTCTAAATATAGCATCAATTTCAGAAATTGGTGATAGCTATGCAAGTGCTAAAACTAATGCAGGTGGATCTCGCCAGTTCTATTGGAATACTACTACCAATTCGTGGCCAATGATGGTTAACTGGAATGGTGGTTATTATGATGATACTGAGGTTGAAAAACCATATTATGGAAATATTGAAACTGAAATTTATAGGCATGTATTAAATGAACTTAATGCAACGGAACTATTGAATGAAACACTAACACAGGCAATGAATGAAAAAGTATATTATTATAGCGGATGCCCGCTTTGTTCTACTGATGCTGCTGGAACAGTAACCTTTAAAATTAAATTTGTAAATACAGAAGGCGCTAAAACAAAATGGGCACTTGATAGCAAACAGTTTACAAATACTGCTAATCCGGGCAATTGTGGTGATATAGAAAACTGTAGTGAGAAAACATTTCTTGCAGATAATAATGAATTAATTACTGTTTCATTTTCAGCAAAAAAAGACAAAACTTATTGGATAAAGGCAGAGCCAGAATCAGGTTTTAGTAAGATTGAATTTGTTGGTGGAATTAATTTTGTCGGAGAATAATGATATGATAAAGAAAATTTCGAAAGTGTTGGCCTTGATAACAATAGTAATTTATGCAGGATCAAATTTTGCTGCTGTAGTGTCTGATAATGATGGATCAGCCTTTATTACAAAAGCTGAGTTTGATAGCCTTAAAAATAATTTTCAGTCACAACTTGATAGTTATAATAGTAGTATTGATTCTAAAATTGATAGCGCCATTGCATCTTATCTTTCTGGTATTAAAGTAGAGAGAATAACAAATCTTGAAAATAAGTATCAAACGATAAATCCCGTTTGGATGAAAAATAAAAGGTTTAATAAATCAAAAAAAGGAACTAAATACACTTCATATATAAGTTTCGTTGAAATATGTACAGCAACAAATTATACTTCTTATGTGTTTGAGGGAACAGGAAATGTTTGGTATTGGGTAAAAGATATGACCTATAATGAAGATGATCAAGAGTATTTATATAGAATTAGCAAAAAGAAGATAGGACCATTTGATGATGCGTGGAGTTTACAAGATTTACTTAAGTCTGATTATTCAATAACTGTAGTCGGTGGTGCATCAGGTGGTAGAGGTGGGAGTTACAATTCACCTAACCGTTTGCTTTTTATAGCAGACACAACTTTGACAAAAGAGTCAAATATTTATTTTTCAACTTGGTATGCAGGATTACCAATTGAGATATGGGATATTGATCCAGATACCCAAACTAAAACAAGTTATGTTGGTAATATTGGCGGTACTACGGGTAATGGTGAAGAAGTGGCAGTATCTGCTGTAGCATCTGATGTGGTGGAGGATGATGAAACAATATTTTATCTTGCTGGTGGAAGCATGGAAAATGATGTGATGTATTGCATTAATTCTGCAGAATCTTCAATTATGGGTGATACTTTTGCTACAGCAAATTCAGATCATGGAAGTACAAGACAAACTAGATTGAATGATAAAGGTACACGAGAGGCAGAAAGAACAAACTGGCAATTTAGAGATTATGGTGGTTATGTATCTCAATATGATGGGGCAATTCATGCTGAAGTTTATAGACATAAGCTGACAGAAATAAATAGTGTTGATTTGCTAAATGAAGTAATTACTCAAAACACAAATGTTGAAGCTTATTATTATAGTGGTTGTCCATTATTTACTGCAACAGCTGATAATGCGGTAGTTAAGTTTAAAATCAAATTTAATAATACAGTTGGTGCTAGGACAAAATGGGCTCTTAAAGATGGCGTGTTTTCAAATGAGGCCAATCCAGGTAATGCATCAGGAATAGAAGATTGTAGCGAGAAGACATTCTTAGCTGAAGATGGTGAAACTGTAACAGTTAAGTTTAAGGTTAAAAAGAATAAAACTTACTGGATAAAAGCAGATCCTGAAGCTGGTTACACTGCTATAGAGTTTGATGGAGATATAGTTCAGACTGAAGAATCATAAGGAAGAACTAAAGGGGACGGACTTAATTATCTTTTTCACAAGGTTGTCATAATTAAAACATAATAAAGTGAAAAGAAGAGCAGGGAAATTATTTTCTCTGCTCATTTTTAATGTTCCTTTCAAGAAAGCCTACGTCGACATTGTAACCTCTAGTTTTAAGCTCATTGAAGACTATGTTTTCAAAGAAACTACAGTTTCATGACTGATTTTTATTTTTTTTCTATATATGTTCTTAGAACTCCTTTTTGTAATAATGGGTCATTTTTTATCATCTAATTTAACCGGCTAACCCCCTATAGACCCCCTATCATAGGGTGTTTTAACTCCCTATTTTTTTCATTTTGTAGAGGGTTGGTCCTGGGGAGGTGGATGTAGGGGCGAAGTTTACGAGACCGGGGTCGTAGAATATAAATTATGAAAAAGAGCACAAGATTATTGAAAAAGCTTATGGCTCTATTTTTGGTTGTGCTCATGAGTATAGAGAGTTTCGCTGCAATAGTCAGCGACAATGATGGTTCGGCTTTTGTTACTAAGGCTGAGTTTGAGGCGATGAAAAAAGATTTTGCTGAGCAAGTCACAAATTATAATGAGAGTATAGATGGTAAGATTGATGGAGCTATAGCTGCTTACCTTGCTGGCATAAAGACTGTTACATCTGAAACAAGCAAAGTTTTGATTGATAATTATAGTGATATGATATGGGTAGGAGAATATAATATCTATGGAAAATGGAAAAAATGGACTGCTAATACGACATACACATCTGATACAACAAACAAATGGTTTACACCAAGTCTAAATGAAAAAAGACATACTTTTAGAGATCGTGGTGGAAGTATATTTTCTAACTGGTCTCAAGCTTGGACATATCAAACAACAGGTTTTGAGTATACTGCTAGTGCTGCGTCTAATGGTGTTTCTTCAGCTGTGGCGCCGGGTTGGGCTATGCGAGCAGAATCTGGAATTCCTGTTTTAACCTTGCAGTTGCGGAAGGATGGTGAAGGTAATTGGTTGGTGAATAAACCATTAAATATTTATGCGATGAGTCCGCATTCAATGAGTAAAGACCATAGTGTGACATTAACAACAGGTCAACTGCCTTATGAGTGGGGTAACCGGAGATGGATTGCTACTGGTATCGAAATTTTAGATAAGGAAACTACGGATATCCTAAAGTTTAAGGTCACAGCAAGGCGATTAGATACTTCTGCCGACCCTCCTGCAGAAGGATGGACATACACAGATACATTAACACCAGAAAATTTTCCTTTCCCTTGTACGTGGTGTGATGATGATCATAATGCTGGAGCTCCTTATACAGATAAATTTGATACACAGACTCAAGCATATAATACTGCAGCTACAATAACCAATTATTTTAATACAGGTTGTACTTGGCATAAGTTTGATGCTACTACCAGAGCTAAGCAATTTGAGTTTTTGAAAAATATGATGCTTGGAAGAACAAATACTCAGCAGGTCAACGCTGCTTATTATATAGAGTATAGAGGTGAAAGAGGCCAATATGATTTTTCAAAATCAACGACCAGTGGTACTTGGAGTGGAAGAATAGCAGCCTTAGCTACAAGAAATAGATACCTTCCTATGCAAAGTGATGGTATAACAACAGATAGATTATCTGTCAATGTACCTATTTCTTTTGCTGTGCCACATTGGCCAACTGAAAATCTTAAAGATTTGACATCTGGTAGATTTGTGTATAACAATAAAGGACTTAAGTATGGTGAGGGCTTCCCACTTAGAGTAGATAATCAAACAAATGGATATTTGCAAATCTCATTTGATAGTTCATGCGAAGGCATAAATAATGGAGGAAAACTTTCAACACAAGATTTAAGAATTGATATGAGAAAGGAAAATTTTTTATCTTCTACCACCAATTGGGTCCAAGGATATAAAGGGCTTGTAAACCCTGATTCAACAAGTGAAGCACTTGTTACACTTGCTGGATATAGGTATAGCACTGCAGATGGCAAAATCAAACTTACAGTTCCTATGAAGAGGGATGAAAGTTTATGGATAAGAATTTGTCCATGGGATAGTACTAAAGGATATTGTGCTAAATGGTCAAATTTGCATATGACTATAAATACAAATTAGTAATAAGTTGTAAAAGAAAGGCGGGTAGTATCTTGTCTATGAAAACAAATAAAACAAAAATCTTTAAGAAAACCGTGTGCGTTATTTTTGCACTTTTATTAAGTTTCAATAGTTTTGCAGCGGCTGTATCAGATAATGATGGAAGTGCATTTATTACAAAATCTGAATTTGACTCATTAAAAAATAATTTCCAAGCAGAAATAGATCGGTATAATACAAGTATAGATATGAAGATAGATAGCGCGATAGCATCATATCTTTCCGGTATTAGAGCTGTTGCCTCTGAACCAAGTAAGGTATTGGTTGATAATTATAGTGATATGATGTGGGTTGGAGATTATAATATATATGGAAGATGGAAAAAATGGACTTCTAATACTGCGATGACTTCCGATATGACAAATAAATGGTTTACACCAAGTCTAAATGAAAAAAGACATACTTTTAGATCATCAAATGGTAGCTATTATTCATCTTGGACTCAAGCATGGACGCAGCAAACAACATATTTTGAGTTTAATGGTAGTACTTTTTCTAATGGCGTTTGCATAGCTAGAACTTCTGGATGGGCAAGAAATGAAGAGTCGGGGGTTCCTACATTTATTATGCAACTGAAAGAAAATGATGATGGCAGTTGGGTGGTAGATAGACCAGTTAACATTTATGCTCTGAGTGCGCATAGTATGTCTTCTGACCATACCCAAAGTGGTACTACGGGAACAGATGCTTATGCCTGGGGTAATAGTAGATGGTGGGCTACTGGTATTGAAATTTTAGATAAGGAAGCTACGGATATCATAAAATTTAAGGTGTCAGCACAAAAATTGGGATCTACGGCAACCTCAACATATATAGATAGACTGACACCAGCAAATTTCCCTTTCCCTTGCACCTGGTGTGATGATTATGGGCACAATGCTGGAGGTGGTTTTACAGATCAATTTGATACACAGACTCAAGTATATAGTACTAGTACTGGAATTACAACAAGCAATTATTTTAGTACAGGTTGCACATGGAATAAGATTGACACTAGCAGTGCAAATGTACAGTTTGAGTTTTTGAGAAATATGATGCTTGGACGAACAAATTCTCAACAGGTAAATGCTGCATATTTTAAAGTGTATAGAGGTGAAAGAGGCCAATATGATTTTACAAAATCGTCAACTAGTGGCACTATGAGTGGGAAAATAACTCGATTAGCGACATACAATATGCGAGGCCCAATTCAAAGTGATGGGATTACTACGGGAAATACTACAGTTGATGTATCAACTTCATTTTCTGTACCACACTGGCCAACTGAAAATCTTAAAGATTTGACATCTGGTAGATTTGTATATAATGGTAAAGGCCTTAAGTACGGTGAGGGCTTCCCGCTTAGAGTAGATAATCAAACAAATGGATATTTGCAAATCTCATTTGATAGTTCATGCGAGGGCATAAGAACTGGCGGAAAACTTGCAACTCAAGATTTGAGAATTGACATGAGAAAAGAGAACTTTTTATCTTCTACCGCTAATTGGGCTCAAGGATATAAAGGGCTTGTAAACCCTGATTCAACAAGTGAAGCACTTGTTACACTTGCTGGATATAGGTATACGACTACAGATGGCAAAATTAAGCTTACAGTTCCGATGAAAAAGGATGAGAGCTTATGGATAAGAATTTCTCCATGGGATAATACTAAAGGATATTGTGCGAAGTGGTCAAATCTAAATATGACTATGAATGTGAATTAATAATTGTTTTGAATTTAAATTAGATATATTGCTAAAAACAGGTTAAAATTAACCTGTTTTTTTTGTCTTTAATTTTTACGTTTATTATTGTATAATATAACTGTGCCTAGAAATAAGAAAATAGCAATAGTTACAGGCACAACCTCATTTTTGGGTAGGAGCGTTGCAAAATACCTTCTATCTAAAGGTTTTGTTGTGTTTGGCATAGTTAGACCTGAGTCTGAAAAGTTACACTTAATACAAGATATAAAAGGTTTAAATATTGTGAAACTTGATTTTGATAAAGTTCGGTCAAGCGATTTTTTATGTGTGAATGATATAGAACTAAGAAAACTTATAGAAGAGGCAAAAGAAAATAATTACGACATAAGTTTTTTGCATTTTGGCTGGGGTGCAACTCTTGATAGAAGTAATTTTATGAAGCAAATGCTGAATGTAGACATGAGCATAAAGGTGCTTGAGTTTGCAAAGATTCTAGGTGCAAAGAGATTTATATTTGCAGGTTCGCAGGCTGAGATGTCGGAGACTCCATATGGAGTAGCAAAGAAACAATTTGCAGCATTTGCAGAAGATAACTTAAGTGATAGTAATATGAGCTTTATACACCTAAGAATTTTTTCTATATATGGGGAGGGTGATAGAGACACATCATTAATTATGACATTGCTCAGGCTTTGTAAAGAAAATAAAGATGTGGGATTAAGTTCTTGTAATTATGATTGGAACTTTTTATACATAAATGATTTTACAAGAATGATTCACAAGATGATAGATAAAGATGTAGATAGTGGAACTTATGACATGGCAAGTGACGACACGAGACTTTTAAAAGATTATGTGATAGAAGCACATAGAGTTCTTAAAGCAAAAAATAAACTGAATTTTGGTGAGAGACCTGATAGCATAGAGACATTTGCAATTCCAAATATCTCTAAAACTATAGAGGCGATTGGAGCATTTGACTTCACAGCATTTAAAGATGGTATAAAGAAAACGGTAAAGAGTATATAGATATGGAACAAGAGTTTATAAAAGTTAGAGGTGCGAGTGAGCACAATTTGAAAAATCTTGATGTAGATATACCAAGAGAGAAACTAGTAGTTATAACTGGCGTATCAGGAAGTGGTAAGTCAAGCCTTGCTTTTGATACGATATTTGCAGAAGGGCAGAGGCGATATATGGAGTCTCTTTCGTCTTATGCGAGACAATTCTTGGGACAGATGGAAAAGCCAAAAGTAACTTCTATAGAAGGACTTTCCCCTGCAATTTCTATAGACCAAAAATCTACAAATAGAAATCCAAGATCCACTGTTGGAACAGTGACCGAGATTTATGATTATCTACGACTCCTCTATGCCCGTATAGGTATACCACATTGTCCAGAGTGCGGAAAGGAAATCAAGAGACAGTCAGTTGATGAGATAGTTGATAGCATAATGAAACTTGAAGAAGGAACCAAGATTCAACTACTTGCCTATGTAGTTCGTGGGAAAAAGGGAAGACATGAGAAGGTGTTTGAGTCTGCAAAGAAATCTGGGTACTCAAGAGTTCGTGTAGATGGCAATGATTATTCGCTTGATGAAGAAATAAAACTTGATAAAAATATAAAGCACAATATAGAAATAATAGTTGATAGACTTGTTATAAAGAAAGGAATTGAAAAAAGACTTACTGATAGTATAGAGACAGTGTTTAAATTGTCTGATGGACTTTTACAAGTTGATGTAGTTGGCGGTAAGCCACTTAATTTTAGTCAGAACTTTGCCTGCAGTGATTGTGGCATAAGCATGCAGGAGATAGAGCCAAGATCATTTTCATTCAATAATCCATTTGGTGCCTGTGAGAAATGTACTGGTCTTGGTTACAAGCAGGAGTTTGATATAGATTTAATGATTCCTGATAAAACTCTTTCTATAAATGATGGATGTATAGTTGTTCCTGGTTTTGGATCGCTTAATAAAGACAATTCTTGGGTGGGCTCTATTATACGTAAGGTTGCGCAAAAATATAAAATATCACTTGATAAGCCATGGAAAGATTTATCAAAGAAAGAAAAAGACATTTTGCTATATGGCATAGGCGATGATACTGTAAATGTGAGATACACTTCAGCAGCAGGAAATACAAACACTTGGGAAGTAAACTGGGAAGGAATAATAGAATCTTGCAGAAGAAGATATAACGAGTGGTCAACTGATGCGCAGAGAGTTGCCTATGAAGAATTTATGACTTTGCTTCCTTGTGAAGAATGTCATGGACAGAGACTCAAGAAAACATCTCTTGCAGTTACAGTTGGTGGTAAAAATATTGCAGAAATTTGTGACTTGTCATTACTTGAGTTTAGGGATTTTATAAATAACCTTAAGCTTACTGCTATGCAAGAAAAGATTGGTTCAGTTATATTAAAAGAAATAAAGACAAGAGTTAATTTTTTAATTGATGTAGGACTTGATTATCTCGCATTATCTCGTATGACTGCAACTCTATCTGGTGGAGAAGCACAGAGAATAAGACTTGCTACTCAGATTGGTACAGGCCTTGTGGGAGTTTGTTATATACTTGATGAACCTTCAATTGGTCTTCATCAAAGAGATAATTCAAAACTTATAGCAACACTTAAGCACCTAAGAGATTTAGGCAACACTGTCCTGGTAGTTGAACACGATGAAGAGACTATGAGAGAGGCTGACTTTTTAGTTGATATAGGTCCATATGCAGGTGTAAATGGTGGTAAACTGGTAGCAAGTGGCACTATAGATAAAATTGAAAAGTGTAAAGATAGTGTCACAGGAAAATATTTAAGCAAAAAACTTGAGATTAAAGCTCCGGACAAATATAGAAAGCCAACAGGATTTATAACCATAAAGGGTGCAAGAGAGAATAATCTTAAAAATATTGATGTTGATATCCCACTTTCAATATTTACATGCATTACTGGCGTTTCAGGAAGTGGCAAGTCAAGCCTTATAAATGAAGTGTTGTATAAGAGTCTTGCCAAAACTTTAAATCGTGCAAATACAAGGGCAGGGAAACATGACAAAATAGAAGGTACTGAACAACTTGATAAAATTATAATGATAGACCAAAGCCCTATAGGTAAAACACCAAGGTCTAATCCAGCAACTTACACTGGAGTTTATGATTTGATAAGAGATCTATATGCATCAACTCCTGATGCAAGAGAGAGAGGATATAGTAAAGGTAGATTTTCGTTTAATGTTAAAGGTGGAAGATGTGAAGCCTGTGAGGGCGATGGTATAAAGAAGATTGAAATGCATTTCTTACCGGATGTCTATGTACCTTGTGAAGTTTGTGGTGGTAAAAGATACAATAGAGAGACACTTGAAGTTAGATATAAGGGAAAGAACATCTTTGATGTACTTGATATGACCATAGATGATGCAAATGAGTTTTTTAAGAATCAACCAAGAATCATGAAGATAATGGAAGTTCTTAAAGCAGTAGGACTTGGATATATGAAACTTGGCCAACCAGCAACAGAACTTTCTGGTGGAGAAGCACAAAGGGTAAAACTTGCCTATGAACTTGCAAAGAGATCAACTGGAAAAACTATTTATGTGCTTGATGAGCCAACTACAGGACTCCACTTTTATGATGTGCATAAATTAATTGATATATTACAAAAACTTACTGACCAAGGTAATACAGTTGTTGTAATAGAACATAATCTCGATGTTATAAAGTCAGCAGATTATATAATAGATTTGGGACCAGAGTCAGGTGATAGAGGCGGTACAGTTATAGCAACTGGTACACCAAAAGAAGTTGCAAAAGTTAAAACATCTTATACGGGTCAATATCTAAAGAAAATATTAAAATAGTGATTGTTTTAAATCATAGGATAAATGTTGATATAAGTCATATCGTGAGAACAAATTGAAAGAGGTATTTAGAAAATCTATTATTTCATTATTATTGTTTGTGGCAATAATCACAAATAGTATTTTTGCGCAAGTAAATCTCAATCAGTTAAGAGAGAATGAACACGATTTTGATAATACTTATTTTTACTTGTCGAAAGGTCCAGAACTTGCCTATGGTGGTGATTTGATAGTGCTAGGGGATAGTTTTGGATTTTTATTTTGTGAGTATGTAAATAAAGGTGTGAACTATATAGTTCATCAGGGTTATAGTATAAGTAAGATTCGTTATGAATTTTTGCATCATGTAAAAAAAGATACTTATAAATATGCATTCTTGATGATAGGACCAAATGACTTTTTTGAGCAGACAGACATTGTCACATTTAAAACTACTTTACAAGTAATCATTAATGATCTTAAATCAAAAGGTATCCAAGTGATAATGACGGATTATTGTGACCCAGATTATACTGCTGATGGTGGCGTTCTATTATTTCATAATATAAAATGTTGGCAATATGATATAGCAATAAAAGAACTGATTGCTTCAAATGGGCTTATATTTGTAGAAATGAGAGACTTGCTACTTAAATATGGTAGATTCCCAAATGATATGGTACATCCAAATAAGTTACTATATGAACCACTTTTTGAGAGAGTAGAGAACGCAATAGAGATGGATAAGGCGTGGAAAGCCCTTATCTTTCCTTGACTTTATAGCCTAATTTGTTATAATTATTGTGTTATAGGAGCGTGTAGCTCAGCTGGATAGAGCACTTGGCTACGGACCAAGGTGTCGAGGGTTCGAATCCTTTCACGCTCGCGAAAAAAGCCTTGATTTTAGGGCTTTTTTAATTGTCAAAAGTCGTTTGGGTCAAATTGGGTCAAATTTTTTTCAATTTGTATCAAAAATATTTATTGTTTCATAATCTTGTGCATGTTGATAGACTGTCTTTAGAACTATATCGGTTGCCCATCCGCCCATCTTTTGGATGACTTTATTTGGAACATTTCTATTGTGAAGTTCTGTAGCAAAGAAGTGTCTGAACTTATGGATAGAGAAGTGTGGTAAGTTATGCTCGTCTTGGACCTTATAGAGCCATTCATTGATAGCGGTATTGCAGCCTTCATATATTCTTTTTTCTTTTTTGATTTTATCTGTTATGAATTGTGGGACCTTGATAGTTCTATTTGATTCAAATGTCTTAGGTGGCTTAATAATTCTTTCGTGGTTTACATATGCAGCAGACTTATTAATTTTGATTATGCCATCTTCGACATCTGATAGAGTGAGAGCTATGATCTCGCCAATTCTTAATCCATAAGAAGCAAGTAAGAGTGCTATGTCGTATGGAGTCCCCTCACTTAAATCGATCATAAGTTTTACATCTTCAAGTGTAGGAATGTATTTTTCTCTTTTAATTTTAGGTGGAAGTATTATCTTATATCTTTTATCTGTAAATGTATATACGACCGCAGACACAAAGCCATAGAAGTTCCTAGCAGACTTTGGAGAGTGCTTTTTTGAATATTCATTTACAACATTTTGTAGAACTATCTTATTTATATCAGATAAATATGTATTAGCAAATTTTTTAGGAACTGCTCTCATATATTGGTCATAGTTTTTAAGTGTTGAATGAGAGAGTATATTTGATTTTGAATCTATGTATATCTTAGCAGAGTTTATAAAGGTATCGTTAGAAGCATAATAATCTCTGCCAATTAAATCTTGCATATCTTTTCTTATGTCTTTTTGGGTAGGTCTAATATCATATGTCTTTGAATATGTCTTGCCATTATACATCTCACGAACTCTATAATGACCATTTTTCAATTTCGTTATATTCATTATTATCCTTTCCCTTGATTTCAATATATTGTAATAAGTAAACAAAAAGAGCCAAGTTTTATGGTAAATAAATAATATGATTGTATAAATTTTGCTGTATTGGTTTGTTTTTTAGCATATCACTATATATTTTATTTGCTATTATGTCGCTTGCTCTTACTAGAATAGATTTTTTCGAGTTTACAAATTGTAAATTTAAAGAATTGAGTTTTGGGATTATTGGTTTATAAAAATTATTAAATTGCATGTTATAAGTTCCATATTTTAGCTCGTTTAATATCCCGTTTCTCAAATCATATATTCCATTTGTAGCTGTAGAATGTTCATCAACATATATATTTATGTTTTCGATATCATCTAATTTTATGATATTATTTGAACTTAAATATTTTAATTCCTCTTTTAATGCAATCTTAAATGCGTAATCTAAATGTCGTCTTTTACTTTCTTTTGTAATATATATACTTGGATAAACTTCTTTCAGCTTTATAACAACTCCAAATTTATAGTATTTTGATAAGGTGTTATATAACCATCTTTTATAATTTATATGGTTATGTAGAAAACTAGCTTTAATTTCTACGTCGTTTGATAGTTTTAATCTATTTCTTATTTTCTTTTCTACAGAAATGTATTTATTTGTGGCATTGTTTTTCTCTTTACTATTTAAGAATATTAAACCACCAAATACAAAATAATCATAATGTTTGTTATCAAAAACTCCTGATTCGTCTGAATAAATAAATATGTCCATAATTCTCCTATAGAAAAAGCCACCATTTGCTGGTGGCTTTCAGGGTGTCCCGCGAATTACGCATATAGCAACTCGCTTAACCTTAAAGGTGGGTTTCACCCTTAGACAGTGTGATTATCTCACCTGTGCCACCATTGTATCATTTAATAAATTTTATGTCAATATTAACTGCTATTATTTTCTATATCTTTCACATCCGCCTTTTGCAAGTCATCGCCATAGAAGTGGTCGAGCTCGTGGCGGACTGCCTTAGCCTGTTGGTCCTCTGAAAGCCTGGCATTTACAAATATCGTGTGTGTGCCGTCTTCATTTGGCGTTATACAGGCTTTTATCTTAGTAGATGGAAAATCTATCAACTGAACCCTGAATTCACTCATTTTAGCCACCATTTTCACCTTTCTTGAGCCTTAAAAGCATATCGTGGACGAGTTTCAAATCATCAGGCTTACAGTCTTTGGCTGAGTTAAATAGCAGCCTTAATTCCTTATTTTCAAATATTTCCTGTGCCATTTTGGCAGTCTCTTCGTCGAGCCAGTAGCCGTCTTTAGATGGGACGTCATTTTCCCCTAATAAATAATCAATAGAAACATTGAAATAATCTGCAATATTCTTTAATTTTTCAACTTTGGGCTTACAAATGCCCTTTTTCCAACCAGTAATAGTTCCTGATGGAATACCTAACTCTTTTGCAACATTATTGGGAACTACACCTTTATTGTCACATAATCTTTTGAATATTTCCCACATAAAACCCCTTTCGAGCTATGTTAAAAAATATTCTCAAAAATTGAAATTTACTATTGACAAACTCAAAAATTATGTTATAATTTCTTTAATCTCAATATTTGAGAAAAGCGATACATAACTCATAAATATTATTTAATCTAAGCAACTAAATAATACATAATTATTGAGAAAATGTCAAGCAACTCTCAAATATTAAAAAAGTATATCTCAATTATTTCTCAATACTAAAAAATGAATAAAAAGTAATTGAGAAATAATTGAGAGACTTTAAAAAAACACTTGACAAAACTAAACATTTTCTCGCTTCCGCTCAAAAATGTCGCACTAAACATTTTTACTATAATTGAGATATGAGATTGAGAAAGGAGATGAGAAGATGAGACGACCCAGAAAACAAAAAAGAGTTATTACCAAAGAAGAAATAATACTAATCTTAACTGCTATACAAACTATCTCTTCACTGATAACAACTCTACTCACGATTTACTTAATCCTACAAAAGTAAATCCATAGGCTGAAGGGAGCAACGACTCCCTTCATAAGTCCTATTTTATATCATATAAAAATAATTGTCAAGGAGAACAAAATGAAAGTTGCACTATTAATTATTTTAGGACTAAGCATAGTGAATGCGATAGTTGGTATAGCAAAATTATATTTTTTGACAAGAAAATAGAACGGTTTTTAGAAAGCATAACAAAGGCTGCGACGTGAACTTAACATATATTCCTGACGAAATGTGAGCTTCTAAGTACTACTAAAAAGTTACTCTCAATTATTTCCAAACACAAAAAGACGAGCTCTCAGGTTGCGCCGCAAAGAAGTAAAAAATAAAAAAAATAAAAATATTCCCTCCAAAAGAATATTTAACCTTTTTATAAAGCTCTAAAAAGTAGTTGAGAAATAATTGAGAGACTTTTAAAAAAATATTTTGACAAAAAGTCGCATTTTACTAAACAGTAAAATATTTGTCAAGTATTTATAAATAAATACTTGAACATCTTATCAAAAAGAAAATTGATAAATACAAATGAGAATATTAATCAAAAACAAAAAGAGAACAATTGAAACTGAGGTGATTGCAGAGAATGGGAAAAGATATTTTGTTAATGTATCAAAACTTAAAGATACAGAAGACATAAAATCATTGTTAGTGATTTGGAATTACTTTAGAAATAAAGTTATAAATTTTATCAAAATTTGTAGAAATTGCACCAAGCAGAAAGAATCCTAAAGGAATAATAATTCTACTAACTATAAATTCAAACTTTTCTTTATTCTTACATTCAACATAAATTGTACCTTTATTGGTAAGACCATAAGTAACTGTAAATGAGGATTCGTTATTTTCAACAAGTATTTCATTTAAGCAGCCCTTTTTGCATAGTAGTTCGCATAGTTTGAGATCGTTATTATAAAAATTTTTAATATTTGATTTTGTTGCTTGTTTCAAGAGCTTTAATTCAGCATTAGATACATCATTCATAGGCGGCACCTCATATATAACTATACTTTATTAAATTATAACAAAAACAATGTAATATCTCAATTAAAAAAGGAATGCGGAAATATAAAAGAGCCTCCTTTGCAGACAGGAATTAAATCTAATTAAATTTCCGCATTTTACTAAGCGGTAAAATATATGTCAAGTATTTACTTATAAATACTTGAACATCTTTAAAAATATTTTTTACAAAACTCAACTATAAAAAACAATTTGAGAAAATAAAAAAAATGAAAAATGAAAAATTAAAAAAAGAAATGAAAATGATTACATTTGAAGTTGATACAAAACCAATTGACAAAGCATTAAAAACAGTTGATGAGTTAGTCTCTAAACTAAATGAATGTATAGAACTAATACACCAACTTAATGAATTAACCAAATAGATGTTCTTGGACATACTTAGATGTTGCATAGTCAATCATATCTTTCCAAGATTTAAACTTAGTGTTTGAAGAGATGAAATTGTCCAAGTCATCATCTGGAATTTTCTTAAAGGCTTCAGGAGTAGATATATCAAAATTACCTTTTTGCATCATCTGCTCAAATGATTTAAAACTGGTATTTTTAGACATAAAACTTTTTGTAAGAAGCTTATCAAGTGGAACTGATTTTGTTTTAGAAAGTTTTTTAGCATTACTTTGAAGTTTTTCTAAATTCTTCTGAAGCTCTTTAAGACCAGTAATTTTAAAACTAAGGTGGTGATTACAATGAAACCTACAAAACAACAAAAGACAGTTATTATCAATGCATTAAATCATTATAAAGAACACTTAGAGAAATGCAGTGATGAGTTAAGCAAATATGGGAAGGATATGCTTGAGACTTGCAAATCAACATTAAGAGCAATTGAGAATAATGTAATTTTATAAAAATAAAATCATGTGAGGGCATGTATTTTGAAAGGAATTGAATGTATTACGAGAATTACCAAAAAATCAAAGAAAGTAAAAATGTTAAAGATCGAGATGTTGCCAAGGCTACTGGCATAGATCCTGCTACATTTTCACATTGGAAGAAAGGGCTATATACACCTAAAGAAGATAAGCTAACAAAGATAGCCAATTATTTAAACATCTCTGTGGATGAGCTTAAGGGCATAAGCCCCAATAAGCTAAATAGTTTATTTTCAGATATACTTCAAAATTTCTTTAAAAAATAAAACATTTAGAGGTTTTTGTATATGAAAATCACACTTGCAGCAGCTCGAGTAAATGCTGGATACACAGTTAAAGAGGCGAGCAGGTTCATAGGTGTCACACCATCAGCATTATCTAACTATGAGAGTGGTATAAGGGAACTAAAGGTTAATATGTTACTTGTATTGCTAAATAAATACAATGTGAAGTTTGAAGACATAACATTTAAGACCAGAGAAGACTACTTAGCCAAAAGAAAGAAGGTAAAAGTATGACAAGGTGGGAGTGGAAATCAAGAAAGATACATTTGCCAATTGACTTAAGGTTCTTTGAACCAGCGCTTAAAGTCTTAAACACAGTTATTATTGTTTCGTTTGCTTTATGGTATCTGAATAGGACCTTGCAGCCATTTCATCACTTGGAACAATATACTTTAGCAAAAGAGCTTAAAAGACAGGAAGAACATATAAGAGAGTCACAAGAGAAAGAACTTGCAGCAGCTAAATATATAGTTGAGCAAACTGAGCTCAAAGAGAAGTATAAGAGAGAAGAAGAACAGAGAAAAAGACATATGGCAGAAATAGAGGCTTGCGCTAAGAAATATAAAATCGGTGACCGCATCAAAATATATGACATGAATGCTCCAATGGTCAAAGAAGGAGACCATTTCAGATATTCGATAGGTGGCATTGATGTGATAATAAATATCATTGACACAACATTATACTGCGAGTCGGGCGAAAAGTATAGCGCCAATGATCAAATCGATAAAGTCAGAAGTAATCGTGAATGGAAAGACTTAGTTAATATGAGCCTTAGAGGCGAACTGCAATTTGCAGCAGATAATAACGACGCTCCTTAATCACTCCCTTCGAAAACTACCATTTTCGGAATGAAGATATTGGCAAATATTGGTTCGATTCCAATAGGGGCGGTAAACCGCAGTGAAAATATTAGTGAGAACAATATTTTCTTAATGCTTGTTCCTTTGGCAACTGCGGTATTTACAAAAAAAGAGAGGGTTTTAGTATGGCATCTACAAAAGAAAAAGAAAAATCTAAATTAACATCAACTGATGTAAAAATCAAGCTTATTATGTCCGCTATTAATAAACCAAGGACCATAAGTTATCTATCAAGACTCATTAATTCCACAGCCCGTGATACAAGAAGAATAATAGCTCGTATACGAAAGCACCATCCAATCTATGCTTTTACTGACGGCACAGGTTATAAGTATGCTTCAAAGAGAGAAGCAAGAAAGCTTATTTCATTTGAGCGAAATATTATTAAAAATCATCAAAAGAACCTGAAAGTTCTAACTAAATATGTGGGAGAGTAGATATGAGTGAGAAGAGAATGTTTTCAAAGAACATAGTCTTAAGTGATGTGTTTTTATCACTTCCACCATCTACTCAAGCTTTATATTATCTTTTTGGCATGAATTGCGATGATGATGGAGTAGTTCCAAATCCTATAGCTCTAATGAAGATGGGTAAGTATAAAAAGAGTGATTATCAGAATTTATTAGACAAAAGATATGTTTTAGAAGACAAAGATAGTAAAGTTGCGATAATTAAGCATCATAAAATCAATAATTACATACCAAAAGACCGTTACAAACCATCAACTTACCAGGAAGAATTGGAAAAACTAACTATAAATGAGTATGGTGCATACACAGAAAAGCAAACAAAAAAGTCAAGTAAATTAAAGAAAGTAGTAAGTAAATCTTGTATACAACCTAAGGTAAAGCCTGTATCAAGCTCTGACAATTCTGCGTATACACAGAGTAGTATAGATAAGAGTAGATTAGATAAGAGTAAAGTAGATGTAATAAAACATAACCAAGTAGAAAATAATAAAAAGGACATGCAGCAGCAACCTCATGCTCATGTATATAGTGCTCTGGAAAAAGCATTTCCAGAAGCTGGTTCTATGTGGCTAGTTGCCATAGACAAGTATTTGGATAGACTGTCTGATGAGCTTATTATTAATGCCATACAAGAAACTGTAAGTAGTGGAATAAATAATCCTAAGTATTTTAAGGCCATATGCGAGCGGTATATTCTTAATGGCTATAAAACTCTGAAAGATATAAAGAATCAAAATGTCAAGCAAGCTAAAAAAGTGTTGGATCGTGAAGAATATAACAAAAAGTTTATTGAGATGGTTAAAAAGCAAAATGAGAAAAAGTTGATGAACTCATCCTGAGAGAGAGGACCAAAATGAAATATAGATTTTATAAAAAATATAACAAAAGACCAGAAGTTAAGCATCGTATGCAGCAGCCTAAAAGGATAAATGCATATGACGACATCATCAAAAAAATCATAAAAAGAGGTATCGTATGTCAGTAAATCTAAACAAAATAATCGATATGCATGAAGATATAATGCATAGTCTTATATCACTTAATTGCGAAATGTTAAGACAAAATAAGAGCATTTTAAGTGGTGAAGAAAGACTTAAAAATGACATCAAAGAGAATGAAAACATATGCCCAATGAAATCTTGTATATGGAATATTAACGGCAAGTGTAATCAAAATGGCATGGATGATATTCTTAAACAATGTCGTGAAAGTAGTTTCAAGTATTTTGAAGCTGACACATCACAAAATCAAATTGAAAGTGGATATTTAGGGAAATGCTAAGGTGGAATAATGATTGATAAAAAAAATATAACAAAACAGCATATAATTAAGTATTTAAAAGAATTTTATAAGGTTGATGTTAATGACACTCGGACATTACTTGAAATTGTTATTGAAAAATTCAAAAATAAGCAAATTGAAAAGTTTAACGGCATATGGATATTTTAATTCGAGTATTTAAATTGATGGCAATAATAATTTTATTGGTATTGTTACCTGATTGCGATAACTGGATGGATTAAGGTGGATATATGAATAATGGCAAAAAGCACATGGTATGGCTTACTCTTGATGAAATTGAAAAAGTCAAAGAAATATTACCTGATGTTGAATATCAATTGTTATATGGCAGAAGAGCATACAGAAGGAAATACTATGAGGATCATGCATTTGAACTTCGAGAAAAAGCAAAAGAATACCGAAAGAAGAAGAAAAGACAAGAAAACAGGTTGAAAAAAGAAAAAGTTAAAAAGATAAAGAGGAAAAAATGAAATGCATAGATTGCAGAAACATAATCGAACGAGATAATGAAAAGCATAATAGTAGAGGTGATTGCTATATATGCAGAGATTGTAATGATGGTTCTAAAAAAGTAAAAGAGTGTGAGAAATATAAATAGATGCTTGCAGCAGGTATGTTAAAAATGGCTAAAAATGGTATTTTTGGAATTTTTGGTATCCATAAAAAAGGGGGTCGTAAAAATATAAATGGGAAACATAAGTAAGAAAGATTTAGAGAAACTTAAGTATTATATACAGGAGAGGAAAAGACTTGTAACATGATATAATTTTTTAGTAATACTTAGTACGAATATATAGTATAATATAAATATATAAGGAGTACTAAGGTTATGAGAAAGAGATATGATGATCAATTCAAACAGCAAATGGTTAAACTTTACTTGTCAGAAGGT
>JAFSKG010000001.1 GCA_017449075.1 Lachnospiraceae bacterium
AGTAAACTATTACTGCGCTCTCGTCTTCATCTTCAACTGTTGGAACGAGCCATAATTGATCTTCTAATCTTGCTCCATCAATTATTACTCTATCCATATATGTCTCTATGTTCTTAGCTACATATTGAGTAGCGATTATTAGGTCTGGGTTAGTCTCTCTCTTATAAAGAAGAGTTGAGTAATCAGTACCTACAAAGAGTGAAGTATTGCTATATGTTCCTGACTTATAAATTCTTTGTCCTTCATCATAAGTCTCTTTATCAAGCACGAATATCTCTTCTGGCAAGTAGACAACTCTATTATTTGAGAAGTTGTCAAATGACTCTACATGCTCTTTATCCCAGAAGTCAAACATCTTAACATCCATTCTGTTCTTGTTGCTTATGCTTATAAGTGATCCTGAAGCAATGATAGAATTAGGCGCTACAGATATACGAGCATTATCATGTGAACCATTAAGTCTTACAGAACCTATGCCCTCTGCTCCACCGTGATTATCATAGATACTTACATGTCCACCAAGTATAAGTTGTCCGCTAACTGCGATTGCAGGTGTTGAAACTCTTATATTGTTATCTACAATACTTACTGTGCCAAGGAGTGCAGCAATACCATGTCTTGCAATATAGAGTATTCTGTTGTCCTTATTTGTCACAGTTAAATTATTAAATGTAGCAACCTGTGGATTGAGTCTGCTTGAATTTACTAATATCAATTGACTGAAATTATTGCCAGTTACATTAAATGTATCTTCTATAGTACCTTCAAATCCATTCTCCACACTTATAAGTGAGAATGCCGCATTATTTCTTATATCACTATATGAAGCTCTTATGTTACCTCTTCCGCTTATTCCAAATAACGAATAATCTATGTCAGGTGTATTTGATTTATTGTCAACTGCTGATATAGTAGAAATTACTATGTTGTTGCCGTTATATACAAGTGTCGCAAATGCTGCAACTTCTCCACCCGCAGTGTTATCTGCAAAGCTTACGCTTGCCACATAAACCTTAGACAAGCCATCAGTCATATTAAAGAAGCTGTTGAATGAATTATTTGTATTATTTCTTACATTTACATTTTCAAGGAATAACTTACTATTACTATTAGCTTTTATTATATTTTGATCTAATACATCATTAAATGCCATGTCAGCAATGTTCACATTGTATAAATAGAGTTTTCCACCAGCTATATCTATCATACTGTCGTCTATACTTGCTGCATCATTTGCTGAGTGAGTCATAGTTCCAGTTCCTTTACAATCAGTAAATGTAAATTCATAGTTGTCATTTAAAGTTAAATACTTAAGTCCTTTATCTGCCATCAATCTATGACCATTTAAGCAGATTACTGAGCCAGAAGCTAAATCTATTTCCTTCGTAATCTCTATATCATTAGAAAGAGCGAAGTACTTACCATTTAACCTGTTGAGATCATCCTCATTTGAAACATTTACAAACATGAGTATCTCGCCATGCTTAGTGCCATCAATATGTGCCACTGAATCTGTAGCAGTATGGCCACAAGCTGTGTGCATATGGTCTATCAAGTAGATTGTCTTATCACTTGTAATCTTTACACTATGCTTTGTGCCATCAAACTTCCAAGTCTCTGTAGCGTGTTCATCGGCGAGTGTTGGAGCAACCCAAAGTTGACGTATCTCAGGCACGTCATAAAGTTTTACATCATCTACATATGTCTCTACATTATGAGCCACATATTGAGTTGCGATTACGATTCTGTCTTCTCTCTTTCTCTTAAACTCAACTGTTTCAAAGTTTCTACCTATCTTAAGCTCTACATTACTATATGTTCCGCTCTTATAAATCTTTCTATTTGGTGTTGTTGCACCATTGCTTAATGTAAATATCTCTTCTGGCAAATATGCAACTCGGCCATTTTGTAAGTCATTGAAGCTTGCTATATCATATTCATTCCAGTATTTGAAGAATGTCTGCTCATCAGTAGATACATCTACATAAATCTCAGAATCTGATGATATAGGATAATTGATATCGCCATAGTAATCTGCATATCCTGATTTAACTAAGTTTGCATCTCTTCCAGTTGTATAATCTCTGTTGTTCTTAACAACCATCTTTCCACCAAGATATATATTTCCATTGTTTCTACTATCAATTATACCTATAGACTCATTTAATCTGTTATGCTGTATATCTATATTTCTAAAGTTGTAATTACCAACTGCTAAATCAATAACTGGGTCTGCTGTAGTTATTGAGTTGTTACTTAGCTTTATATTGTCAAATGTTACTTTCTCAGATGATACTTCAATCAATGGGTGTCCTATTACAAAGTCAGTAATTGATATAGATGAAATTACAGTTTCTTTTCCGCTTGTATTTTCTACTTGTATCAAAATACTGTCACTTGTGCCATAACCCTTTAATGTGAACATACCTGCTTCAACTAAGATATTTGCATCATGCATCTTAATGATAGCTGCTCCACCTCTAGCTCTATTGTTAGCTATATAATAATTCTTTGCATCTTTTGGAACTATCAATGTAGCTTCATTTAACATAATCGCTCCTGAGCTTGCTGATTCATTGTTTGACATAGTTGCTCTATTTGATAAGTAAATCTTTGAATTCTTATCAGCATAAATTGCGCCACCATTTGACATAGTATTTGTCACATTGTTATTTGTAATGATGATATTTTCTGCAAGTCTAAACTCTGCATTCTCTCCAACGAATATACCACCACCATTGTCAACTGCTATATTGTTATCGATTTCAACTATGCCATCTGTTGTCATTGTTCCTTTTTCGCCAACATAGATACCACCACCAGTTGTACCATTATTATTCTTTATAATTACACTGTCACTACCTTTAAGTACTGCATTCAAGTAAATAGGCGCACCAACTGTAGCATTATTATTTGTCGCAATTACTAAAGCCTTTACATCTAAGTCTTTATTTATTGCAAGTGCTGAACCATTCTTACCAGAGTTTCCTTCAAAGTAGAGTGCCCCTGTATTCTTAACCTCTCCATCAAGTACAAGTGCTCCACCTACGTCTGCTGTGGCAGTATTATTTATGAAGCTCATAGTTGATACAGTAAGTATTCCTGTATCTTTTACATTTACTACTGCATACGCAACCTCATTATCAATGAATGATACACTTGCAAACTCTACATTATTGTAAGCTGAAATTGGAAGTAATGAGTTAACTTCTGATTCATTGCTAATGTCTGCTACTACTCTGTTATTTTCAAATGTAGTATCTATAAATCTCAATCTATAGTTACCATTTCTTGGCAAATTGAAGAGTGAAGTTTCAGTATGTTCATAATTTAAGTTATCAAACTTAGACTCTATGAAATTAGCCTTACCATTTTGTCGTAAAGTCATAAATGTTGAGTAATCATCTCTTGTATTTGATATAGTAGCAAACTCTATTCCATAGAAGTTGATAGTTCCGTTTTGAATTATGAAGTTGCTGCTCATCTCACTTGTGTCATCACTCTCAGTAATATATCCCTTCTTTGGAGTTTCAAGTGCTACTGCATTTCCACAATCACAGAAATTAAGAGTGTTGTCTTGTGACATCATAAATGCATTCTTACCCTTCTTAATGATAAGCTTGTGTCCGTTTAAGCATATAGTGCTACCTGATGCAAGATTACTTATCTGTCTATCAAGAACTAAATCTTGATAAAGTGCTAAGTAAAGTGGTTGTCCTGGATGAGCACTTATATAACTTACCAAATCATCTTGGTCTGTGATATATGTAAATTTAACTGTATCATGACTTGATCCATCTATATGTTCACATGGAACTCCTCTGCTTAATCCGCATATCTTATGTATATGAGTCAATAGATATACATCTCTTGTATCAAGAGTTGCGTTGACATTATAAGTTCCCTTAGCCATCTGCCAGTTTACATTCTTCGTATTATCGTCATTATCTGGTCCACCCCATAACTGGTCGTTGTCTTCAAGACCTTTAAGCATTATCTTATCTACATAAGTAAGAGTATTCTTAGCTACATACTGAGTTGCAACTATGTCTCTCACATCTTTTCCAGTTCTAAATACGAGAGTTGCAAAATCTGTGCCGGCATTGAGAGTTACCTTGCTGTCTGTTCCCTTCTTATAAACTGCATAGCCGTTATTCTCTTCTTCACTATCAAGTTTAAATATTTCTTGATGTAGATATACTTCGTGATCAGTAAAGTTATTGAATTCTTCTACATAGTCACCGTTCCAGTATTTAAATATCTCTTGCTCTCCGTTTTCTACAGAAACTCTGATTATAGAACCTGAAGCAATCTTGTTTTCTTTATTCCAGAAGCTTGAACTTAAAATACCGCCATCTGCTACATATACGTTCACAGGTCTTGCCTCTGTCACATTATTGTTATCAATATAGAAGTAATCACTTAAGTAAAGTGTTCCATCTTTTTCTACATATATAACTGGTTTATTTCCTGCTATGTTGTTGCCTGTAATATATGTCTCGCCTTTAAGAGTTGCCTGTCCACCCTTACCTACATAGAGGAGTGACTCGTTAAGTCCTACAGTGCTATAGCTTGCAAGTATTGCGTAAGTGTTTGAGCCTGTAGCATAAAGGACTGCTCGAACATTGTTGTCATGGATATCAAATCCACCATTAAATATATAAGATCCTTCATATGCAATAAGTCTAGCAATACCAATAGCTGTGTTGTCTGCTATCTCTGCATACTTAGCTACCATTCTTGTATCTTTACCAACTATATTAATAATCTGATTATCAGCTACGTTTCTCACAATAGAAACTGTAGATGTAACTACACCATCATCAGACTCAGTATAGATAGTGAGGAAGGCTGTATTTGCTCCGCTTATAGTGTTGTCTGCGATACTTACACTCGCAAATCTAAGTTTTGCCTGCTTACCATATACACCAATTAATGAAGCTACATCTTTTACTTCGTTATTTGCAAATACTACATTTTCAATATTTGCTATACCTTTGCCTGTTACATGTAAGAATGTCTGCTTATCAGCTACGCTGTCACTTGATAACTTCATGTCCTCAACATGTATATTGTACATATTGATAAGACCATCTGTAACTTGTATCATGTGTTGCTTAGCGTCAGCATCACTTACGCTATTCTCTGATCTCTTGATAGTACCTATGCTACTATTTATCTTACAATCAGTGATAGTGATGTGTTCACCATTTGCCACATTAAATACATTTACACCTTTAGCAAGTTTTAATGTGTATCCATTTAAGCATATAGATGATCCAGATGCAAAGTCTACCTCTCTTGTAATCTCAACATTTGTAGCAAGTGCGAAGTATTTGTACTTGCCTGTTGATAAGTTCTTGATGAGACCATCTTCATCTTTTACAACCACAAAGTTAACTATCTCACTATGGATCTCGCCATTATAATGGGCTACAGTATCTGGCACGTCATTACCACAGATAGTGTGCTTGTGATTATTTAAGTAAACTATAGTATCTTTTGATACCTTTACATTGTACTTCTCTTCATTCATTAGCCAAGAAGTAGGTATGTCCTCATCTCCTACTGATGGAGCAATCCATTCTTGGTTAACTATATCTCTATCATAGAGAATTACTTTATCTACATAAGTCTCTAAATTCTTTGCCACATATTGAGTAGCAAGGACTACTGGTGAATTTTTCTCTTCTCTAAATGTAATTACAGCAAAGTTATCACCAACTTTAAGTTGAGTATTTGGGAATCCTCCCTCTTTATAGAGCTTATATCCTTGAGCAACCATAGTATTGTCTAAGTGGAATATATCATCTGGTCCAAACATAATCTTTGGATCTTTCAACTCTGCAAAGCTTGCTATATAATCTTCATTCCAATATTCAAATACTGTATCGTTGTTATTTGCACCAATATTTACATATATATCAGAGTCTGTAGAAAGTTTTACATCTGCAACACCTCTTGCATATAAAGATCCAGGAACATATAAGTTATAGTCATTACCTGATCTATCCTTATTTCCTCTAATTATAACTTTTCCACCTAAATTAATCATTCCAGGTTCCATAAAGATTACAGCATTAATTAAGTCTCTATTATCTTCTACATCTAACAATCCTTTAAATGTTGCCTCATGGCCCATTGCCAATTTTAAGAATGAACCTACATTGTTTTTGTAAATTACACTTCCTGTAGATATTAATTCTGCCACTCCAGATATACGCGATGAAATTGCTGCTTCACCTACCTCATTGTCAGTAAATGACATTTCTCCGCTTACAAATACATTTGAACCAATAATGAAAAAAAATGAAGTTGTTGCACTATTATTTGTAAATGCTAATTCTTTTACATTAATAGTTGCATCGTCTACATTGATAATATTATCTCTTGCATTATTGCCGTCAAATACTAATTTATTTACAGTAGTGGATGCACCATATAATTCAAGTACATCCTTCTCTGAAGTGTTGTCTTTAAATTCTACATCATCTATCTGAGTATTGTCAGTTAACTCTACAACAAGTACACTCTCTGTTGCTCTGTTATTTATAAATGAAAGCGATGCAAGTTTTATGTTTTCTCCACTCTCAATATGTACTACTTCGTAACCACGGTTTCCATCAAATATGATATCTTTTAATCCATAATCCTCTGCATCATTCTCTACATAGATAGCAGAACCCTCTCTACCATCATTGTTCTTAATAGTCCACTTCTTCTCTACATTGATGCTAGAATCATGTGCATAAACTACAGTACCATATTCTGCATAGTTATCTTCTATAATAGAATTAGTTGACTCATTTGGCACATAAAGCACTGCATTATCAAGGTAAATTACTGCAGCTCTATCTGCTCTATTACCTCTTATATCTGCATCCTTAGGTAATGTAAATGTATTGTTATCGATATAGTAAACTGAACCCTTCTCACCTCTATTGTCATATGCTCTTACGTAACCATTTGATTCGAGTTTTCCATTTGCACCTGTAATATAGATTGATGAGTGATTTCCTTTGTTGCCTACCAATTCGTATCCATTTTCTGTTCTTACTTCTACGTTATCTACATAGATTGCTCCACCCTTGTTAGTTCCAGTAGTATTGACAGTATTGCCTTCTGCATAGATTCCAAGCACGTCAATTCCAGCAGGGTTAGTTCCACTGAACTTAACTACTGCCTTATTTGTAGTGTTATTTAATATAGAAATAGTTGCGTACTTAATTGCATATCCAGAAATAAGATTTAGCAAACCACTCTCTACGGCTCTAATATTAGAGTTTTTAATTATTATATTTGAAACTGTAGCTTTAACTTTATTATTAGTTGGTCTTATGAGTGGATGCTCTGATGAGTGACCATCAAATGTTATGTTATCAAATACTACATCCTCTGCATAAAGACGTCCATTTGCACCTATTTGTACGATAGTTTCTATATTTGAACCGCTTAAGAAACTTATAGTTGCAAATCTTACATTGTACAAATTAAGTTGTCCTTGAGTAATTCTAAATAAGTCTGTAGCTGCACCTGCATATGTTGGATAAGCCTCAGATATAGCTCCTTGCTCATCACCATGTCTACAATCACATATTGTAAGTGTCTTGTCTCCAGAAACCGCAAAATCTATACCTTCATCTATATAAAGTGTATGTCCATTAAGACAGATTGCTGAATCATCTTCCAAAGTATAGTTCTTAGTTATTCTTATATCATTGAGAAGTGCCCATCTCTTTTGTTTTAAGCTTCTCTCAATATCACCCTCACTCATAACGAGGGCAAAGTTAACAACTGAGTGAGATGCCTTATCATAGTGTGCACAACTCTCACTTGCAAGAGTTCCGCAGAGTCTATGTTTGTGGCTTGCAAGATAGATGATAGTATCTTTAGATACTTTTACATTGTATCTCTTTGAATCATCTCTTCCCCAATACCACTCAACTTCTACTCTTTCATCTTCTACTGATGGAGCAGACCAGATCTGAGTTTCTATCTTCACTTCTTCTTCTGGCAAGTATACTCTATCTACGAAAGTCTCTATTCTCTTGGCAACATACTGAGTTGCTACTACAAATTCTGTAGCATCTTTCTTAAACTCGAGTGTTGCATAGTCATAGCCCCACTTAAGAGCTACCTTCTCATAAGTAGATGTCTTATAGACTTGTGCCTTTCTTGCTACAGTATTGTATGGTTCATCAGATCTAAAGATCTCTTGAGTTACATAGAAGTTCTTCTCATTAAATCTTTCAATATATGTGTCATTCCAATATTCAAATACTTTTACTTCCTCTCCAAGTGATGAGATACTGATTACTGAACCACTTGCAAGTTTATGTCCAGCAGTACCTCTCATGAGATAAGAAGTAGAAGCTCTTGAGAATACTAAGTTATATCCACGTGAGCCACTATAATTGTTTTGTTCAATATTTATGCGGTCACCTATATCAATTGTTCCCTTATTGACAAATACTGTTCCGTACTCTGTGTTTCCGTTATTAGTAATAGAAGTTTTGCCTAAGATGGTAAGGGTAGAATCTTCTTCCATCATATTGATTACTGAGCCAGCACCTGTTACCGCTTTATTTTCATGTGCTTCAAATGTATCTATGATACTGAGTGTAGCCTTTGCGCCTACAGAGAACACGCCGCCTACCTTACCTTCATTACCTAATATCGTAGTATATGTAGCAAGTTTTATAGTAGACTTTTCACCTATATTTACTATAGCACCATTATTTGATACGTTCTCTTTAAGTTTCAAGTCGCCAAACTCTGTATACTTATAATTATCAAATGTGATAGCATCGTCGCTGAACTCATTGCTACTCATGTCTAATTTATTGATATAAGATTTTGCTTCTGAGTTCTCAAATGTCATAGCTTTGTTCATGATATTATCTTTAAACATCATGTCGCTTATGCTATAAGCCGCATCTTTTCCGCTTGCAATCAATGCTTTGTTCATCTGGTTATTATTATCAAATGTAACATTATATAATCCTACATTTCTGTCGCAAGTATAGATACCATTTACATCCGAGCCATTGTTATTTATAAATTTTACATCAGTTAATTTCTTTGTATCCCAAGCATACTCATCTAAATCAGGCCTTGCATCAGCAGCACCATAATCATTAAAGAATGTTACTTGTTTTGTTACTTTATCATATCTCTTATAGAAATGAGGGTCCGCAGGATTAGATCTAAGAACTGATCCCGGTGCTACTCTCTCATAAACAAGTCGTTCTTCTGCAGCATATACTTTGATAGTCCTATCACTTATATTCGACAAAGTAATGAATGCCGTTATTCCTCCTAAATCTAATAAAATTGTATCAGAGTTAATTCTATCTGCTGCTGCTTTCTTTGCTCCAAGGCTTATCTTAAATACCTCATATCTATAGAAGTGTTTGTTTAATAAGTGAACTATGCTGCCCTTCTTTCTAAATCCAGTAAATGTAGTATTAGAAATATTTACAACGCCTTGTGAGTAGATTGCCGCACCTTCATAATCTTCAGCCTTACTATTACTAAATGTCGCATACTTTATATTCAAGATGCTGTCTGTAGCTGCATATATGCTCGCTCCTCTTCTTGATATGTTTTCAGTAAATACAATTGGGTTAGCCGCATCTTTACCTTCGATATTAAGTGTTCCTCTATCTACATATATTGCACCCGCATTTCCATATGCTGATTTATTTGAAGTAAATGTTGCACCTTCTTTTATAGTTACATTTGCAAATACACTGTTTATGTTAAATACGACTCCTTCATTTGCATAAGGATTACCAATCATATTTACGCTTGTGTTGTTGTTATAGTGTCCACCTACTACATTCATTTCTTCGACTTCTTCAATCTTTATGATTGATGACGCCCTTGCTTGGTTATCAAATATATCTACATTGTTAAGAGTCGCTAATTTCACCAAACCAAGATTTATAATTGGTGTAAGGTTATAGTTAGTGGCTATTATCGTATTCTTCATGTCAAATGTACTATTATTTCCATAGATATTGATGATTGAAGAAGTTGCTCTCATATTACTCATAGTTGAATAATTAATAATTACATTTGATTCTTCTGCACCCTTTACAAGTGTTCTATTTATATTGTTGAAATTGATGTGGTTAAGTACAAGAGACGACTTATCAACTCTTATTGCCCAATTATCTCTACCATCTTGACCACCAACCAAATCAAAGTGACCTGTACCTTTACAGTCAGTAATTACAACTTTTACATTTCTTTGCATATCTAAGAAACTTACACCCTTATCTATAGTAAGAGTCTTGCCGTTTAAACAGATGTCAAGTTCTTCATATTTAGTCCATGCTCTTGCCACATCTTCTGTGATATGCAAGTTCTTTCTCAAATACAAGCTCTTATATCCACGTCTAAACATTGACGCACTTCTTGCATTGTAATAAGTTGCTATTCTTGCATCATAACCTTCTGCAACTTTATGTGCGTGCTCAATTTCTTCCTCACCATAAATCTTTGCAGGATTGATACTTGTAATGCAAACAGTTATACTCTTAGTATTTTCTCCATAATATACAAGAGCTTTATCATCATCAAGCGCTGGTCCAAACCACACTGCTTGCTTAGTAGTAGGATTAATTATACTTTCAACCTTTGTCTCGACATTTTTAGCCACATATTGAGTTGCTATAATTAAATCATCTTTTCCTTCTTCTTCATTTAAGTATACATATACTACTGGAACACAGTCATCACCTATGTATACATTGCAGTTAGAACTTGTGCCCTTCTTATAGATGTGAGTGCTTTTTGGAAGTTCTACATCTTTTAAGAATGTCTTATTTGCACTTATGTATCCATTGTCAAAACCTTCTACTTGATTGTCATACCAACCGCTGTAGACTAGACAGTTGTTTTGACTATGGTAAATATTTACCACTGACTCAGATGCCTTAAACTTAGTACCTGGCATCTGTCTAAATAATGCAGTACTATATACGCTGCTATAATAGAAGCCATATGGATCTAGTGCAGCATTACTAATGTGTTTATTATCTTTTACAATCAATTCAATGTTACCCAATGCTAACACGCCTCTTCCGCCAAAGTTAGCAATCTTATATCTTGAACTGCCTGTAAATGCATTATCTTTTACATATAAACTACCATAGAGACTAAACTCTCTATTACCATTGAGAGATAGTACATCCATAGCTATCTTATTGTTTACTATTCTTAGGCTACCAGATGTTGCAATAGAGAAATCTGCACCATCGGCAACATTTATTATGCTTTGTCCTACTAAGTCATTATCCTTAATTGTAAGTCCTTCTGCTTCAATCTTAGAACCAGCTTCTGCATTAATTATATTCCCTGCAATATATCTCATATCCGAAATAGTTGCATTTCTAAATACAAGTTTAGTACTTGTGTTAACAAGTGCCTTAATATGTCTTCCACCTTTTATAGTTACATCACTTAAGAGCACTTTTTCTACAGGTCTGTCTAAAGTCTCATGAGATATGAACTCAGTTGCATCAGAAAGTGAAGCATAAATAATAGATGCTCCCTTACCGCCTATGAAACTTAAAGCATTGTCTTTATATACTGGATGTAATGTTACTTTGTTACTGGTGTCAAATAAGTTATGGTTCTCATCATCTACATAAATATTGTGTCCATCCATATAGATAAGTCTCTCTCCATAGAGTTTGCCCATAACATCTATGTCAAACTTAGTCTCCGTAATTCTTATATCTTTTCCTAAGACATACTGAGTGTTATAAAGTCTTGCCATACTGTCTGTAGACTTATATTGATAGTAGAGTTGTGGAACAGTTGCTACATATACATAGTTATCTCTTGCAACTATACCATTGTGGTCTACATACTCATATACACCTGATGTCACAGTCTTTGTTGCTACTTTTACTCTATGATTAACTATACTTATAGTCTTTTCTGTCACTGATTCTTTCTTAGAAATTACTGATCTTGATGCCTTACCTCTTCCCTCTACTTTTACCTTGTCATCAGAGAATACTGAGTAAAGAACTCTATCATAATTACTATTCTGCATTGGGTCTATATACCATCCGAGGAAGTTTGCATATGTAATTCCTTTTACTTTATTTACTTTGAAATCCCAATCAGGTATAAATGAAGTATTGTTTGTTATAGAAATATTTCTACCAAGGAATCCGAGGTATGACATCTTATTGTCAAACTCTCCAATAGTTGCCAAAGTATAAGGCACGTCAACGAGAGAACCTTTACTTGTTCTCTTAATATAAGTGTCTTCTATATCTATTGATTTTCCTTGATACTTTACTGCATCCTTATCTACAAAGTAAGATACATTGGTATAGTCATAACCCACATACCATCTATCATCTTCTCTATAGAATCTCTCTTGTCCACCAACTTGTTTATATGAAGAATCCTCATACTTATAGTAACCTTTGCTATAGAATGCTCTTGGTGCAGGAGCATTGCCTACCCACCAAGGTTCTACCTTGCCCTCATAATTTAAGTATACCAACTCATCAAGTTTTGTAGTTGACTCTTTAAAAATATTTTCTTTTACTAATTCATTAAACTGATTTCTAAACTCAAGCCAAGTGAGAGTTTTTTGAGTAGTATCATCCTCATAGTATCTTACATTCATGTCTGAGTAAGTAACTCCACCAGTCTTTATAGCATCATTGTAAACATAATACTTAATAATACCTACTCCGAGTACATCCTTAGTCAAATTATATAAAATTGAAGGGTTGCCAGTTACTGGAAGTATATCTACTGACTGTTCAGTCAATGTATCAAAGTTATAGTGGAATACATTATTAAACTCTGTTCCTCTATTTACATATTCAACATTTTCATCATTCCAACCGTAGAATACCTCTGTCTCAGGTGCTGTGGCTGTGAACCAAACTTCTGAGTTCTTAGAAAGTGGCTCGCCATCAACACCTGCTGTGATTCTTATCTTGTCATTAATTGCAAGTAAGTTCTCTACTACACCATTTCTTGTGTTGTTCTTATACTCTACAACACCACCAAGCACGATACTTAAAGGATATCGCTTACTTGCATATGTGTAGCTTTCTGTAAGAGCATTGCCACTTATCACAGAGTCTACAAATCTAATTACACTTTGATTATCATCAGTGAATTCGTAAATGTAAGCTCCTGATGTACCTGTGATATATGTTCTTATAAATGACAATGTTGCATTGTCTACATAAATTATATTATTGTTGCCTTCAAATGTACTGTCGGTTACATATAATGAATGAATATTTCTAAAGCTTAATAAGTTTGCTTTGTTATATACAGTATTATTCTTAGCATAGAGACCTGGAACTGTTACTTCATCATTATATAAACTATACTTAGAATCTTTGTCAAAATAGAAAGTCTTTGGCTCCTCATCTTCTTTGTTACCTTCTGTGAACCAACCAAGAGTAGTAGAATCATCTATTCTTGCATACTTTCTTGTGAGCATATCATTGAAGTTAGGGTCTGACTTATGGTCATAGAGTTTATGACCATTTCCACCAACCAATGATACACAGTTCTCAAACATCTTATCACTAGTATCATCCTTGTATGCGAAATTGCTGCCTACATAAATAGTATTTAAACTTGTACATCCATCAAATAAAAGATTAAGTTGAGTTGTATCATTTATAGTGAATGAAGTCATATTGACTTTTTCAAGACTTGTACAATTTGCAAATACACTTGTCATGTTTGTAATATTCTTTGTGTCAAAACTTGTCATGTCAACTTTTTTCAAACTTGTGCAGTATGAGAACATAGATGATATATTTGTAACGTTTGTGGTGTTAAATCTCGAAAAGTCAACTGTCTCAAGGCTTATACAATTCTCAAACATACTTGCAAACGATAATGTATTGCTTGTATCAAATCTAGTAAGGTCTACTCTCTCTAAAGCAAGCATATCCTTAAACATGCCTTCTGCTGAATTGCCCAACCTTATATATGCTGAAGCACTATATAAGTAAATAGTAGTATAAGATTCATCCCACCAGAGAAGTACTTGGTCATCTGTAACAGCACTTGGATCTGGCACAACTGCACCATTACCTGTGGCTGATACATCATATACAGTGCCGCTTGTTGACGCTTTTTTACTCCACTTTACCTTCTCAACTGCAACATTTCCTGTCAACTGCTTTCCAACTGACTCAACTGATCCCTCTTTTCCTGATGCCTTTCTCATAGTTTCGTTAAATATCTTTCCGGTTGTAAGGTTTGTAAATGTCTTGTCTACAGTCTGGTTAAAGTTGATGAATCCTATGTTGTTGTTATTGTTCATTGATACATTTTCTATCCAGACATTTCCTGATTTAAATTTTTCATTAGTTCCAAATGCATTGACATTGATAAATGGAGCTTGAGCATTGATATCAATGAAACTTACGCTTGCTAGTACTAATCTTCCATCGTGATTGTCTATATCTATTATACTGTGACTAAGTGTAGTTCCAGCTTTTGAAGTTATATAACCATTGCTTCTTGTATGATCATCTTTACAATTGGTGATAATGAACTTAGCATTGGCATTTTCAAATGCCACCCAATCTTCCACATCATTGAATGTCATAGTGTGACCATTTAAGCATATAGAGTACTCACCTTCTAATTCATAGATAAGTGACTTTGTAATCTCTATATCCTTCTTCAAGTAAATATTTGCTGTGTTGATATTAAAGTGTGTTTCAGATCTTGCCTCTAACCAGTATTCTTTTGTCTCTGTGTTGCCAAGTTCTGCACCTACATCGTGAGTATGAGTTTCAGTCTCATATCCATAAAGATATATACCTTTTAATAATTTTCTCGCATCTACACGTCTTGCATAGAAATTGCTATCAAGTTCATCGTAGTGAATTGCCGGCATCGCATTTTCAAACTTATTATCATATACTTCATATGTATGATATCCAGCTGCACCAGTCTTCTGATAATTTCTATTTGGACCTGACCAGAATACACCCTTACTCAAATCTTTTACAAATGGTGTACCATCATTCCATACGTAAGAACCTTCATTCAAAGGTTTTTCTATCTGAGTATATATGTCTTCTGCTATAAGCTGTTGTGATACAGTTGCTATTCTTGTATTGTATCTTGTCTCTTCGGCATCACCAGGAAGTCTCTCAAGGAGAAGTGCTGTAACCTCCACAAATGCTGAACCATACATAACCTTCTCCGTGAGACCTTGTTGTTTCTTATATATTTCTCTCACATATACTTCATCAGGGTCATTACTGTGATCTGGATCTTTATAGAAGGTATTGACAATCTGAGATGCTGCTACTTCATTGTATCCTTCTATGGTTATCTTTGACCAAGTCGCAACTAAGCATAATTCATTATATTTTTTAGACAGATCATTTGTATATATATATACCTTTGAATCCGAAGCTTTGAACTTATAACCTCCATCAACAAATAAGAGTGGGTTATTTTGACATGCATTTTTATGTTCTTCTTCAGTAACAGTTGCTCCTGCACTATTCTTAGACAAGTCGTAAGTAAAGTTGAGTTGTCTTACTCTTACATATTTACCTGAAGTTAATTCACAATAATTACCTCTTACATTAAGTCCACCATCTCTTATTACAATTTTATTATACCTATTTATATTCTTATAGTTTAATGCAGCACTATAAGTTGACACCTCTCCGGCATAGCTTGGAACATAGAAATAATTATTTTCTACATTTAAAAGCCCCGATACAATAAGTCCTGATTCAAGCGACAAAATAGACTTTGGAGTATTTACTCCACTAGAACTAATTAATCTATTGCTATTAATTGTTGTTTTCCCTTCTGGGTCAAGTAATGTCACTCTTGGAACGATTCTAATGACATCATCTGAATTTCTTGATATACAATTTGATATGTTGTTGTTTCCTGCGAAGTAGACATATTCACCTGTTCCAAGCAAATCATTTTTCTTAAATGTGAAATTTCCCAAATCAATCAAAGTTTGATCTGCACCAATGGCATCTAAATCTATATCTTCAAATATTACACTTCTTCTATCTAAACCTGTTATATTTTCAGTTGTGATAAATCTATTCACAGTACCATTATGGATCACCATGTTTTTAAAATATGCTACCGGCTTTTGAGTTGATATTAGTTCTATCGCATTACGTGTCTCAACCAACCAAGTACTATAAGTAAGATGTAATCCATTAGCCTCAAAACCATCAATATAAAGATTCTTTACTGTAAACAACTTATTGTTTGAATAGAAGGTGTTGCTGATTTTGACATTATCAATATAAAGGTTGTTTTCACTTATATTTGTATTTGTATTTGTATCTACAATCAAAGTTTCTTGCGATTTAGCTGATGTTGTGACCATAGTATCAAAACCAAATCCTTCTATATTAAGGTTCTTCAAATAGAGTGCATTTGTACCATATACATCAGCAAGGCCTGGTTTTTGATTGTTGTCTACCTGTTTAACTGTTCCTTTTTGTGCCGTAGAACTTGTAGCACCTACGATATTCAAATATCTATGACCTACTATTTCATTCTTATTAGTAAGTATTCCTTTGACCCTATTAGACTTTGATTCATTCCATCCATTATTCTTTACAGTATCTATCTTCAAAAAATCTTTTCCAGGGTATTTAGTGTACATCTTAGTTCCTTGACCACCAACTAATTTTTCGCATCCTGCAAGCACATTATCAAAATTTGTAGTTAGACTGCTAAACTCTTCTTCTACATAAATTCTTTCAAGGTTTGCACATCCATTAAATGCATCTCTTGCATTGGTTATTTTGCTTACATCTATACTTGACAAATCTATAGTTTTAAGTGCTTCACAGTTTTGGAACATGCTCCTAATACTTACGACATCATCTGCTTTTGCCATCTTAGTTGTATCAACATATTGTAAAGCCTTAAAGTTATAGAACATGTTAATGAGAGTGGTCTCTGGCCACTTTACTTTATCGGCAGCTGTCCACAAGTATACTTCTTTTGGTATAGCACCTCCTGTCTCAGGTACAAATGCTAAGATAGCAGTATCTGGAACATTTGAGTAATCTGTATACTTCTTATTTCCTGCTCCATCAGATATATCATAAGCTTCTCTTATGCCCTTTCCTGCTTTGAAGTTCTGTGGTCTTTCATCAGCCCATATGATTCTTTCTATATTTGTATCTTCAAAATTGTATGTAGAAGGTCCATTTACCAAAGTTTTTATGTATCCATTGACATTGGTACTCGTGTCAAAAATTGCATAGGTCTCTTTCTTCTTTGTATTATCTATTAAACTATCTACATTTACCTTCACTTGGTCAAATATAGTGTAAATTGGTTTGCCAATTCTTGTCTCATGTTTTCTTCCAATGCTCAAGTCAAAGATTGCACTTGCTGTACTCAAATAATTGATAGTATGACCATTTAAGAACACATTCATGCCTTCAGAGAATAAACCTTCAAATCCCGATGGTATAGTTATATCATCTGTGAGCCAATATCTTGGATAACAATATCCTATATCTTCTGTGTCATCTACTGCACCAAGTGCACTTAGTTTCTCAGGTAATACTACAAGTAATTTTTCAAATCTATCAACCTTTATAGCCCAAGTAGATAGATAGTCATCAGATAAATCTGTGATAGCAGCATGGTTTCCTATCATTCCTTCATGTTTACAATCTTCAGTTATAGGAGTTCCGCAAAGTCTATATTGATAAGGTTCACTATTCTTATCAGCATATGCATAGACTCCATAAAGTGTAACTTTTCCACCTACTGCTTCTCTTGCATTAATTCTATAAGTGAAATTGTTTGTTGCTGTGAGTAATTTATAATCATTGATGTACATGCCTCCATCAAGAACATCTATACCAGCATTAGCATCTTTACCTATGAATCCTACAAACTTAAGCCCATCTGCATCATATGAACCATCTCCTATACCTTCAACTAAACCAATTAGGCTTCTTTCTGAACGCCTGTGGATAAATTGACTTTTTGGATTTTCAAATTTTCCTCCTGCATCTAAGTCAAACTCAACTTCAACACATTCCTTACCTAACACATATGTGTCGTCTCTTCTATAAATTTGATAGTCTTCAAATGAATCTCCGCTACCACTTGCATCAGCAGATAAGTAAGATGAAAGTGCTTTCTTGAAGCCTTTACTTGACCATTCATTCATGACAACTGTCTCTGCTTCATCTACATAGATACCTACACTTCTTGTAGCCATATCAACATCTACATTATCTATCTCTAGTATCATATTTTTAGGATTATATCTTACATTTCTTTCCTTATCGCTTATAGCAGAGTCTGCATCATAGTTTTCATCTATGTTTGCTCCTGCTAAGAACTTGACTGTAGTTGTTTTATACCTATTATTAATCAATGACCAACAATATTTATTTTTATTCTCTTCAGTATAAACCACCTCTCTTACTATTGGGTCACGAACTGGATTTGGCTTTCTCTCTGCCTTACCTATATAAGTACAATATCCTATACCTTCTTCATCTTCCTCATATGCTCTAAAATAATCAGAGCTTATATTCGTCTCAGAAAAGACTGTTCCATTTCCTCCTATCAGTCCTTTTGCTTGAAAAAACATTTCTGAGTCACTAATGTCGCTTTCAAATTCTCTATCAATATATATTCTTTCTCCAGTGTACTGGTAAAACATCTGGCTTGCAACAATGCTTCTATCTGTTCTATTTTTTAAATCCCAATTAGATAAATCAAGGTTTTTAATTGAAGCATTATTAAACATACTACTCATATTAGTCACTTTACTCACATCAAAGTGAGATAAATCTAATTTTTCCATTTTGTTTCCAAAATTACGAAATGTCATCCACATTGAAGTTACATTGCTAGTATCAAAAGTAGATATATCTAATTTTTTCAGACTATAACAACTATAAAAAAGGTAATCGAGTGACTGAATACCACTTATATCGAAGTTTCTTAAATCCAACTCTTCAAGTTTTCTACATTCTTGGAACATAAATGATATGCTGGCTGTATTATGTTTCGTACCCGATGCGTCTATATACGACAGTCTAAGACTTGTTAAATTTATTGACTCTATATTCATACAGTACGCAAACATAGCCTGTGTAGTTGTTGGACATACTTTCCACTCAATATTTGATAAGTCAACTTCTAGCAAATTATTACAATCATAAAAAACAGAAGATAGATTAGTCCATTGAGCTGGGAAACTCGTAAAATTATTAAAATCTATATACTTTATTGCTTTAAAGTTATAAAACATTCTATATAAATTACCATTTTGAACTCCGACCTTATATTTACAATACATATTTAGGATATTACTTGAATCTACCCATCCTAAGATCGCTTTGTCATCATATGTGTTTAAAGCATTGATAACTATATCTCCATAGGCGCTTGTACCCGCTGTTATAGTAGGATTAAACTGGAATCCATTTGTGTTTGTTTTTGGTAAAGTATTTGTCCACCTTAATTCAACTATATCATCCTTTTTTCCGCTAAGATTAGTTGCTGACGAACCATCATCAAATAATGCATTAAATGTTATGCCTGTTGGAAGATATACATCAGCTGCCTCTGGCACTACCTTTTTTGGCTCCTCAGTATCTGGACTATTATAATATGCTACAAAATCTCTAGATCCGCCCTCTGCTGTGAAGTTATTTTTTATATTGGTCTTATCATCAAAAGTTAGGTAATTTGCTCTTGCATTTGTATATCCAAGAACATATCTTCCTTTATTTTCTTCCATCTTAGTATTAATTTTTATTTTTGCATCACAGGCATATACTGCATCATCATTGTCTGAAATCTCAAAGCCTGACTCAGCTTCTACATAGGTCTTTCCTGTAGCATAGATAGCACCACCACCCCAGCTTACATATTTCCAGGCATCAGTTCCAGTCTTATTGCTATTTGCTACACCATTTTCGGTCATACTGCCGTTATAAAGATAGACTTTATTTCCATTTTCATTTGGGTAAGACTCTGTACTTTTAAGAGTCAAATCAAACTTGTTGTAATTCGCGCTGAAAATTGCTCCGCCATTTGATGCTTCATTCTTATAGAAAGTTACATCGTTGGCATTTGCATTATTACCATCCTTATCTACGCCCACATAAAGTTTTAGTGAACCTTTTGCATAGATGGCACCGCCAAATGAATTATATCTATATGTTACTGACCTTGTAGTATATTCTACACCTCTTGCGATATTCTCTTTAAACTCTACATCACCAAGATATGCGTTGATTTCTTTTCCTTCTTTTAAGCCCTTATCGCCCTTAGTCTCATTGTCATAGTAAGATGTATTAAATGAAATTGCTCCACCATTGTATGTTGCTTCATTCTTTTCAAATACTGTTTTCTGCTTTGTTGAATCAGCTCTTCCTATATATAGCTGTGTTAATGATTTTTTATTTTCATGTACTGCAATAGCACCGCCGCTCATACCTGCAGTGTTTTCTTTGAAGGTAAGTGAATTTAATACTGCGCCATCTATACCATTCATATATATTGCTCCGCCACTCGTATAGGCGCTATTTTTTTCAAACTTGCTATTACTAAGCATTATCTTATTATCGGACTTAATATTTTGTATATAAATAGCTCCGCCATTGGCATATGACTTACATTCTTTAAAACTACAATCTTCTACTACAAAAGACTCTAGACTATTAGCAGTATCTGATCCTACACAAATAGCTCCACCATTTTCAGTAGTGGTCATCTTATTAAAGTTTAGTCCCTTAAAGTAGTTATTTCCATATCCACCATTTAATATGCCATTAGCTCTTGTTGCTATTATTGCGTCAAAGTCTACATTGAATACATGAAGGTTATTCTTTGCTGCAATTGCTGAACCATAAGGATGATATGGAGACCAATCCTTAATAAGAGTTGGGTCCTCCATATATTCTGCGGAAATCTTATTTCTAAAGTTTCCTCTTATCTTTATATCTAAAAACTTGATATTTGTTTTGTCCGGTGTGTCAGAACCATAGATATATACATTTTGTCCTTCTACAAGTGGGTTTTCTCTCTGTTCATTGAATCTTGACATAGTTGCAGGCCACTTTTTACCGAACTGGTCTATAACTACAAAGTCATTCTCAGTATTGATATGAGTGATACGACCTATTGTATCTGCTTCTTGACAATTACATATATATACATTACCTTTTCCGAATATTCTACTCTCTGATGCAAATTTAAGATCTACACCATTAGTACAAATGTAAAGATTTACTCCATTTGCTAACTCTAGTTTATTATTCAAAGTATATAAATTGGTTGTTTCTGGATCTGCAAAAATAGATACTGCCATACTTGTAGTGATACTTATAGTTGATTTATCTTTCTTTGCTACTGTTGGTATTTTAATTTCTATGCCTTTGTATAAATTTTCATCAGTTGTAAGTACATTGTGATAGAATTTTGTTCCATTTATCGTATGTCCTATACAAGTTGATCCATCTGGCACAGTTTCAAGTCCACACATAGCATGGCGAACACCATAAGATGGATAAGGGTGATTTGCATCTGCTCCTGAACCAAAGAGTCCAAATTCATCAACTTCTACTACAGGCATTGTCTTTAATTTCAACTTAACCTCATTTAACATGCCTGTCACATCTGTCTTAGCATTGTCAAGTTTGTCTAAATCTTCTTGACTTAATGAATTATTATCTATAGTATCAGTAACTTCTTTACTATTATCTTCTTTATTCTCATCACTGCTACTTCCAAACAATCCACCAAAGAAATCTACTATTGGATTAAAAATTCCAGCAAGGAAGTTCCCTTCTTTTTCTTCAAGCTCAGAACCTTTTACTCCCTCAACTTCTCCTTCGTTATTTAGATTTTCTTCATTACCATTTAATACATCGAGCACTTGTTTTACAAGGTCATCTACATCCGGAGTATATAAATCCATACTTCCCAAATCATAAACTCCGTTTATATTAATTCCTTCTTCATCTTTTCCATCAGTACTTGTTGCAGCAGCTTTATAAAGTACTGCATCATTTACTGCTGCACTTGCTGTTGCCACTTTTTCTTCTTCTGTAGCACTTGATATTGTTGCCACCACATCTTTAGAGTCAGCCTCTACTTTCTCTGTTGTTTCTTCTGTCTCGCTTGTTTCTTCTGTCTCGCTTGTTTCCTCTGTCTCACTCGTTTCTTCTTCATTTGAAACTTTTGCTGATTCTGATTCTGTAGCCTCAGTGCCAACAAAACCAGCAACAGTAGGCTCTATAATTCCTTCTGTTTCTTCTATCTCATTAAGGCTAGTTGTCTCGTCTTCAGCTTCAGTTTTAATTGTCTCAACATAAGTCTCAGCAGTTTCGTCAGTTTCAGGACTTGCTGGACTTACCTCAGTCTTTTCATCTTTATCATTGGTTTTCTTTGTTTCTTCTATAATTTCTGTTTTAACTTCATCTTGTACCACTTCATAAGAAGATTTTTCTATAGAAAGAACTTTGTCAACTATGCTTGCTGTTGTCTTCTTTATGATGAGAGTGACATCGTCACCATACTCTGCTCTCACTTCTTCTTCAAGATTGTCAACAATTTGAGTCTCATTATTTGTAGCCTTATTTGTCAAATCTATCTTTTCATTTTCTTTTCCATCTTTACCAAAACCAAAATCATTCTGCCATTTTTCTTTGTTATATGGCATAGTTCTTGGTGCTGCTGGGGTTGCAATCTTTACAGTTTTCTCGACCTTCCATTTTATTCTTACTGTAATAAGTTTGCTCTCTCCCAAATTGTTCTTTACCAACACTTTGGCAGTCTTGGCGAGTTTATCTTTAAGAACTTTTTCTTTATTATATTCTTCATTGGTATAATAGTTCTTGTCTAATATATCTATCTCTGAATATGTAGCAAGATAAATCTTCTCTATCTCCCAAGTAACTATAGGCACTGTTGCTATAACCACCATTGACTTTGTGGCAACCTTCTCTTCAAGTTCACTGATTGTGGCTTTGCTTAATTCGCTTTCACTTGCTCTCTCTACTTCACTCTCTGTCGCAATTGCTTCACTTGCTGTAGCTATTTCTTCTTTTATTTCACTAACCGTTGCTTCTTTTACTATCTCGCTTAATGTTGCAACTTCTGCTTTTTCAATTTCAGATTCTGTTGCAACATCTATTTTTTCAGCATCACTTTCTGTAGCAACCTTCTCTTCTTCTACTATATTATCAGTTTCACTATCTGTAGCTTTGGTACTTTCCACAACTTGTGCTGTAGTGGTTGTCTCACTTTCTTCTACTTGAGCTGTAGTTGTTGTCTCACTATCCTCTACTTGAGCTGTAGTTGTTGTCTCGCTGTCCTCTACATGTACTGTAGTGGTTGTCTCACTATCTTCTACATGTGCTGTAGTTGTCGTCTCACTCTCTTCAGGTTTTTCTGTTGTAGTTGTTTCATCTTCTTCTACTTGTGTAGTAGTTGTCTCTTCTTCTTTTTCTTCTACTGTTGTCTCATCTTCTTCTGGCTCTTCACTATAATCTGTCTCATCTTTATCTTCATCATGGTAAGAATCTTCGTTTTCTGGGGAATCCTTCTCATTCTTTTCTTCAGGGGTAGTTGATTTAACGGAAGTTGTTGGCTCAACTTCTTCTTTTTGTTCTAGAGCGTCATCTAGCTTATTCTTTACTTTATCCTTTAATTCGTCACTAATATTATCTTCCGTATCATATTCGGCATAGTATTTTACGCTTTCCTCGTAATGATACTTCTCCTCCTGATAAAGATAATAATAGTTCTTTAACTCCTTTTCGTTCACGGCCGCATAATAAACCATGTTTGGCACGCTATTTGCAAGCACAGCAAAACCAGTGGATGCAAAAACATTTGCTACCACCAGTGTGATTGCAATCAATCTTTTCAAATTAAATTGCTCTTTCATTTCTTTTTCCCCTTGAAGAATTCCCTCTCTAATTCTTACCTTTTCTTCAATTTTTGCCAATTATATGGCAACCCTACAAGCGAAGACTAAGCTTCGCTTGCATCCGTTAACACATAATTGATATTAATTATTTCTCATAGTTCTACAAGCACCTGTTGCCTTATCAAATACATATGTGATATTGCCTATTGTTACTTCTCCGCCTTCCTTCATAGTTCCATCTTCATTGAAGTAATAATATTTTTTGTCAAATTCTACAAGTCCTGTCTTAGGTATACCGTATTGGTCAAAGAAGTAATAATGTCCATCTATCATAAACCAGCTTGATGGTGGAACCTCAAGTCTTGTTCCATCTGGCATATCAAAATATTTCACGAAATATTTTTCTCCTGTTGCATAAGTCTTCCATATTCCATCTTTACCCGTTGTATGATTAATTGCGCCCATTACAGTTAATTTATCTGTTGGTGCATCTCCACTAGTAAGTGCTCCTGTCTCTGCATCAAATGTATATGTCTTTCCATCTATCATCACAGTTCCCTTTACAAGTTCTCCTCTTGAGTTAGGGTCTGTAGACATGAAGTAGTATTCGCCATCACTCTTGAGCCAACCAGTAACCATGTTGCCGTCTTTATCTACTGTATACCAAACTTTCTCTCCTTGTGCATTCTCAGTGTTGATCCATTGGTCAGTGTAAGTAGTCTTAGTACCATCAGCATTAATATTTTCAAACTTCCAATTATTAGTTGCTGGGTCATAATTCCATGAACCTGGTGTCTCAGTATTATTAACTGGTACTTCTGCTGGTACTATCTGACCAAGTTGGTTAATCTGTATTCCACCTGGAGACATCACAGTACCATCAACAAAGTATGTAGTTCCATCTGGCAATGTTATAGATCCATCTGGATGATGTATAATTCCATCAGCATCTTTTACTGTACCATCTGGAAGAGTTGTAGATCCATCAGCATGATAAACTGTACCTGTTGCATCTCTTACATCTCCATTTGGATAGTAAGTAGAACCATTTGCTGTAGTAATAGAACCATCTGGATTATATATGTTTCCAAATGTATCTCTTACTGCACCATTTGGATATATTGTTATACCATTTGCTGCCGTAAAGCTTCCATCAGAATTTACTCTATCGCCCAAGTAGATATTTCCAACTATATTCTGTGCACCATCTCTTATATTTCCTTGTGAATCAATTGTAAATGCTCCAATGTAAACTAATGGATTTTCTTCAAGTCCTATTCCAGGACCTATCTGGTTGCTTCCTATTACTCCTTCTGCTGCTGGAATAGTTCCACCATTGGAACCTCCACCACCGCCTCCACCGCCGCCGCCAGGGCCTCCACCACCTTTTTTCTTATTTTCAATCCATATCAAATACAATGTTACATCGTCACTAAATGAAACTCGTGCATTAATATTGTATGTCTTTCCACTTCCATCAGCTTTTGTATTGTATGAATAACCTGTATAATCATCACCGCCAAGGCTCTTTGGATAAGTCTCATTAAGTTTTACTTTGGTTCCGCTCTTTACATATGTATCGTATTTACTATCGTATGGAATGCTCAGACCATATCTTCCACCATTTGGATCAAATCTTATGATTATCTCACCACTCCATCTTGCATCAAGATATGCTGTACCATCTTCTTCATCACAGATATTCTTAATCAAATCTCCAGGTAAATACTCTCTCTTAGCACCTGCAGGAGCATTTCTCAACATCCATGACTTAAATCCTAAACCTTCAAATGAATTATTGTCTGCATAAACTGCTTCACCATATTCGATGCTGTTATAAGTCTTTGAGCCACCTCTTGATCCACCAGTATATTCAATAGAATAAGTAAATAACTTATAAATATATACATCTGCTGAATCATATTTTGCTGTCAAATCGCCCTTGTTAAATGACCACTTAAAGTCAGATGCTTCAGCAGCATTTGGAGCTACCCACTTCTCACTTGATGCCGCAACAAGAACTTTATCAAGCTTTGTCTCTGTATTTCTCTCTACATTTTGAGTTAAGTACTCAGTCTTCTTTCCAGCGCTCACAAAATGAAGTTTTGCAAAGTTTGCACCGAGTTTTATTACCACATCGTTTCCAACTCCACTCTTATAGAACTCTTGCTTTGCATTTTGTGATAATGTATCTACAAGGAATATTCCTGAGTTCTCTGGAGTGTATACAAACTTATCAGTAGTTCCTATCTTATCAAAGTAACTGCTATTCCAATATTTAAATGCTGTGACATTTGTTGCACCAGCTGTAAATCCGAGTTGAGTATCGTCGCTTATCTTTCCTGTAGCATATACATGAGAGTTCTCGTTTACTACGAAAATATTCTTTGTTTGAGTTGTATTATTAATATAGTTAGTAGAAACTTTGAGTGGTTTAGAACCTTGCGACTGAACTCCAAGTGTTCCATCAAGGTAGATTGCTCCACCATTTGCTGATTTATTGCCAGTAATTGTCATACCACCATCTTCATCAATATTTGCGCCACCCATTATAGTAATAGCAGCACCATAAGTTCCTGTATTAGTATTGTTGTTTATATTCAACTCGCCAACAGAGTAAACTTTTGTGTCGCTACCATTTGCAAGTACGATACCGTATCCTGTAGATGAGTTTCCTTCTGCAGTTACATTGTTAAGAACTGCATATGGTACATCATTAAATACTATAGCTGCATTGCTAAACTTATTGTTTGTTACATCTTTTACATTTGTCACATAAACTTTGTTACCGTTTGCTATATTGTTGAACTGTACAAGGCTCTCAATATCATTTCCCTCAGCTGTTATGTCTTGTACTTTTGATCCATCTTTTACATTAGTGAGAACTATACCCTTGCCTCCACCAACATTATCTGTTACTGATACTGAAGATATAATTGCTTTATCAGTAGCTGATGAAGTATTGATGTTGCTAATATATGTTGAGCCACTAGCACCATTAGTAAATGTTACATTCGAAAGTTCAAGTTCACCACCAAATGCTATTGCAGCACCATCAGATGCATGGTTAGCCCAGAATTCAGATTTTGGCATCACTATGTCACCAGCTCTTAAATTCTCAGCATATATTGCTGCGCCTTCTTTTGCAGTGTTAACTGTAAAGTTAGCTGTCTCTTCTAATTGAATCTTACCTCCATCTGCAAGATAGATAGCACCACCTTTTTCTGTAGCCGTATTGCTACTAAAGTAAGGGTCGTCTACTAAGCACCTATAAGTTCCAGCCACGTATAATGCTCCGCCATATTTTGCTGTGTTATAATCAAATACTTGTCCACCAAGTGTCAATGTTCTACCTGTTGCAACATAGATAGCTCCCTTGTTTGCACTTGTATTACCTTCAGAAACTATTGTGCCAATATTTGCATCAGAATTTACTGATACTATAGAATCTTCCATCTCGTTTTCATATACAAAGAGCTTATCAATATTCATTGTATTGCTTGTTCTAAGCAGTGGATTTGTACCAGTCATTTTATTATTCTGAAGTTCAAGTTTATCTATTGTTATATTCGTGTTGCTTCTAATTACTCCGTTTACACCAGCCTTTGTACTTCCAGTTATCGCAAGAGATCCGATAAATACATTTCCTTGTTCTACATTGATTGCATATCCTGCACCAAATGCAACGTTATTGATTGCAACTCTATAGATTCCTACTTCTTCAGTAGTGTTAATATTTATTATATCTCTTGCTTGAGTAAATGATTCGTCTGATGTGATACCAGTATTTTCTTTATCTGGTTTACAATTACAAATTGTAAATGCATGAGTTATATTAAATAATCCATATCTACCATCACCCATTATAGAGTGTCCGTTTAGACAGATACCTTGAAGTCCCGCATTAAGATTAATTGATCTCTGCTCATTTGCTATATCCAAATCCTTAACAAGCACTGCATATCCAGTTGCTGCTTCTAAATCAGCTATTGTATTTACATCATTAAACTCAACTGTTGATGTATGATCTGCATGTCCATCATGTTTACATTCTTCGCTAAGTTTCAATCCGCAAACCTTATGGATATGGAATTGATGATATTTAATCTCTTGATCTACATCAAATGTCTCAACGACTCCATTTGCACCTGCTACTGTAGGTCTTGGATCTGCAGGGTTAAACTTCTCAAGATAGTCATAAGCATCCTTGCTCTGATAACCTACATACCATTCTTGCTTCTCTATCTCGTATTCTTGTGAATCTACTTTATCAAGTTTAGTAGGTACACCTTTTGCAATATTTTGATAACAATAATATTCTTTATCTCCTACCTTTTCTACATAGTCCTCAACTTCTTCAACGTCATTATAGTATTTGAGTGTTACATAGTTATCTTTTGAACCAAGATATACATTGCCTTCTCCATCGCCATCACCTGCGAAGCCCTTCTTATAAAGAGCTTGATTTGCTGCTGCCTCATCTGGCACAAGTATCTCTGCATTCTCTGGCGCATAGACATATTTATATTGAATATCTTTTACCTGTGGTTTGTCATAGTATTCAAAGTTGTATGCGTTCCATCCTTCAAATACCTTCACTCCATCTCTACCATTTGCTGATATTCCAATAATAGACGACTCTTTTATAAATGCAGGAGCGCCTGCTATTCCGGTTCCTTTGAAATAAGCATTATCATCTGCAAGTATTACATTCTTAGCCTTTGCTTTTGCTGATGTTTCATTGCCTATTACTCTTACTTCATTTACAAGCTTAACTGGTGCACCAGAAATATATACCGCTGCATTTTCTACTGTTTGATACTCAAGATTTAATTCATCAAAAGTTACATTTACTGCGTTTTTGATATTAAGTATTGTGTCTGTAAACTTATTATTTGTTGATGAACTATCTATATATCCACTAATAGTTACATTACTATCCTCTGCATAGACAAGATTTTCCATAGTATTATTCTTTATGTTATTTGTAAATCCAGAAATTTCAGTTCCATTCGCAGATCCTGTCAATATGATTGCTGAAGCCTTATCGTCAGTACCAACTAAGTTGTTGTTTACAAATACTGGAGAATCAAGTATAAGCCTATCACCTGCTGCATCATTAACTATCAAGCCTGTTCTTACTCCTTTTGATGTACTCTTATCATAAGGTTTGTGATTTGCAAATGTTGGTGTTGAAAGTGTAAGTTTTCCATTCCAATATACAACACCTCTTGTAAGAACTGTGTTATCTTCAAAATAAGGTTCTTTCATATCCTTAAGTGAATCTTCGTCTACTGACTCTGAATAAATTGCAGAACCGTACATTGCTTCATTTCCTATAAACTGAGTCTTTCCTTCAGTTACCACTTTACCATGTGTATCTATATAAAGTGCTCCACCTCTACCTGTACCTTTTACTGTGATATTGTTTTTGAAAATCAAATCCTTCTTAGCGACAAGTGTTCCAGAGACTCTTATAACGCCTCCTCCTTGTGATTCGTTTCCTTCAAATACATTGTTCTCAGTAAGTGTAAGTGTCTTTCCATAGTCAATAGATACTAAACCTTGTCCTGTAGCACCTGTGTTATTTAACAATATGAAACTTCCCACAGATACATCATCTACAACCTTAATAAGTGGAACTGCATAACCATCATTCTCAATTACTGATATAGTAGCTATACTGAAGTGATTTGTAAGATTTAATAATGGTGATGAAGTATTGAGTGTGATGCCTGTGAATAATGGCTCTACAACAACAAATCTATTTGAACTTGCTTGATTCTTAAGTAATCCTTCTTCACCAGTATCAGTCATACCAGTAAATACAGGCTTCTCAAGATATACTTGTCCATTATTTGAGTTCTCTATTGCATAAGCATGAGTAACTGTATAATCTACATAATCATTCAATGAAATATCTTTAAACTTAATCTTGTATGCATTGAATGTACCACCTGAATTAACTCTTATAATGCTACTCTTTAATGTCACTCCATCTTTTACTGTTATTGCTGCTTCATCAGTCTTATCACGCCTACAATCACAAATATTAAGTTCATTAGATATAGACATGAAGTTAGTTTCGCCTATATTGCCAATTATAATCTTGTGACCATTTAAGCATATGCCTCTTAAGTAGCTTAAATTTATTCTTTCATTAAACTCTATATCATTTAAGAGGTTGATATATTCTGCTGTACTTGGCCAGAATGCTGCATCTGAACTTGTAGCATCTTCATAAACTACTGTGCCTGTGTGATGCAATGTAGTCTCTGGGTGATTACACTCATCATAATACTTAGCACCACAAACTTTATGTATATGTTTACGAACATATTTAATTTGTGCATCATTATTAATAGTAGAAATTACTTCATTCTTAAACTCCCACTTAACATCATGTGCACCTGTAGTACTATTTGGAGCATACCAAGTTTGATTCTCTAACTCATACTCAAATGAGTCAACAACATCCATGAGTGTGCTTGGTGCTGCTGCTGCACCTTTAGCAACATTTTGTGTATCTATAACTGACTCTACATTATCTTCATCTACAAATACGAATGAGAGAACACTGTAAGAATCTTTTGTACCCGCATATACGCTTACCTTATCCCCGGTGCCGCTCTTATAAATACCGTAACCGCTTGTTGGTTTAATAGTGAACAATCCTGAATTCTCTGGAGTATAAGTGTATCTCTTTGGATCAGACTTAGAGGCTATCTGTCCATAAGTTTCAATATGATTCTTATCCCAGCCTTCAAATAACTTCATAGATGTGCCAGAAACACTAAAGCTCATCTCAGAGTCTTTCTCTACCATACCACTAGCCTTTAGATAAGCACCATCATTAAGAGTTATATTATTGGTATTGCCATCAATACTTATTAAACCTTTTACTTTTATTATAGTATCGCTTCCACTTACATAAAGTGCTGATCCGTTTTGTCCTATAGTATTACTTCCAATATATACATCTTCTAATTCAACTCCTGTTGAATTACTTATCACTACTGCAGAATTTGCTAAGTTTACATTTTCTACAGCCATATTAGTCACAGAAACTGTACTGTTATTGATATTAAGAATGTTAGTAAAGTTATTGTTTGCAATATTCTCATATGTCAATCCTTCAATATTACCTTTTGCAACTCCATCAAGTTTAACCGCTATACCTTTGTTGTTTATGAATGTTGGACTTGTCAAATAAATTTCACTTGTACCATTGTTGTCATAGTTTCCAATTAATATATCTGTAGCATTTGTATGATTCTTAAACACTGCATCATTTAATACTAATCTTGATTCTGTCCATTCAACTATAGCGTTATTTGGCTCTGTGTTCTTGTTGCCATCGAATATGAAATGTCCTGCAAGCACTGAAGCACCATAATCAATGTGCATCGCTGCATGCTTCTTTGCTGTATTGTTGATAAATGACATAGTTCCAGTTACATTTATTACTGCGTCTTGGTCCACATTCAATATTGCGTCATCATCTATAGTATTATTCTCAAAAACTATATCCCCACTAACAGCAAGCTTTGTCTCACTGCTAAAGTATACAAGCATTACATCGTATTTTGCATTGTTGTTCTTTACAATTAAGTTTCCTACATCTACAAGGTTTTTATTGTTAAACCATGCAAGTCTTGTCTCTGTATCATTATTGATAAATGAAAGAGTGCTAATGTGATATCCACTATATACATCTAACATGTGATTATCACTGTCATTCTTGTTATCTTCAAATGATACATTGTCTAAATAAACTATATTATTAGTGTTATTATTTATATCTATAACTGTTTCGTAACCCAAATCTTTATTGTTCTTAAATGTTACATTTCCAGCATAGAGTGTTGTTCCATCATTTACGAGTTTTATAACAGATCTTTCAGTGTTAATTCCAAAGAAGTTTACATTATAAACTGATAAAGTTGTGCCTGTATAGTTTATAACAGGGGCTGTCTGTACTTGATCACCAGTATTAGTTATGCCACCCTTCTCCTTACAATTACATATGCTTAACTCATTTGCTGTATTAAATAATGAGTTTGCACCACCAACAAGTTTTATAGTATAGCCATTTAAGCATATGCCTCTTATGCTAGCTGCAAGTGTAATAGTAGAGTCTACTTCAATATCTGATTTAATGTATACATATTGATCAGTAGTAGTTGCGAACTCTGCTGCATTTGATACAATCTGATACTCTACTTCTGTATGACTTGTGCCGTTCATGTGATTGCAAGTCTCATTCCTTCCAATGCCACAAATCTTATGTAAGTGAGGTCTTGTGTAAAGAATGTTTATAGTATCTGATGAAGAAGCAGTTTGATCTGATGTAAATACTAAAGTCTTTGCTGTTCCATCACTCATAGTTGCTACCCATTTTTGTTTTACTAGATCGCACTCTAAAGTGTCAACCTTATCAAGCTTAGTTTCTTTTCCCTTTTCGATATTTTGTGATGCAAATACTGCACCTTCATTCTCTGGGTCAATAAATCTAAGTTGTATAAAGTCAACTCCTTCTTTACCTACATATATATCTTGTGAATTTGAACTTCCTACTTTATAGAACGCATAACCTTTATTTATGTCATCATTTGATAGCATAATAATATTTGAATTCTCTGGTGTTACCATATAACGTCCAGGGTTTTGTGCCTGTGGTACATCGTAGTTATCTATATATGTAGAACTCCATTTCTCAAATACTTTTATTCCACTTGTATAAGCAGTGAATATGTAATTCTTACCCATGTTTATCTTTTCAGTAGCTTTGAAGTATCCTCCTTCTCCAGAAACTGCAAGTTCTTTCTTACTTCCAAGTCTTGCTATATTGTCTCTAAATGTCATTTGGTTGCCAATCTTAACTTCTCCACCTTTGACACTTACTATTGCATTTGTAATCTTATTCTCATATACTGATACACTTGCTACTACAACATCCACTGGGTCTATTATGTTAAATACTGAGTCTAAGAATGTGTTATCTGTAATATTTGCATTGTTAACTATCATTGAACCTGTTGAAATACTAATAAAGTTATTTGCATAGTTTCCAGTGCTTAGATATGATGTTCCTATATTTGCACTTGATACTCTTCTCAAACTTACAATGTTTTCTGCCAATGTGTTATCAACAAATAATGTATTGCTATCAAGAACTATACTATCGCTTCCATCTTCATGGATATTGTAGATAAGTTCTTTTGTTGCTCTTGTATGATTTCTAAATGTAGCCTCGCCACTATAAGCACCACCAAATGCAACTATTCCATGATCGTTAGCTTTATTGTTGTCATAGATTGCACTTGTCATATGGATGTGACTCCAATTTGTTGCGTAAATCGCACCACCAGTCTCTGCTTCATTTTCACTGAAATATGCTTCTCCTGCTACATTGAGCGAACCTGTGTCATCTACATAGATTGCTCCACCAAGACCAGCTTTATTGCTTTCAAGTGTTACCTTGCCACTAAAGTTAAGTGTTCCATATACTGAAAGTGCTCCACCTTTTGACTCTTTATTAATAGAAGCATCATTAAGTGATATTATTGCATCGTTTGCATAAGTGATGTTTGCTCCATTTGATACATATATAGCACCATATGAATTTGAACCACCACCATCTATCATAGTATTGTTTTCAACTAAGATAGAATCCATGTTGCCAGTTCCACTAAGTGACAAAAGTTTATTTGTATAAGTATTGTTGTTTATCTTTATATCGTCTATCTTTCTAACTGTGAAGTTTCCAAATCTCAAATCAAGGAGTGATGAACCTGATGCAATGTTATTTGTAAATGCAAGATTATCTACATATGCTGTACCGCTCTGTATATCGTATATACCATTTGCTGCACTAGACTTAATATTAGTAAATAATATGTTCTCACTTACTATCTTCACATCACTCATCTTAACCACTGATTCTTTTGTCTCAAAATCTTGGAAATGAATGTTGTATAAACTAAACTCGTTTCCTGCTCCACTTATATTTATAAGTGGGTTTGCTGTTGCTTCATCACCGCTTACAGTTATGAAACCTGTGTTCTCACAGTTTACAAATGTAAAGCTATGGTTTGTTGTGATTGTTGCATCTTTTTCAAATGTTAACTCGTATCCATTTAAGCAGAATACTATATCTCTATCTACAAGTGAACTCAAAGCTGCTTGAGTTATAGTTAAGTTATTTGAAAGACCGATATAGTTACTCCTTGATGCTTCAACTATTATGTTTTCGTTTGTTCCAACTTGTGTAAAGTCTAAGTCAACTGTGTGAACTTGACCATCTGCGTGATTTGGTCCACAAGCTATAAGTGAATCTGGTCCGCAAATCTTATGTATATGTTTCTTCACAAGATATGCATAGTATGTCTTTCCTGCTTCATAGTTTATAACCTCAAAGTCATTGTAGTGACCACCACTATAAAGTCTCCACATAGCCTCCTCTTCTGGTTTAGAACCATCTGACTGAGTCATCCAGATTTGGCTAAGAGTAGAGAGATAGTCTACTTGTACTCTATCAAGTTTAGTCTTTTGTCCTACTATAATATATTGTCTTGTAATCTCTTTTGGTCCCTGTATATCTTTATCAAAGAATATAAGTGTTGCATACTGACTAGTTGCCTGAGTCGATGATACCCACAACTCTTGTTGTCCTGCTGCTATGTCACCTTGAATATAGATATGTCTATTAGCCATTGCTGCATCAAGTTTAAATAAGTCACCTGGCAAATAAGCATAAGTCGAGCCACTGTGATAGTTAAACTTTTCAATATAGGTTGCTCCCCACTCACTGAAGAAGTTAAACTCAGTGTCAGGAACTGATATGCTTATGTCTGTTGTTGAAAGTATAGGATGTCCATCTATAGCACTTAACATACCATGTGTAGTTCCATTGTCATCTATGTATATATTCGTCTTATTACCTTTTACTACTACCTTATCTCCAATTGTAAGTTTTCCAGTATCACTTACATATACTGCTGGGTCGTCTCCAGATCCACCACTTATCTCAGTGTTAAATAATCTAATCTCTGATAATCCTACATTTACAGCTGTACCTGCTGTCTTAGTGATAATTGCACCACTAGCAATTGTAATCGCTGTACCATTTGAATTAATCAGACCTTGTGACTTTTGGCTCTGTCTCTTATTTGTAATGTTGTTGTCAAACTTAGTTCCATTAAATAACAAGAGTCCTTCGTTATCATTATTAGGATCTGTTCTATAGTTTTCATTGCAAACCAACATGTAGGCTCTATTATCTACAAACTGAGTGTTGCCTCTAAATGTTGTTCTGCCTGAATATGTGCCTGCAGGTCCAAGTCCAGAACCCTTTCCAAGAATCATGAATATCTCTTCACTAATATCGTAATTTGTAACTGTAACATTTTCAAACAAGTCATCTCCATTGTCTACGATAACTATTCCATTAAATCCTCCTGTCAAATTTGCACCTGTTCCATCAAATGTTACATTCTTAACTGTGAGATTTGATTCATAGTTTATAAACTCTGTAGCACCACCATCTGAAGCTTGTGGCTCTGCTCCACTTACACTAAATTTATTTCCTTTAAATGTACCACCATTTATATTAATTCTCTTAAACTTAGTGGTTGCAAAGTTTGCAGATATACCTTTTGCAACTTGATCTGCAAAAGGCATAGCAGATACAAATACTTTCTGGTTGTCAGTAAATGCTACATCTTTCATTGTGAGTGTAGCTGTGAGTCCTTCATTTCCTGTAATTCTAATTGGTGCACCGAGCACTGATTTATTTGACTTAATTGATGGTGCTTCTAAAGTTACATTCTCATATCCATCAAATATGAATGCATAGCCCGATCCATCTGCACTTTTTGATGCATCTGCCATTATCTCATTACTCTCTACAGTAAGTCCTCTAATTACTGCATTTCCTAAATTTGCAGTGTTATCAATTAAGAAGATTGCGTTGCCTTCATCCTTAGAAATCATCTTGTTCGATTTAATGGTTATATTACTTATACTTGCCAAATTATTTGTTGTAACATTTATAAATGCATTATCACTGTACGTAGCGTTATCCATTGTAACTTCTTTTATAGTTACACTTTCGAAAGTAGTTTTAACATTTTCATTTGTGATTACAAGACTTGAGTCTTTAACATTTACAAATGGTCCAACAGTAACGTCTTGCATTACAAACTCACCACCATCCATATCTATAAAGTCTTGTGTAAGTGTACCACTAGTTTGAACTATGCTACCTGTCTTCTGACAGTCACAAATAATAAGCTTACAAGTATTTGACTCAAACCACTTAACATCTGTATTTAATATAAGTTTATGACCATTTAGACAGAGATGATAAGTTGTCTCTGGTTTAAACAAAAGCTTATGTGTTATCTCTATATCATTGTGTAAGAATACAAACGAATTTGTTGCCTGTAAGTGTCCTTCATTTCTTGCCTCAGTCCAGAGCTCTACATTGCCTTCGTGAACGTGTCTCTTATTATTGTAGTTATAAATGTATCCTGATATCAATACGCTTCTTGTTGCCTTTATTGCGATATTTGTAGTCTTTTCTGGATATAATCTTTCCTTTGAGTAATCATAAGTGTTATCGCTATTTCTGTATGCAAATGCCTCCCACATAACTGATGTACGTGAGAAGTCAAACTTATATTGAGGTGTATCAAGTAGAGTGTATACATCTGGTTCTACTCTTTGTATAGCTGCCTCTGTATATCCAGCTGTAGGATCTAATCTCTCATCTACACCTGCCTTATAATTATAAAGTCTATATCTTACTGCTACGAAAGATGAACCCAAATAGATATCTGATTCTTTGCTTGAAGTTCCTTTCTTATAAATATCAAATGGGTCAGATTCTGAATAAGAATCATCTCTCATAAATGTAGCCTCAGCTTCTTTTTCTCCTATAATATTATCGATAGACCAATTCTCATAAATCTTCTGCCCTTCATCTTCACTATTAGATAAAAGTCTAATCTTAATTACAGAATCTGAAGCTCTTAGTTTTGTTCCTGCTACTTGTGTGAATATAGGTTTATTGAATGTCTGAGTAGTGCCGTTATTATTTTCAGCATACCAATCGTACTTTGTCTTATTATCTCTTACATTAACTGCAACTTCATCCAAGTATACAAGTGTATCATTGCCAGAATGAACTGCGCTGACATCATTAGTTGCCTTACCGCTCTTTGTGGTTTTGTTACCTGTGATAGTTACATTTCCTTTGAATGTTGCTGAATTGCTATCAAAACCTACTACTGTTACATTGTTTGTATGAGGAACTGTATTATCAGCAATCAATATATTATCATTTACACTCATACCAAAGTGATCTTCACCATTTGAAGTTCCATCTTTTATAAGAGCGTCGCCATTATTTAAAGTATTTTCTTTTATTGTTACATCACCTTGAAGTGTTATACTCGAGTTTGCACCATTTACATTTGTCTCAAGAGTTATAAACTTTGATTCAAATATACTATTTGTAACACTTGATGTCGCTATCAATACCTTTGTTCCTATTCTTGGGTTGGTGAGGTTTGCAGATAAAAGTGCATCTGCACCTTGCATGTCTTTTATCTCTGAGCTTAATAACTTAAATGCTGTATCAACACTTGAACCAGCCTGAAGTTTTACTACGCTTCCTTGTAATAATGAATTAGTTACTGTTGTATCTTCAAATACAACTCTTGAACCTGCATTTATTAAATCAGTTTTTAAATTTACATTTTCAAATACTACATCTTTTGTATGAATGTATGTATTTAAATTATTTGTATTACTGTGTATAAATGCTTTGTCTGAATCATTTGTTGCTACTACATTTTCTACATCTAAGTTGCTTAAGTAGATATCTTTATCGCCAATTACAAATGCACCTTTATGGGTTCCGTTTGCAACGATCTTACCTCTTGCAGTTGCGCCAGGAGTTGCGATACCACATATCATAACTTTTGCATCGTTTGTATCTCTCATCTCATCTGTACCTGTAGTGTTAAAGATGTATGAATCATTTCCATCTGTTGTATCGTATGTGAGAGTCTTTCCATTTAAGTTAAGAACTATGCCACCATCGATAAACTCTTTTGCTTGAGCTGCAGTAAGTTTCAAATCTTTGCTGAGCGAATACTGTGTCTTTCTACCACCATATCTATATGAAAGTTGTGGATAAGTTGCTACTTCTATATAGTTAAGATATTTTGCTGTATCTTCTGTAGTTCCAGTACCTCTATCTGTATGAGTAGAAGTTGAACCATCATGAACACAAGCCTTGCCATTTTCACATCCGCAAGGTTTAATCTGTATAGTATCGTTTGTATAAAGCAAAATCATGACAATCTCGTTATTAACTGCTGTCGATGGATCAATAACGCAGCGATCAAAATCCCAGATATCATACTTTGTGTTTGTATCATCAGTTTTATCAACTCCCAAGAATCCAAGAAGAGTTTTTCCTGGAGTGAATATATCTCTTCTCACTATTTCAGTCGGAGTTGCAATTTTTATCTTTTGTCCGCCTTGTTTTCTAAAGTTATAATACTGTGGTTTAATTCGAGGAACATCTTCTATATATGAATCGAACTTAACTTGAACAATATTAGGACTCATCCTTATTTCGTTCTTTTCTATATAGAACTTCCAATCTTCAGCCCACTCCCCTTTTTGCGAATTATCAATTTCAAAGTAGTTGGTCCAAAGACCTCCTTCATCTATAACCTTTACAGATTTGTAATCCCATTTATCAAATGCAACTATCTGGTCATCACCATGTGGATCAAATTCGTAGTAAAGACCTATTCTTTCACTTATATCCTGTGCTGTAAACGGAACATCAAACAAGTAGTTACTTAAATCAAATTGCAAGTTAGATTTAGAAGAAGTCATAACTAAATTTGCATACTCATTCTTACTTGTGTAATTTGCTCCATTCTTTGTATAGAAATTTCTCTTATTATTTGATATTGCATTTGTACCCTTAAATGAAATATAAGATGGGGCGTAAATACCTTTGTCATACTTTCTCTCGCCCTTACTTGCATCCGATTCTGTTGATGCATAATCTTTTCTTGTCTCATTGAACTCATGTTCTTTTATATCTACGCCGCTAAATAATATTCTATTTGTCTTATAGTTTGTATATCCTATAAGATACTCACCTATATTACTCTTAACTTCTGAAGCTCCTAAATCTATAGAGCCTCCATCAAGATAAAATGCATTTTGATTTGATTCAATCTTTGTATTTTTTGATATGGCAAGATGTGCACCCTTCATAATATATGCCGCACCACCACCAGGTGTTACAACTTTCTTATAAAACTCTGACGCTTCATAAGTACAGTTATATGCTTTTCCTTGTGATAACTCTCCACCAACTACACTTACTGTAGACTCTTTGACACAGAGATTTGCACCTGTCATTGACTCATTCTTAGTGAATTTTGTATCAGTTATGTTCATTGCTAAAATCTTGCTCGCATAAACTGCGCCACCAGCGTTTCCTACATTGTACTTAGCAAGAGCATCACCAGTAAATGCACCAGATACATCTTTTGCTTTTATTTCAAGTGAATATCCTTTTGTAAAATTATCAGTAAATGTACAATTCTTTATGTTTACTTCTTTTACTGGTGCATCTGTAGGGAAGGTATTGTACTTAATAGTCTCTGAACTTAAGTAAACTGCTCCACCATAGTTTTCCTTTTTGGCAGCTTCATTATCCTTCACTTCACCAGTCTTAAAGTTAATTGTGATTCCCTTTGCAGCATTTCCTTCAAACGTTGCATAATTTATATTTAAAAGTCTCTTTCTGCTTGTTGCATCTTCATAAGAATAAGCATTTACATCTTGACCATCAACAGCTCTCATATGCTTAACAGCTATGGCTCCGCCAGACACACCTGCAAAATTATTTTTAAATACTATCTTGTCTGAACTTGTTCCTTCAAATGTCACGCCCTTTTCACAGAGATAATCCATGAATATGGCGCCACCATCTACCAATGCTGCATTGCCATCAAATGTTGTTTTTGATATTACTGTTCCTATCTCTGTTGTCTCATATGAATTGTTGTAAGATCTTCCATAAAGTGCTCCGCCATTTGTGAAAGAAAGGTTGTTCTTAAATTCACAGTTATGAATAACTGTTGCCTTAGGATTAAATGCAACTGCACCACCTCTATTTGATAAATTTTTATTACCAGTAAATGTACAATCTTCAAGAGTCATCTTTCCAAGCTGGGCATTTGCTGCAACACCATTTGATCTTGTTGCTGCGTTATTGTTAAATACTACTCCATAAACTTGTAATTCATGTTTTCCCCATACAAGTGATCCATCACCAGAGTACTCTGCTTCATCCATTTCTGTTTCTTCCATTTGCTCTACTGACTTTCGACCATTGTATTGATTTTTTATAAATGCATTTTCAAATACTATGTTGTGATCTTTTGCATACACACCTACTTCCTTTCCTGCAAATAGTGCATGCTCATTCCATTTTGTATAAGTTTCAGATGTACTTGCAAACCATTTATCATGCCAATTATATTGTGGGCCTTCTGTAGTAATTGTTGACTTTCCTTCACAGTTACATACAACAACTCTGCCTTGTCCACGAACACAACCTGCTGTTGCAAATACTATGTTGTGACCATTTAAACAAAGTGTAAGTGTGTTACTGCTTTCAACTATCCACTCATTAGATATCTTTATATCACTTGGTAAATAATATGTACCTGCAATATATATATTTGATCCTGTTGCTTTAATTCTCTTATTGTTTGATGATAAGTCAAGCATATCAGATGCATCGCCACCAACAACTGAGTCAAAAATATTTTTATAATTTAATTTATCGCCATTTACATTTGTTGAAATCTGATGTTGGGTATGTGTAGCACCTGCACCTAATACATGCTCATCAAATTCTGCCACTACTGGCTCCAAAGTTTTTCCAAGTAAAACATCTACTTTTGAATTTGATAAATATGTCATCAAATCTTCATCTTTGTTCTTTTTGCCATTATCACTTGCTTCACCATCACTTGATCCTAGCTCAAGTCCAAAGAAACTTGCAATACTCTCAATTAGTCCTTTTGGTTTTTCTTCTTTATCTTTTTTCTCTTCTTGTTCTTTATCTTTGCTGTTTTCTTGATTAATCAATTCTATAATCTCATCGCCAAGAGCTGGTACATCAATCTTATAAAGATAGATACTTTGTAAGTCAAAATATTTAAGAGTTGAGTCTGTGATTTCGTTGCCATTTGCATTCATAGCTTCTACGCTTAATGATGCTTCGTCAACTATAGATTTTGTTGCAGTATCTACTAACTCTGTTTTCTCTTCTACTTCTTCTTCATTTATTTCTTCAGTTTGCTCTGTCTCTAACGTTTCTTCTAATGTAGTTGGTTCTTCTTCTGTCTTATCAAAGCCAGCTACTGTTGGCTCTTCAATAACATTTTCTTCTTCAACTATCTTCTTTATAGTTTCTTCAATCGTTGACTCTACAGTCTCATCAAAAGTCTCTGTCTCTATTACATAAGTTTCTGTATCTGTCTCTAATGTCTCTATTGTCTCAGTTTCTATATTCTCAACAGGGGTTTCTTGTTCTTTTATCTCTATTTCCTCTACAGCCGGACTAACTGTAGTTTCTTCTTTATCTTCTTCAAGTTTTAATACATACTCTTTGTCTTCATGCTTCAAGTTTTCCTCTTTGACTTTTTCTTCAACTAGTGCAATGTTACTAGTTGATATCATTACTTCTTCTTGTTTATTTATGTATTCATCAACTTTAAGATTCTTTCTCCATACATCTTTTGATATAGGAGCATCCTTCTTTGCTGACTTCGCATTTACTTCGTATTTCTTAAGCAGTTGCCACTTTAAATTTACTTTAAATACTTTTTCTTCACCTTTATCATTTACGAGAATTACATTTGCATATGTTGCAAGTCTTGTAAGTCTATCTTTCTCAGTTTCTTTTGCACTTACATTTAATGAAGCATATGTTGCAATTAAAACCTTCTTAACCTTCCAAGAAGTTTTTGATACAGTTGCTATAATTATTTCTTTTTTCTCTTCTGCTTCGGAATTTGTTGCAACTTCTACAAACTCTGACTCTGTTGCAACTTCTACTAGCTCTGACTCTGTTGCAACTTTCTCATCATCAAATTTTTCTACATGCAAAATTTCTGACTCAGTAGCAACCTTCTCTTCTATTTTTTCTTCTGTCTTCTCTTCATTTTCTTTTGCTTCTGAATTTGTTGCAGTTTCTTCTACATTTTTATTTTCTTCTGTACCTTTTTCTTCTTCTGCATCTGAAACTGTTGCAGTTTCTTCTGCAACTTTTTCGGTAGAAGCCTCAGTAGAGTTTTCAACTATTGTCTCAGTTGTTGTCTCTTCTGTTTTAGTTTCTGCTACTTTTTCTGTCTCTTCTGTTTTTGTTGTTTCTTCTTTCTCCGTCTCATTTGTTTTTTCAGACTCCTCAGAAGGTGCTACAGTAGTTGTTGTCTCATCCTCTTCTGGTTCTTCATCAACAAAAGATTTAGAAGTTGACTCTGTCTCGTCATCTTCTGGTTCTTCAGAATAATTCTCCTTTCCACTATCCTCGTTGTCATCTTCCTTCTTTGACACTTCCGGATTTTGAGACTCCAAGTAAGCTTGATATGACTCCACTGTTGTAGTTGTCTCCTCGTAGTAATAATAATTTGGAGTTTCCTGAGCTTGACTTGTGTTGTGGTCGACAATAGTATCTACACTGTCAGCCAAAACCATCAACCCATTGTTTGTAATTGTCATTGCTACAATTAAAACAATTGATATAATTTTTTTAATTTGCCCGTTCATATTTTTCCCCATTCAAATTTTATTCGGTTTTTTTGTACACAAAAGCAAATAATAGGCACAAGTGTCCTATTAAAACTATGCATAATAATTTTACTAAAACACCCTTTATTTCTCAATAATCCAAGAACAATCTTAATAAATTCTTAATACTTATTTTGGCTTAAAATTAGGCTAATTTTTAATTTTTGTACAGATTGTCACCGCTATAAAAAGTGTTTTGTACGAGTATTAGAACACAATATATTGTGGTTAATTATTCATTATTTTTATTATTATTCATATTTTTATAAAGCTAAATTTCTAAATATGCATTTTGATAAAGTGTCAAAAACAAAAAAAAGAGGGTTCTAGACCCTCTTCTTGAGTAGCGGGGATAGGATTTGAACCTATGACCTCCGGGTTATGAGCCCGACGAGCTACCAAGCTGCTCTACCCCGCGATGATATACATGTAAAATGCTTGATTTTACTGTGTGTTTCTAAAAAATGGGGCGTATAGGGCTCGAACCTATGACCCCCTGCTTGTAAGGCAGATGCTCTCCCAGCTGAGCTAACACCCCATATCAACGGTGCGATCGCTCGCGCCGCCGTACGCTTACGCGTAATGGATGGGGGTGGATTCGGACCACCGAAAGCAATGCTAACAGATTTACAGTCTGCCCCCTTTGGCCACTCGGGAACCCATCCATACTGTAAAGGCGGATATTATCCGCCTTTTGCGACCCGAAGGGGACTCGAACCCCTGACCTCTGCCGTGACAGGGCAGCGCTCTAACCAACTGAGCCACCGGGCCATATGAAGCCTATCTAAAGATAGGCTTATTGATTTTACTATAAATATAAATTTTTTGCAAGTATTTTTTTATTTTTTCTTAGACTTTTTGCTTGTGCTTTTCTTGCTTGTTTTAGCTACTTTTTTAGCTGTTTTCTTTACTGCTGTTGCACCATTTCCTTTTAACTTCTTCTCTAAGGCATTAACTTTATCAAGCATTGGCTTAATCTTCTCATCATTTTTTGCAATAGGAAGTCCCTTCTTTACTACTTCATTACCAATTGAATATTTTAATTGCTCAATTTGTAGAGTATACTTTGCCTCTATTGCTTTTTCCTTAGCAACTTTTGCCATAACCTTTCCCTGAGCAACAGCCTTTTCTCCAAACTCTCTTCCCTTCTCCATAGTCTCGTCAACTACTTTTGAAACTTGTTTCTCAGTTCCCTTTCCAAATAAATCATCTAAAAATCCCATTTCTATACCTCCTAAAAATTTATTATACTTTAAACTGCATTACCTTTTAAAGTAATTGCAGAAAATAGATTAGTGAAAAAACCATAGACAAAATTATTATCATATAAGTATCCGACAATAGCAGAACTTTTTATGTTATCAACTATTATTTTTATCTGCGGAACATTTTCTAGAGCTCTAAGAATAGTAAATACTATCCATGCAATAAGAATAACTTCTATAACTCCAAACACTCCACCAAATAATTTATTTAACTGTCCTACTACAGGAATGAAATCAACTACATCCAAAACTTTTAAAATTAATTTTATTAAGATTAAAGTCACAACAAACACTGCTATACCGCAAAGTAAATTAATAATTGCATTTGCTATATTAGTGCACAGGCCATTTTTAATTGTGTCTTGAATATTTCCAGTATCAATTGCCCCATTTAACCATGGTATATTGATTTGATCATAAAGATTATTTTTTATAATCGAGTCATATATTAAATCTGTTAGTGTCGACTCTATACTTGTAACGTCTTTTACAAAATCAGAAATCACTGGAGTAAAAACTTTAGTAATAATTATTGTAACTATAATTGCACCAAGCGATAAAGCCTTCTTCAGAAATCCTTGTGCAAATCCTTTTGTAAATCCATATACGAGAAAGAGCACAAAAATAATTGAAATTAAATTTTTTAAAATAAATTCCTGCATTAGAAATTAAAATGCTCCTCCATCAATATGAGACATCCGTCTTTATCATATTTTGGTTTTTTGAAAAATTTTGGTTTCTCTGCTCTATCAGCTACTTCTTCTATAAGTGCTTCTGCGTTTTCTTTCGTGAGTGGAATTTTATTTTCTTGCATCTCTTCTACTTTTTCATATAGTGCAGGAATTGTCTCTCCTGGCATAACACAATCTATGCTTGTAGCATAATTTTTACACTCTTCAACAAAATCATCTACTGTCATATCATTATGTGATGACTTCAAGTTTACGTTATTTTCAGGCGGTTTTTTAGGTGTTGCCACCTTTTCGTTTCTTTCATCTTTTACAACCGCGGTTACTTTTTCAACACTACGAACTTGCTTATTTTGTTTTGCTTTAAACTCGTCCACTTCTTCTTTTGTGACATCAAGACTCTCTTGAGGTCTACTTGACAATACCGAATACACATCAAACCTTCCCACAAAAGAAGGTCTCTCTGTTGCAAGTTTATCAAAATTATTGATGACATCTACTAAAGCAAAAATTGTTTTTCCTTTTTTATTGATTATGTATTCTTCTATCTCATCAATCAATTCGTTTTTAAGTTGACCGGCATTCTCAATTACCAAATCTCTATCTCTAACTTTCTCTTCATAGTAAGCAAAACCTTTTTCATTCATGTTGTAAGCAGAGGCTTTAGCTATAGTTGCTTTCTCTCCAAGTATATTGTGAATATACTCTAGTTCTTTTTTTGCAATCTCTGTTCCCTCTTCCTTAGAATGCGCTTCGATAATCATATGAAGTTTTGTTTCATTTAATTTCATTTTTTTAAATCTCCCTTGTTTTTCAAAACTATTTAGTCTGAATTTATTAAACTCACTACTTTTTAATCGCTCTTCTTCCTTTAATTCATTAATTAATTTTTTTAGTCTTTCTTTGTCAGTCTTTTCTTCACTCATGAAAGCCATTTTATTCTTTTCATGTTCTGCATAGCTTTCTTCATCAGGTGTGTACGAGATACTTATAGTGTTTTGAACTTCTTTTTCATTTAATTCATCTTCTTTTGAGAATACATGTTCTTTTTGTTCTTCACCAACTCTCTCAACTTTCTCAATTGGAATACTCACTCTTTCTTCTTCCATTTTTGTCTGATTGTAAAGTACTGGTGGTTCTTTGAACTCTATATCTGATTCCCCTTCACTCATATAACCAATCTCCGCATCTTTTAAAAGCCTCTCTTCGTCATTATCGAGTGTAGTATATTTTTTCTTAAGGAGTAAAGCGTTTTTCCCAAAACCATTTTTCTTCACACCATAAAAATTTACTATAAAATTACATATCTCTAGGACTTCTTCTTTCTGACCGAGTTTATCGCAAAGAAGCGCCAATTCAAATGACATTTTCTCATCTTTTTCTTCACTTAGATATTCTGATAATATTCTTTTTAACTGCTCATTGCTCGCATTTTTTGCTTTCATAATGTAGTATTCTAGCAGTTTTTTCCTACTATCATCTGGAAAATCCTTGTCAAAATCAATAAAATAACTTATAGCATCCTTTAATTCTTTACACTTAGCATTTATCAGGCAGAGAGCAAAATATAATCTATTTTTTACTGGTGCTATATCGTATGCGTACTCCAATATAATCTTTGCATCTCTATATTTTTCTCCCTCTTCATAGATGCTCGCAGCATAAATCAAAAGATTCACATCTTCCACTTCATCCCAAGGCACCTTATCCGCTACCTTGATTGCAGTTTTAATGTCTCCCTCATCTTTTCTCTTTTTCATCTTCTCTACTAGATTTTCAAACTCAAGCTGATCCATCATAATACCAATCTCCCATTGAGTGCTCTAAGTAATGTAACCTCATCAATATTCTCTATGTCACCACCAACCGGCACACCAGATGCAATTCTCGTAACTTTTATGTTAAGAGGTTTAATCATTTTAGCAAGATAAGTTGCTGTAGTCTCACCTTCTACAGAAGAATTTGTGGCGATGATAACTTCGTCTACATCATCTTTGAGTCTCATCATCAATTCTTTTATCTTAAGTTCATTTGGGCCTACACCTGTAAGTGGTGATAGTGCACCACCAAGCACATGGTAGACTCCTTTATACTCTCCTACATTTTCATATGCAAATAAATCTCTTTCATTCTCCACTACCATTATTTGTTTTTTATTTCTATTTGCATTTGAACAAATCTGACAGACATCTCCATCTGAAAGTGTGTAACAAATTTTGCATCTCTTTATATTTTCACTTACATTTTTTATCGATGATATAAGTGAATCTATTTTTTCTTTTTTAGAATTTGCTATAAAGTAAGCAAGTCGCCCTGCTGATTTTCTTCCTACACCTGGAAGATCTGCAAGTTCAGATATTAGTCTCTCTATATTTTCAGAGCTACTATACATTTCTATTCTTCTCCGATTTCCACACTTATTTTATCACTATCAAGTGTCCATGATACATTTTCTACATACTTTGTATCATCTGCTAAAATAATTTTAAAAATAATCTTTTTACCAATTATTGATTCTGCATTTTTTGAAAGAGTTTCCTCTATCTCTTTTATATTATCAAATCTCTTTAAGAAACTAGTTCCTTTTTCATTTACCTGCACTTCTATAAAGCCCGCCTCTTTTTCATTTCCAGGTATTGGCTTACTATCCATCATAATTGTCCTAAATATTTTACCAACAGATGAGGCTAAGGTCTTCCAATTATCTGTCACTTTTTTTATCTCTTCCATAGTTGCAGGGGTTAACTTCATTTCCTTTGATTTTGGAGCTTTTTTTGCTGTAGTTTCAAGGCTTTTTCCAGCCTCGTCTTTTTCGGTTTCTTTTTTTCCTTCAACTATTTTATATACTACCCCTTCTTTTTGCATCTTTTCAATATTGTCAAGTCGAGCCATCACAGCTGATTCCATAAAATTTGTCTCTGGACTTGCAAGTCTTATAAATGCAGTCTCAAGAATCACTCTTCTATTTTCATCATATTTCATCAAGTTTAAAGTTTTTGAAAGTTCTTCAATAAAATATATCAGAACATCTTTTGAAATTAAACCTGATTCTTTTTTTAGTTTTTCAAAATTTGATTTGGTTATATTGAGTGTCTCTATAGATTCTTTTACATCTTTTGCTATAAGTAAATTTCTAAGATGCCAAATGAAATCATTTGTAAATTGACTTATGTCTTTTCCTCTCTCAAGGCAATCACTTAAGATGCTAATTGACGTCTCTATGTCTCCCTCATTTATTGCCTTGGTGAGTTTACTAAAATCATCATCTCCAACTATACCTAAGATGTCTAAGACATTTTCTTTTGTAAGCTTATCTCCACTTGCATATGCTCTTACTCTATCTAGTTTACTTATACTCTCTCTCATACTTCCATCACTTTTCTCTGCGATGAAAACAAGAGCATCTTCATCTATATCAATTTTTTCCGCATCACAAATCTTTTTTAGATATGCAACTATTGACTCAATATTTATTCTTTTAAAATTGTATTTTTGACATCTTGAAAGCACTGTCTCTGGAAGTCTATTTGGGTCAGTTGTAGCAAGTATAAACACTACATGCTCTGGTGGTTCTTCAAGTGATTTAAGAAAGGCCTGCGCTGCAGAACCAGAAAGTGCATGTACCTCATCTATTATAAAAACTTTTTTCTTCTCTCCATCACGTGGTAGATATTCAAGCTGCTCTATGATTTTTCTTATGTTGTCTACACCATTATTTGATGCGGCATCAAGTTCTACTATATTTAGATTTGTGCCATCAAGCGCAGACTTACATGTTGGACACTCATTACAAGGGTTACCATTTATCTCATGAGGGCAATTAATTGCTCTTGCAAGTATTTTGGCAACTGTTGTCTTTCCCGTCCCTCTTGTACCAGAAAAAAGGTAAGCATGAGCAGTGCTTCCCTTAATTATTTGATTTCTAAGTGTCTTTACGATCGTGTCTTGCCCAACTACTGTATCAAAATCAATCGGTCTATATTTTCTATATAAAGTTTCCATAAAAAGTTCTCTTGACCTAATCTTATATTATAGCACAAATTAAATATTTTCTCACTAATTTAGTGCATAATCTTGTCAATAATTCGATATATTTCTATTCTCCTGCTATGCTTAGTTTAAATTCATCGTGCTTTTTCTGCAAGGTATCAAGTTCCTCCTTAACCTGCTCTATTTCATCTATAATTGGCTTTGTCTTCTTTTCCACCTCTTCTTTTGCCTTAGCTTTTATCTCTTCAACTGTAACATTTTCAAAGTGGTTCATGGCTTCTTCTTTTTTCTTTCTATAATTATCAACTTCAAGCTTTCCAGCCTCTATCTCTCTATCTATCTTTGTATAGTCAAACTTATCGTCTGTCATCTCTTTATTTGTGTCTTTTGTTATCTTTTCAATCACCTTATTATTGTCAGCTATATTTTTTCTTAGTTCTTTTATCTCTTTTAATACATCTATATTTTTCTTTGTCAATTTATCAATTCCAAGCCATATTAGACCTGCTACAAATATAACGCCAAGATAAATGAGGGCGATTATAATATATCTAATTGTTACATTTGGAAACGACTTGATTAGGGCATCTTTAGCAAAGACAAAAGAAATAACTATAGGGATTGCGAGTATAATTAATGATACCAAAACACCTATAAACCATTCTCCTATATTTGTAGGATACCATACTCCCATGTAAAAACTACTATTTACAAATCCTGGAAGTTTATGTTCTTCTAAAATGTTTTTAATATGATTCTTAAGATATAAGATGCTCTCTTTTGTCTCTTTTGTATTTTCGTTTACAACTTTATCTATATTTTTCTTTCTCTCATCTGCTTTTTCTTTTTCTTTCACCTTGAGTCTCTGTTCTGCTTCTTTCAGAACTTCACTATAGGATCTCTCTATTTCTTTTCTCTTATCGTAGATGAGATGTCCGATTGTGTCTTCGGCATCTTTTTCTATATCTTTTTTCTTGGCCTCAAGAGTTGTGACTTTTCCCTTTAAAACATTGATTTGTTTTTTCATCTCTTCAAGTTCTAATAACTTTTGCTCTTTTAAACTTTTTTCCTCTGACATATCGCTTCTCCTTTAACTAATTGGTCTTTCAGTAATAGTTACTGTCGCTGTGTAATCATCTTTTTCATATATACTATTTACTAATTCAAGTGCTGATCTTATAAGTCTCATATCATGATAAGAATATACTACGTTTTGATTTCCTTCTATAATGCTACTAAGCTCTACCAAATATTTTTTTCCTTCATATTCAAAGAATACATATTTCTTATTTATCACATTATCTTTACTGTCAGATCCAACTATGCTGAGCATTGGAGGAAACTGATTTTTACCGTATACAAGATAATCTTCCTCTACATCATAAATCTCATCAAACACTCTATCTTTTTTGAGATAGTCAATTACAGAATCTGGCAACTCATTGCCTTCGCTTACATCACCAAAGTGTGTAGTATCACTTGTGATATCAAACATGTCGATTTTTAATTTCTCAGTATGTCCTCCTGTAGTTGACAAACTCTCAAAACTTGAATCGCTTGCATTTATAACTACATCGGTCCAGGTAGATGGGAATGTAGCATAGAAACACGTATTTGGGTCATCCTTAAAAGCAAATGCAAACTGATTAGTCACATCAAAATCATATGTTTCAAAATATATGTCTTCCACACTGTATTTAAAATAAATGCTCTGTGCAAATGTATTTCCTCTAAGTGCTTTAAAATCTAATGCTGATAATTCTTTCGTATACATATAAGCAATGTTTTTTGTTGTCTTAAAGTCTTCAAAATTTGCTATGAATACAACATTATCACCTTTCTTAAACTCTTCTAAATCTTTTGCTGACATATTTGCATTTTGGTCATATCTTGTAAATCCAACTACTTTGCCTTCTTTATTTGCACCTGTAAAGTCGACATGTATTTGAATTATATTCTCTTCATCTTTGTCATCTTCATAGCGCCTAAGTATCGCTGGTATAAATCCCGAAATAGATTTGTCAAATAAATAATTTAAATTTGCTGCATCTGTCTCTGACTTTTCATTTTCCTCTACAACAAATTCTACAAGTCGCTCTCCACTTTCATCCTTTACAGAAAACCACCTATCTTCTTCTGGAAATATTGACCAGGTAACTTTATCCGTTTCCCTTTTTTCTATTTTTGGAATTCTCGCTTCTCCAAGTTTTAATTCAGTTCCATCATAGGCATAGGTCCTTGCTGTTGCAACTGGTTCATACAACATCCACTCTATATCGGTATTAAAAATATAATCAAATGAAACAACGTTGTCATCTACATACTTTATAAAATTAATATTTCCTTCTTCACCATTTTTAAGTCTATTAATTGCAAGGTTTGGCACAATATTTTTTCTTATGCTATCAATATAATTTTTTGGTATAAGATACTTTTCTAATGCTTTGTCACAAATCTTATTTAATGCATCTTTTACTTTATTGTCATCAAGTTCATAAATATGATTTTTTAATTCTCTAACAAGTGACTTTCTTAAAAATGCAAGCTTGAACATCAATTTATAATCTTGATTTAAACTTTCTGGGTAATTTTTTATAGATAACAGCGCAGCATCAGCATCGTCATCATCGTAATACACATCTTCTACAGGAAATACAAAGTTTATGCCACCTGTCTTTTCTTCGCCTTCTTCAAATTTTTGTTTGTGTGTCCTATAATATATTACAAATGGCTCTACCTTATCCCAAAGCTCTTTTGCATTTTCTCTTAAGTTTTCTGGGAATTCATAATTTTCTACATAACCAATCCAATATAGAAAATCTCTTAAGTCTCTTATGTCACTAATTGATATGTAGCCAAGTCCTATAGTTTCTTTTAGTATCACATATAGTGATTGTAGGTATTCGTCTTCTGTCAAATATTGATTCATGCTTTTTGAAAACTTTGTCAGGCTCTCATCTATTGTTTCTTTAAATCCATTTAAAGAATATAAACCAAGCGAGTTTGCATCTGTATCACTTTTTTCCATAAATGCATCAACAATAAGCTTACCATATGTTGCAGGGTCCATGTTTACATCCTCTGCAACTTTTTTCATAAACGAATAGTCCCATCCACCAAATGAAGTTTCTTCAGCTGCAATAAGATAATCTGCATATGGTTCAAGAACACACATAAGTTCAAAAGATGCCATAAGGCATGCATCAAATCCAACTGTGCTAAATTTTATATCTGCATTTTTAAATGCTTCTGTTATTTCTTTTATGGATAAGCAGCTACTATCACTTTCAGTAAATCTTGTATCATTTCCAAATGAATATAAAGCTGCTCCCCCATGATCAGAAAAAATAATATCATAATTTTTTGCCGGATAATTTTTCTTCACATATGACACAAACTTTTCTAAAGTTTTTTCTTCTGTCATATCATCTTTTCCAAAATCTTTTTCTATACTACTTAGCGCGTTATTTTCAATTTTCCAGATTTGATTTACACTCCAATTAATATTATAGAACTTGCTATACATCTCTTCGAGTTCTGGATCTTTTCTTGTTTTTTCTACCTCTTCATTATCTGAGCCACCAGTCATCATAATAAAATTCATGTTGCTTGGGTAGTTCACATTGCAAATGTCTGCTATTATTTCTGTCCCTGCAAGGGAATTTTCCTCAAGGTCAGAACCGAGCATATAATACATGATGGTTCTATCTGCTAAATTCTCTGCTTTAACACTTTTGTTTACACTAAAACTTTTTGGTTCAGCGTTGCTACTTTTGTTAGATTCATTTCCGCCGCAGGAAAATAGTATAGTAAAAGTTACCATGGTTGCTATTGTAAAAATAGTTCTTTTTAATTTTTTCATCGCTGGCCTCATCAAAATTAATATGTAAAATTTTTCATCGCATCGAGCGCCATTTCCGCAAACTCTGCATATGGGATGCCGCATCTCTCAATGTGCATCATGTATTCTCTATTTGCACCTGCTGCAAATCTTGTCTCCTTAAATCTCTTTGTTACAGATTTTGGTTTTACACTTGAAACTTTTTTATCTGGATAAATCTGCGCGATTGCTTTTATAAATCCACTCATAGGGTCTGCTGCAATTATAGCGTGCTCAATCATTGACTCTATTCTCTTACCTGAGTCAGGATTGTGAGCCATAATCGTATTAAAAAGTATCTCATCTTCCACGCCTTCACTTTTTAATATCTCAACTGACTTAGGTCCGTGAACTTCTGGATGATTCTTCCAGTCGCAATGCTCCTCATCAAGGTCATGAAGTAAGCCGCACACTCCCCAAAACTCAACTTCATCTGGCGCAAGCCTCTCTGCAAGTTTTTTCATTATTGCTTCAACTGCAAGAGAATGTTGCAGATAATTTTCGCCTACCATATACTTTTTTAAAATCTCATATGCTCTTTCTCTACTTATGTGTTCCATAAAAACTCCTTATACTTTATACTGTTACAATTCTTCTAAAATAAACGGCAGCATGTATATAGGTTTAAAATATAATTCATTTCCTCTATCAACATCTTTTTGAGATAAAAGATTATGTATACTTTGCTCTTAAAAATAAAAACCCTATTTATAGGGATTTAAACAAAAAAGTGCAGTTTTTTCAAGTAAATTCTTGGCAAGAAATGCAGTTTTTTCAAGCAAGGCTTGGATTTTCAAATAACGCATAAAATGCCACTTTTAAAGCACTTTTACAAGTTTTAAGGGGTTTTGTCAATTAATTTTTACAAGTTTTGTAAGGTTTTAAAGTTCAACCTTATAAAACAATAACGAGAATACTATTGCTGTTAGTTTATCTTTCATACCTCCGATGAAAATACGATACAATCTTATTTTAATCGGAGTGCTGAAAAAATCAATATTTTTACCTTTAAATCTTTTTACTTGTCATCTTTCGTAACTATGTAACCTGTTAATTCCAAATGAATTACCTTTTCAATTTCTTTATCGTAATCCATCCAAATTTTATTTATTATCATCTTATTGCTACCTGTCACTATTTCATTTCCAACATTCATAAATACATCTTCATCAAGATAACGTTCACTATCTATGCTTTTTATATTGTTTTCAAGATTATTAATTATATTTGAAATATCAATTATTTCGTTGTCATATTCATCTTTATCATTAAACGGAAAATACTTCTTTTCATTCTTATCATACTGCACATATATATTGAATGTTTTTAATTTATCATATTCTCGTATATCTACTTCAATGTCGTCAAATGTTGTAGACCTTATAACATGCTTATCCCTTTCATATCTGTTGCTATTTACCACTGTTTCAGTTTTTTGAGTTATCTTAAATAGTTTGTTGTAAATATCTGAAAATTCATATGAATTAACTTTTGGAATGAAAAACATAATTAAGATAAATATGTTTGAAATTATTAAAATGTTTTTTAATTTCACTTTTTCATTCTTTAGCAACTCATCCAAAATATAAAATACCAAGTAGACTATTTCAAAAATGATAATCATCACTCCAAAATATCTATTCGTAGTCATCCCGTGCTGACCTATTCTAAGTGCTAGTGATATGATTTGTAAGATGAGTGCTGGTATAAATGCAATTGGTAAAAACTTTATAGCAGTATTATATTTTGATTCTTCATTTATACCAAGGCTCATAAGTGAAGTAAAAAGTCCTATTGAAAAAAGACTTGTGCACACTGCAAATACCTGATTGGATGGCAATTCTCGCATTACTATTATTTTAACTAGATATATATAAAAAATTATAAACCCAATAAACACCATTATTTGCATAATATATCTCACAAGTATCTTAGAAAATAAACTCTGTTTTCCTTCTACATTTTCTATGCTCACAAAAAGTCCCATAAAATAAATCATTGAGAGCAAGAAAACTATTATTCTGCTAATTATATAATATGGAATAGTGCCAAGTAAAATCTCGCAAATCATATATAGCACATATATTCCCGCAAGCACTATTAAGCTTATAATAAATACAAAAATTGAATTCATAAAAAGTTTTAGCAAATATTCTTTTAATGAAATTCTTTTTTCTTTTATCACAAAATAAATTATAAATAATGTTAACATCGTTAAAACTATAGATGCTGACATTATCATTGAGTGTATGTTTTCATAATCAGTGCTTGTAAAGTTGATTGCTTTTCCATTTGACGCATTTGAAACACTCATTAAATAGATAGACCATATATAAAGTAAATACTCAACTGCCACGATTACTATATAAGAAATCCTTTTTACCATCTTAAAGCTGTGGGCCTTGTTTCCGAGTTTTTCTTTTATCTCATTTTCATATATAGAAAATATTTTATCAACAAGAAATGTCCCCATCGCAATAAAAGAAAAAGTGACCACTAATTCAAATAATGCCCTGGGTTTGGTTTTATCTATATCAAATGCAATAGCAGACAAAATAGAAAAAATGAACACGGCTATTGACTCAATTTTATATTTTTTTATAAACCCTATAATTGCTTCTTTTGTTTTCATATTTCTCACCTTTTTATTTTTTATTATTATACCTATCATTACATTTTACCACATTTCAATAGAAATATGGTAAATATTGCGTATTTGTGATAATATATATTTTGTAATTAACTAAAATATTTGAAAAAGAGGAAGCTTATATGACTGGTTGGTTCGTGATAAATATCAACAATCACTATTTCGAAAAGAAACTTGAAGAAGATTACTATGAAAGAGTTAAAAATGATTTTCAAAAATATAATATCAATTTAGAAAAATACAACAATGTTGATGCTCAATTTCTTCTTTTAAATGGCAAAAAACCTGATTTTTGTTACTACATGGACAAAGATGTAAATGTCACTAAAAAAATGGAAAATCTCGGCGTAAGGTGTTTTTGTTCTGCAGAGGTTATAGAAATATGTGACGACAAAAGTAAAAGTTTTAACTTCTTAGAGAAATGCGGCATCCCTCAACCTAAAACTGTTTTTAGTCCACTCTTATATAAAAATGAAATGGATTTAGAAAAATTTGTAGATGAAACTATAAATTATCTTGGTCCTAATCTCGTCATAAAAGAATGTATTGGAACCTGCGGCAATGAAGTTTATCTTGCTATAGGTAAAGATGCGGCAATTAAAAAAATTTCTGAAATAAAAAAACCTTATATCATTCAAGAACAAATCGTAAATAGCTTTGGGAAAGATATAAGAGCTCATATGATTGGAAATAAATTATATGGTGCTATACTTAGAGAAAGTCATAACGGTGACTTTAGGTCAAATATTGGTAGAGGCGGCACGGCAACTTTAATTGACCTCGACAAGGATACTATAAATATGTGTGCTAAAATTTGCGACGAACTAAAAAGTGATTTCCTCGGTATAGATTTACTTATAGATAAAGATGATTACAAAGTTGGTGAAATTAACAGCAATTCATATTATATTTTGGAAAACAATCCTCTCGCTAAAACTTACGCTGAGGAAGTTGTAAAATATATAATGGAGCACATTTAAACGCTTTCATTTTTCATTAAACTTTAAATATCTTTTTTGCTTGTGAATAATACAACTTACATCTCTTCACTATCTAAAACTATAGTAAATGGTCCATCATTTACAAGTTCTACTTTCATATCCGCCCCAAACTTTCCTCTTTCAACTTTTAACCCCTCACAAGTTTTACATTTACTAATTATGTATTCATACATTTCGTTTGCAAAATCAGGCTTGCCTGCTTTTATGAAACTTGGACGGTTGCCTTTCTTGCAGTCAGCATACAAAGTGAACTGCGACACAAGAAGTAATTCTCCACCAACATCAGAAAGCGAAAGATTAGTTTTCCCTTCACTATCTTCAAAAATCCTAAGTTTAATCATCTTGTCAACTAACTTATCTGCAATCTCTTTTGTGTCAGTATCAGCCACACCAATTAAAACCATAAAGCCCTTTCCGATTGACCCTATGGTTTCGCCGTCAACTTTGACTGATGAATTTAATACTCTTTGAATTACAAATTTCATACTATATCCTCTGTATAACTTCTAATATTTTTTCTTTTTCTTGACTTCCGTTTGTACTTAACCTAACAAGTGGAATATTGCACTTTTCAAAAATACTATTTTTTAGCTCATCCCTCTTATACTGAGCAGTCCCTTGCTTATGGTACATGTATCCATCTGTTTCAACTGCCAATATAGGTTGCTTACTTAATTTATTATAAATTATAAAATCTGAATGCGTTGATGGATTTAAAATATATTTAATTTCTTCATTTGTAAAAATCTCCAAATCTCTTACAACCATAGATAGCGGTTGAAAACAAACTATTCCGTATTCTGGATATTTTTTTAAAATATCTTGAAGCATAACAAATGTTAAGTTTTCAGAATCATATTGTGAAATTTTTTTATGTTTTCTCAAGAATTCATTTCTTGTTTCTCTGTACATTGAATACAAAAAGTCGAAAATTGAATATATTTGACTATTAATTATTTCACCTTTATTATATTGTATGTATGATATTAAATCTACTATGTTTCCTTTATTTTTCTGTTTATTACCAGATACTACAACTATTAACTTTTTTTTCGCTCTTGAAACGGCAACATTCAGCAAATAAGGATCATCGGTGAAATCACTAATTATATCATCAACTGTTGATATGATAATCACATCTTTTTCTCTTCCTTGAAATTTATGAACAGTTGCTATATCAATATCTTTTATTTGTTTTTTAATTTCATCTACTTGTTTATTATATGGGGTAATGATTCCAATATCTTTATTTGATACATTCAATATAGGCAAAATTTCATTTTTTATTATATCTATCTGCCGCTGATTGTATTTGTCCCTTTCGTGATTGCCAATCATGGTTTTATAAACTTTTAATGTATCCTTTGAATCATCGTCTTTTGTCATTATGACAAGTTCATTATTATAAAACTTTTGATTACAAAAAGAAATAATTCGCGGATGACACCTATAATGTTCACGCAATAATGTTGATGGAGCATTATAAAACACATCAATAATTGATTGCAAAAAACTTTTGTGTGCAAAGTCATAAGCATCGCTTAAGCTATATTTTAAACGAATAGTATCTGCTATTTTACATTTGTCTGCAGTTACAACATTTGGAAGTTGTTTTGTATCTCCAACAATGACTACGTTTTTAGCACAAGATAATGCAAGTGCCCCAGTTGCAATATCTATTTGAGATGCCTCATCCATAATTACATAATCGTAGTCCATTCGACTATTTAGGCTTGACCTAGATGAAAATGTAGTGCTTAACACGACCGGATACTCTTCTAACACCCTTCTTGCGTTCTTATACAAGTCTTCTTCTGTAAATACTATTCGTTCTTCGCTCCATTTATATTTATTCGCTATATAATCTTTTAAATAGATTAGAGATTTCTTTTCAAGTTCATTTTGATATTGTCCTTTATGTTGTTCCCACTCTGATTCTTTTTCCTTTATTTTATTTGAGATTTCTTTTAGAGCACACTCATAATATAGTCCTTTTAAAGTGGTAATCATTGTGGCAGGATCTTCCTTATAGAATTCCCAGCTAGCTATTCCATACAACAAAAAACTCTTTAATTTAAAAAATAATGATACTTTTTTGTTATTATCAACTTTGTTCTGTAGTTCAATTAATAGCTGCATTATTTTATTTGCAGACGAACGTTTCTTTATACCTATATTTCTATAATAAATGTTTCTATCACTTGCAAACTCATCAAAATGTTTTTGCTCAACCTGAATTTCGTATTTTTTTTCTTTTAGTTTTGCTATTTCTTTTTGTATTTGATATAAATATTGTAGTTTCTCTGATATTTGTGATATTTCTTCAAGACTTACTCTTTTTTCGCTATGACTATTCCATGTTGAAAAGTTTGGATATTTTCCGCTTTGCGATTTAATAAAATCTTTTTTGTTGCTAGAGCTACCTAAGGATGCAACAATAAAATCCATACCATACTCTTCTTTTGATAACTTTTCTAAAATATTTAATGTGGCAGAATTATTATTTGAAACAACCATTACCGTTTTGTTATTAACAATTAAATTGGCAATTATATTAAGAATTGTTTGTGTTTTGCCCGTTCCTGGTGGCCCCTGTATAATACTTACTTGATTTCTTATCGCATTAGCAACTGCTTTATATTGACTTTGATTACACCCAAAAGGAAAAATAAAATTACTTATGTTGTATCTATTTATATCGTTATTGCTATCAAGATATTGACTCAATACAGTATTGTTTGACACAAAATCTACTTTATCATAATGCTTTGATAAAATTAATTCTCCGTTATCATTTTTCAATTCACTTATTTTTGAAACTTCTTTTAAATATTCAAATGTGTTTGCCAACCTTTTATGTTGCAAACAATTCTCATCTACTATTAAGTCATCTTTTTTGCAATCTCTTGTATATTTGTCAAAAACAATATGCCAATATTTTATATGCTCATTCTCAAATTGATAAATATTTCTTATGTTAAATAATTCTATTCCATCATATGTTTTTATCACATAATTTTGAGGCTGTAAGATTATTGGATTATTCAGTACCATGACATTTTCTCTTAAATAATGATATGTTTTTCCATTATTAAATGTAATGTCATATTTTTTCGTGGCAACATTAAATATACAAGATTTTATCTTGTTAGTAGCTATTTCGTCTTTAATTATTATCATATACTTAGTTGCGTCCATTGTATATTTTTTATTACATAGGTCACTCTTCTTTAAAGTCAAACATTAACATATAATATGGTATTGTTAGTTTGGTGTTTGTCAATCCTAAATTTCCATCAATAATTTTATATGCTACTTTTGGGTTATATCTCTCTATGAAATCGTTTAGAGAAATTGTTGCACCATTTTTTGATTTGACTTCAATTGGTATTATTTCTGTTTCATCTTCAAATATAAATTCGATTTCTTGTGTGTTGTTCTCATTTTTATAGTAATACATTTTTTCGAACTTACTCATCAATTGTGTAAATGCTGCATTTTCATATATACCACCCTTTGCGGTTGTTTTTAATTCATCAGTCATAATTGCTTTCTGAGTATTGAATCCATATAAGCATGTCAGTAATCCCATATCTGTCATATATATTTTGAATGTTTCTGCTTTTTCATGCGTCTTTAGCGGAAATTCTGGTATGGAAACATTTACGCACTTTTTAACCATTCCTGCCTCAATAAGCCATGTAATCGGGTTTTCAAATTTTTTTGCTGTCCCCTTTTTCTCTACAATACTGTATTGAAATTTCTTGTAGTCTTTTGATAATTGTTCTGGAATTGAGTTGTAGCATTTTAATATGTTTTGTTTCATTGCACTAGGTGCATAATGCATTATATCGTCTTGATAATTTTTTAATAATTCTTTTTGTTTTTTATTTACAGCTTCAATGTTATGATTTTCTATGTAGGTGTTTACAGCTTCTGGCATACCTCCCACAAACATATATGTTTTAAAGTATCTCATAAATTTTTCATTTACATCGCTTGGAACTTTCTCTCTTGACACAAAATATTTATTTAAGATTTTTATTTTAGAATCATCTATACCATTTGCCCACAAAAATTCTTCAAAATCTAAAGGAAACATTTCTATATCAGTCTCGCTACCTACTGGAACCGAAAAGTCTTCTTTCTCTTCCTTATATCTTATACCAAGAAGTGAACCAGATGCAATAATGTCATATCTTTTATCTTCTCTAAGATATTTTAATGCAGTTCTAGCCTTAGGGCAGTTTTGTATTTCATCTAAAAAAATAAGTGTGTCGTTTTCAATAAACTTTGCATCTTTAACTCTAATAGATATTTGCTCATAGATATATTCGGGTGTTAATTCATTTTCAAATATGATTTTATATTCTGGATTTTTTATAAAATCTAAGTGAACGAGGCTTTTATACTCATTTTTACCAAATTCTTTGATTATAAATGTCTTGCCAACCTGTCTAGCCCCTTTTACCAACAAAGGCTTATGTTCTCTATCAGCTTTCCATTCCAATAAATTTTTGTATATTTTTCTCTTTAACATATCTAGAATTTACAATATTTTAAGCCATTTGTCAACAAAATTAGTCAAATTTGACACTTCTTTTTGCATAAAAATAGTCAAATTTGACACTTCTTTTTGCATAAAAGTGGTCAAATTTGACACTTCTTAATCTTTAAGTAGGCTATTGTTTCTTTTCTAGCCCTCTTACAAATTCAATTTGTTCTTTTGTCATATTTGCTTTTGAAATAATAAATCCCATATTTTTTGCAATCATCATATAAAAATTTGTGTCAGTTTCTATGAGCTTATACATTTTACTGTACTCTAATACTTCGATACCGATAGGTGAATGTGATTCTACTCTATCTTCACTAAACTTATATAAAACTTTTGCATCTTTCATCAACGTATTGGTCTCATATGTCTTTTTAATATCTCTATCCACAAAAAACCTAGTAATAAACCTAGTAATAAACACACTTATTCCCGCTATTAAAACAACCACTATGGCTTCAGCGTAATTTTTTGGCAATGACAAAACTATTAATATTAAAAAATATACTACAAAAAATATTATTCTGATTCTCTTAATTTTATATAACTTTTCATATACTACTTTGTTATACTTTTCATACTCTTCAAATGTTCTTGTAGTTTCCACTTCAAAATTCATATTATACCTTTTACTTAAGTAATTCCTTAATGTTTTTCTTATACTCCTCAACTCCTGGTTGGTTAAATGGATTTACGCCAAGGATGAGTGCTGATATTGCGCAGCTCATCTCAAAGAAGTAGAAAAGTTCGCCGAGGGTAGTTTCATTTTGCTCAGGGACTTTTACTTCTATAACTGGCACGTTTCCAGTGTGGTGAGCTTTCTCAGTTGCTCGAAGTGCTATGTCATTTAAATCATTTACAAAAAACTTGTCATTATATTTTACTCTATCTTTATCATAATCATTTTCAATCATGATAAATGTCTCAAACATATTTCGTTTTCCTTCTTGCATAAGTTGACCCATAGAATGAAGGTCGGCTGTCATACTAAGTGATGCTGGGAAGATTCCTTTATTGCCTTTACACTCTGACTCACCAAAGAGTTGCTTAAGCCACTCAGCGAAATATTGCATATTAGGACTTAATGTCGCAAACACTTCTATATCTTTTCCATTTTCATAATACAAATTTCTGATGATGGCATACTTCATCGCATCATTTTTATTTTCATCTGCCACTGTGTAAATACTTCTTGCCGCCTCTGCACCTTTCATAAGTTTATCAATGTCAAAACCTGCTGCTGCAATTGGAAGAAGTCCTACTGCAGATAGCACTGAATATCTTCCACCTATGTCATCAGGAACTACAAAAGTTCTATATCCTTCTCTATCAGCTTCTTCTTTTAAAATTCCCTTCGCCTTATCTGTAGTTGCAATTATTCTTTTCTTTGCTCCATCTTTTCCGTATTTCTTTTCGCAAAGTGCCTTAAACTTATCAAATGCTGTGGCTGGTTCGAGAGTTCCACCGCTCTTACTTATTACATTTATATAGAAATTTTTGCCTTCGACATAATCAAGTGTTTCTTTCAAATATTTTTCTGAGAGACCATTGCCGGCAAAGATTACTTCTACACCATTTGTGTGCGCCCCTACAGTACGGTGGCTGTAATAATTTGATAAGTATTCAATAGCTGCCTTTGCACCAAGATATGAGCCGCCAATACCAATAGATACAAGGACTTCTGCTTCGTTCTTAATCTCATTTGCGACTTCTTTTATACGAGCAAATTCTTCCTTGTCGTATTTTATTGGATGATCCACCCAACCTGTCATATCAATTTTTCCTGCAAGTAAATCACTGATGTGAGTTTTTGCAGCACTCACATGCTTGCTTAGATTTTTTACTTCTTCTGCTTTTTCAAAATTTACTTTTATCATTTCTTTTTCCTCCAAAATATCGTCCTAATCAGTTTTAAAGTTCTTTTGCACAACTAAATCTTTATTAGATAATTCAAAGTTTCCATTATACAGCAAGTTTATATAAACGTTTATATTTGTATTTTTCTTAGGCCAGTAAACATTAATTATAGCACATTTTTCGGTTTTTTTGTAATTTCTTTATTTTTTTGCCCCACTTTACATTTTTTTGTTTTTATATTAAAATTACTTTATTATGAAAAATATGAATTTATTAAAATTGAATATCCTTGTTTTAGTTATTATTATGGCATTTTCAGCGAATACATTTGCTGACGAGCCACTTAGTTCAACAGAGCTTTATGGTCCTGCTGCATTTGAGCAACGTCCTAGTACAATAGCTGCAAACTTACCAGAAGGTGCTGCTGTATTATCTGACTATGACTTCAATCAAGTAAATGGTACAGGTCAAATAACTAGTGGTGACATAGCAGCGATAAAACAAATCGTAATCGCTAACCCAACTACTACTGTAAGTTCTAACAACAATGTTGCAACGCCAGTAGGAAGTCCTGTCGCACAAGTCACTCAACAATTAGCGCCTCCTCTTACAGGAACAGAAGCTTACACTGCGGGTGTTAATCTTGCAAACAACATTCACCTTGCAAATTTTACCGCAAAAACTATAAACACCGCAAAGGTTCCCGAGACAGCTGCACCAACTTATGCACTTATAAATGCAAACACAAGACATATTTATGCAGTTAAAAATCAAACTGTGAAATATAATCCATCAGGCCTCACAAATCTTATGACTGCCTATATTGCAACTCAGTACCTTCGTATGGACTCTGTTTTAAAAGTTAATAGAACTGCTGTTCAAGGTATAGATAAAGATGCATCTATAGCAGCTCTTGATGTAGGCGACACTATCACCCTTAAAGATGCTCTTGCATCTATGTTTGTAAAAGGTTGTGTAGATTCTGCAAATGTAGTAGCAGAAAATGTTTCAAATAGTATAGAGGAATTTATAAACTTGATGAATGTGACTGCAACTAGTCTTGGGCTCACAAACACTCACTTTGTAGATCCATCTGGTATAGGAAAGAACGAAAGTACTGCACTTGATATGTCTATAATCATGGCAAAGGTGTGTGAGAATCCAGAACTCGTTAAACTTTTATCTCTTCACGAATACGAACTTCCTGCAGCAAAAAGAAGAGAGAAACTTCATCTTTGGTCAAAAAACACTCAGCTAAATAAAGACAATTCAACATATAATGCAGATGTAGCAGCAAGCCGTCTTGCATTTACAAATGCATCAAAGTGGTGCATATCTTCTATGATGAGTTACTATAACAATAATATAATTGTTGTAGTACTTAAAGCAGAAGGTACTCAATTCGGAGACACTAAAAAGTTACTTGAATTCGGAAAAATTGCAACAACTGAAGATTTAGCAGTTCACTAATACTATGACAAAAATTAAATTTAGCTCAACACAAATTATTCTTGGAAGTTTTTTAATGACAGTTCTTATCGGAACTGTCTTACTTTTTTTGCCGATATCATCAAATAGTGGCAAGCCAACAGATTTTTTAACTTGCCTTTTCACTGCCACTTCATCTCTTTGTGTGACAGGTCTTGTAGTAGTTGATACTGCTACTCACTGGTCACTATTTGGCCAAACTGTCATTCTTGTACTCATTCAAATAGGCGGTCTTGGCGTCGTGGTTGTAGTAACCATTGTATCTTTGTTTCTTGGTCAAAAAATAAGTTTTTCTCAAAGGACAGTTATTCAAGAAGCTCTCGCTGTGCAACACGTTGGCGGAACTGTAAAACTTATAAAGTTTATTTTGAAGTTTGTGCTATTCTATGAATTAATGGGAGCTTTCTTATTGTTCTTTCATTTTAGAAATGATTTTGATTTCCTTACTTCTATCTGGTATTCAATTTTTCACTCAATATCAGCTTTCTGCAATGCAGGGTTTGATCTGATGGGTGTTAAGAGTCCATTTTCTTCATTTACATCTTATGAATCAAGTATCTTGCTAAATGTGACTATTATGTTGCTTATAATATATGGTGGAATTGGTTTTGCTGTGTGGGAAGACTTGATTAAAATGAAATTTGATTTCAGAAAATATAAGTTGCAAAGTAAACTTGTAATTGTAACCACATTTTTGCTTATCATAATCCCTGCAACTTATTTTTACTTTTTTGAATATCATATGAATTCTGGAGTAAGTAGAATTTTACCTTCACTCTTTCAATCAGTAACAACGAGAACCGCTGGTTTTAACACAACTAATTTTGCTGACATGTCTGAAGTAGGAAAGGCTGTGAGTATAATTCTAATGCTGATTGGTGGTTCACCAGGTTCTACTGCAGGAGGTATGAAGACGACAACTTTTGCAATCGTAATGATTTCAACTATGTCAGTATTTAAAAGATACAACGAGCCTCATATATTCAATAGAAGAATTGGAATACAAATTATCAAAAATGCCATGACTATTTTTGTAATGTATATAAATTTGTTTTTACTATTCGGTTTCATCATTTGTAAAATTGATGGCTTGGCTCTTACGGACACCTTGTTTGAAACGGCTTCTGCAATAGGAACTGTGGGGCTGTCTTTAGGAATCACAACTAAACTTTCAACTATATCAAGAATTTTAATAATCATACTTATGTTCCTCGGTAGAGTAGGCGGACTTACATTTATTTATTCAATTATCCCTACTCTCAATCGCGAATCAGGATACATAAGTGAAAATGTTGCTGTAGGTTAAGGAGGACTTATGAAAAGTATTTTACTAATTGGAATTGGAAGATTTGGATATCACTTGGCAAAGGAACTTAGTACTTTAGATGTCGAGTTTATGGCAGTTGATGCAGATGAAGCTAAACTCAAACATGTGAGTGACTTTGCATATAAATCTTTGATTGGAGATAGCACAGACATTGAGTTCTTAAGGCATATTGGTGTAAATAATTTTGATGAATGCATAGTCTCTATCGGAGACGACTTTCAAAGTTCTCTTGAAACAGTGTTGAATCTAAAGGAGTTAGGAGCAAAAAAAATTACAGCTCGTGCGTCAAAAGAATCTCAGAAGAAATTACTTGCTGAAATCGGTGCTAACTTTATAGTTTATCCTGAAGAGCAACTTGCAAAATGGACTGCTCTTAGGTGCGGAACCAACTCTATATATGATTTCATGGATTTAGATGACGGCTATGGCATTTTTGAAATCACTCCTCCAAAAGATTGGGTTGGAAAAACTCTTGCAGAGCTTGACCTGAGAAGAAAGCAAAACATAAACATTATCGGAGTAAAAAATAAAAATAGAATCAATGTCATCTTTGGTCCTACGTTTAAAATACGAGAAAATGAAAACATACTTGTCATCGCAAAAATAAGTGAAGCAGAAAAATTTTCTGACAAATAGTTTTAAAAATAAATGAAGTCCAACCCTAAAAATTTTAAATTTAAACATTCGCTTGGTCAAAACTTTATAGTTGATGAGTTTTTGCTTGAAGACATTGCAGACGAAAGCGGCATCACTAAAGATGACTTCGTGCTAGAGATTGGTCCAGGAAATGGTGCGCTCACAAGATGCCTTTGTGACAGAGCGAAAAAAGTTGTCGCTATAGAAATTGACAAGAGTCTTATTCCTCTTTTAAAAAGTAATCTAAAAGATTACGAAAATGTTTCTATCATAAATGCCGACTTTATGGAGCTCGATTTTAATATTATCTTAAATGAATTTCCGGCTCCGCGAGCCCATATCAAGGTGGTTGCCAACCTTCCCTACTACATCACCTCTCCCATCATCAACATTCTTTTACAAAATCCATATGTATCTGAAATGACTCTCATGGTTCAAAAAGAAGTAGCAGAAAGAATCGTTGCAACTCCTGGAGGCAAAGATTATGGCATACTTACCCTTGCATGCAATTATTTTGCTGACACCGAGATGATAATGGTTGTCTCAAAAGATTGTTTTTTTCCAAAACCAAAAGTCGACTCAGCAGTAGTGCATTTCAAAAAGCATCCTGTAGGGGCGGACCTTCGTAGGGGCGAGTTTCACGAGCCCGATTACGACCAACTCTTCAAATTAATAAAAGCTTCTTTCGCCCAAAGACGAAAAAAGCTTTTAAACTCTTTAACTAATGCTGGCTATGATAAAGATACTGTCGCTCACGCCCTATCAGAACTTGGCTTTGATGAAAATGTGAGGGCGGAGAATCTTTCGCTTGATGATTACAAACATCTATTAACTTTCTTTATATAATTTCTTAAATTTGACTTTTATTCATATTCTATCCACATTGCCGGCCTTACACCACGACGATTCAACCCACTTCCAACGTTTCCACTTGTAGATATAATAGCATCAGGTCCTACTGCAGCTGTACTAGCTTGTGCACCACCAGGGCTTCTTAAATTATATGCACTATTCTCTAGCATCCACTCCTCATATTCATCTTGTTTATCTTTTCGTATTTTACCTAATTTTCTATATTCAGCATATTGAGTTCCTTTTGCTGCCCCAGCTCTTACTAGCTGATCTTTATTTCCTAAATTATCACCGTTTGAAAAATATTTTCTTGCTTCACTAATACTTAACAAAAATATTTTATCTAAAGTATCTCTTCCGCCAAGAGTCATATAATCATCATTATCTTCGTTTACAAGTTGCACTTCTTTGATTTTATTTTTTTCTTCTTCTGTAAATGCTGTATTGTAAAATTCATTGTTTAACCATGTACGAATATTACTGTTTTCCCAAGTTGTATTTTTTTCTCCACTTTTATAAACGTTAAATCTAACATCAAGTATATATTTACTAATGATTAATGCTCGTTTATTTTCACTATCTTTTTCCAATATAATCCATTCTATCGGGTCTTCGTTCCAATCACTTTTTTCTGAATTATATGATTGATTGTACTTACCAAATTTTATACTTTCAAAATCGCCAATTACTTTTTCACTATTATTATTCTTTTCCTTGTTGTATCTAACCCATACTGCAGGTCTTGTGCCACCTTGACAATTTGCCACAGAATAATTTGACATACTTCTGACAAGAGCTCCATTACTATTTACTCTCGCAACGGAAGTCAAATCAATGCCATTTGATCGAAGCCAGTAAAAACTATTGCCTATGCACCATTCAAATTTTAATGCCTCATCTTTATATCGTTCTACAATTCTATTATAAAATATACCATCTTCCGTAATGCCAAAAGTGTTTTCACCTGTGTTTTCTCTCACCCACAATTTTATGCCGTTGTTATCCACATTTTTAGCATAATTAGTCGCTCTTGTTGCAAGTCTTTTGTTTTCTTCAGTCATATCATATCTTTTAAAATATTTTTTAGCTTCAGTTTCTGATAATATAAACACTTTATCTGTCACAGTATCAACTTCTTTATCGTCACGAAATCCATCACTAATATGTGAATCTTCTACTATTTGATTTTTTTCATTTTCATTAAATGCCTTGTCATAAAATGTTTGATTCATCCACTGCCTTAGCTCTGAATCTTTCCATTTGCATTCTTTTGGTTCTGAGTTAAAACTCACATTATCAAGTATATATTTACTTAGAAGTAATGCCCTATTATTTTTAGAATCTCTTTCTAGTACTATCCATTCTATTGGCTCTAATTTATCTGCATATGTGCTGCTCTGTGGATATGAACCAAATGTCACTATATCCATCTCGTCAATAGTACTCATATCACCATAAGTACTCACTAATTTTGCTTTTGATATTTGCTCCTCTATATCGTCACCATCTATTTTCTGAACTTTAATATCATTGCTATTTGATTTTTTTTCTTCAGTACCTGCTAATTGTGTTGTTTCGCATCCAAAAAGTAAAAATAACATTAAAATTAATATTGGCATTAAAATTTTTTTATAGCTCTTTCTTTTAACCATTTCTTACTTTCCTCGCTTGTCATAATTTTATAACTTTTTCACATTTTATCATTATTTCTGCGAAATATCAACAAATCAAAAAGACCCGGAGTTTGTCTCCGAGTCTTTTTTGTGAATTAACCTTCTATCATTATAGTTTTCTTTTCTGGAACTTTCTTTGCATCTACCTTTGGTATGTCGAGTTTGAGAAGTCCATTTTCGAATTTTGCTTTAATATCTTCTTCTTTGAGGTTGTCACCTACATAGAAACTTCTTTGCATAGAACCTGCATAACGTTCTTGTCGAATGATTCTGCCCTTGTGGTCTTTCTCATCCTTATCAAGTCCTTTAGCTGCTGCAATTGTTAAGTAGCCATCATTTAATGTAATATTAATCTCATCTTTCTTAAATCCAGGAAGGTCAACATCAAGTTCATAACTTCCCTCGTGTTCGCGAACATCAGTTTTCATAACCCTTGATGCCCTCTTTCCATACAGCTTTCTGTCAACGTCCTCAAAATCTCTCATTTTCCCAAAGTCCATAAAATCGTCAAGTAAGTTTTCTCCAAAAATACTAGGTAATAACATAATCTTTTCCTCCTTATTCCTTTATATTGGAGCAAAGAATGGAGTGTTTAGATTCGATCATCTTCTCTTTTCCTTTGTTCTATGGGTATTATAGCACAAATTGTTAGCACTGTCAAGTGGTGAGTGCTAATTTTTATGAACTTTTTATGAACTTTTCTTCTAAACAAAAATCCCCATTTATTGGGATTTTGTCAAAAAGTGCAGTTTTTTCAAGTATTTTTGTTGCTAAAAGTGCAGTTTTTTCAATTTTATTATTTATATCTAGTATTGTATCATTCCGTGTTTTTAGTATAATATGATAAAATAATGACGAGGGTGGTAATTTTTATGATTCAAATTAGACAAGTTTCAGACTTAAAGAACAAATTTGCCGATATTGAAGATGCTCTTGATGCTGCTGATTTTGATGCTAAAAATAATCCTGCTAGATACACTCATGAAGAAGTATTTGATTCAATCAGAAATAAACTTAAAAATCTTCTATCGAATCATCATCTTCATTAGGATCAACCAATACAAGAATATTCTTTCTATTCTCTTCTTATTTTTTATTGTTCATTACTTTTATTAATTTATATATTATCCTTAAGCTACGACAAATGGATAATTCTTTAATGCATTTTTATCTTTTTCAATTATTGTTAACATTCTACTTGCTACCCCAGAGGGTGTATTTAATCCTTCTTCCCATGCCTCTATAGTCTTATTAGAAACCCCTAAGAAACTCGCAAATAGTTTTTGTGTTAATCCAGTTTTATTTCGAATTTGTTTTACTTCTTTAGGTGTATATTTTTTTACTGGTTCAATATAAATATAGTTTCTTTTTAAGTTATGTTTTTTTGCATCTTCAATTGCTTCTCTAAGTCCTTGTTTAATTTCTTCACCCATCTTACTCATGATTTTTCTTTACCTCTTTTTCTAATTCAACAATTAATTTCTTAAATTCCTTTTTATCTTCTTCTGAAATATCTTCTTGCTCATTTTTACTATATACCATTATTAAATATATAGTTTCAAGTTTAACGAAGTTTACAAATAATACTCTGCTGCCACCACTTTTTCCTTTGTTCTGTAGTTTTAGCCTACATTTTCTTAATCCACCAGTTCCTTTAATAACAGGATATTTATCACCTTTTTCCAATAAATCAATTTCTAAATACCTCAAATCATCATCACTATAGCCTAACATATCCCATTTTTTTGTAAATATTTTTGTTTGTATAAACTCGCTAAACATATACTACATTATATCCTATTTAATAGGATTTGTCAATTTTACATGACTTTTTCAAAAAACAAGCCGCCTGCGAAGGCGGTTTTACTAAAGGTTTATTCTATACTTTCGATTTAAACTACTCTCAATTTTTCTTTAAGTGCTTCTTGTAATGTTAATGAAAAATTGAAGTTCTTTGATATCGCAAGTGCGTTTAACCAAGCTGGCAAAGTCACTGTTCTATTTACTGCTTTTGAATTTTCTGCCAAACGAATAGATGGCATGTATACATCAACTAGTATTGTGTACTCATTTTTTCCTATCTTCAATGATTCTATCTTAGATGGTTTTGGAATTTTTTCTTTATCCTGTTCTTTACCATATATAACTAAGCCAAGCAACTCTCTTGCAGATTCAAATGCATCAGCTTTATCCACACCAGATGTTGCCACATCTAAGTCAGGAAAATACACACTATACTCTTTTTCATTTTTTTCTTTACCTATAATCGCTGGGAAAATATACATATCTTTTTTCATAATCTTACCTCAAGATTAAGTTTATTCGTTTTTTTTCTCCATAAAAAACGGCGGAGAGACTCCCCGCCCACTACGGTTGAACCCGGGCACTAGGTGCCAGCTCAATTATTAATATTATACAATATTTATTATAAAAGTCAATGTTGGACACATATTTTAGTTTTCTATCTAATTCTTTACAGGATATCGTTTCAACTACTTCCCATTTACCACCTTTAGATCTGTCATCTGTTGGTTTTGGATTGGTTTTATCATAAAGATAATCTTCATCACTATCATCAACTACACGATACATGTCTTCACCATCATCAATGGCACAATATACTTTTCCGTTTGTAAGTTCATCTACACCAAATGATTCGCCAACTTATTTAATTTTATACCATACTTTTCTGCTCATACTTATTACTAATAAATCCACATATCTTTTTCCGTTATTGAATTCACCATTTCAATTACAGTTTTGCCATCTCGTTTAACTTCACAAAGTTGTTCAAAGGTATCAACTTCTGTTGTTTCTTTATAAAACTCACAAAATGAAATTACTTCCTTGCCATTCAACTCTCCATATGTAATAGAATATTTTTTACCATTATAATTAAATTCAATTTCGTGACCTTCATCTACTAATTTTTTTAATTCATCTCTGCTCATTTGTTAATCTTCTCTCCTTTCTTTATTCTTTTACCATTCTTGTATTTATGTTGATGTGGCACATCTGGATGCATTTTAGGATTTCCATGATTACTATAATCAATATCTAAATAAGGATTTCCATTTTTATCATAATATCTCTCACTATCTAACTTACCATTTTTGTAGTTTTTTGAAACTGAGTTAGGGTCGCCCTTCATTGGTACTGAATGTAAATCATGTGTTGTTTTTATTTTATCAACTCTTCCAACATCCTTTGAACCTGCTCCATTAAATCCTTTTGTGCTACCAAAACCTCCATGTACACCTGCTCCCATCTTAGTTACCTCCGTACCTTTTATATTGTTCACTACGGAAGTTAACTATTCTGATTTTTTTATCATCACAAACTTTTTGAATATGCTTTGTTATTCCACCATAAATAACTATAACTTTAGGGTCTAATATTTTTACAATGTAGTCAAAACCTTCGTCCAAAAAATTTCTGTCTATTTTGTTTTGTATCGTACCATTGGTTCCTATAGCAATAATTGATTTGTGTGGGGCACCCAAGCAAGCACATTCATAAGTTCGTTCATCACCATACCGTATATTTGTTATTACCTTGATGCCATTACTTTGTAAATAATTACCTATTGCTCTACTACGATAAATGTTCCAGTGTTGCATTACTAATGGCATATCTCTATAAATACTAAAGTCTGGTAAAATTACACCATTAAACTTTTTCAATTTTTTTATAAAAACTTTAGGACGGTTCCAGATTTTTTCAAAATGGAAATCATCAATGTAAAAGTGCACCCATTGATTAAAATCCTTTGTGCTATTCTTCATAGCATCTATAAAAGATATAAGTTTGTTAGGAACATCCTTTATGCCTTTAATTACTGGTATTTCTAACTCGCCTTCGTATTTTGCATTTTTAACTAGAAATGCTTTAAAAACATCTTTGCAACCAGCACGGTTGCTTTGTAATTTTATTGTAGACATAGCTACACCTCCTTTTATCTCAATTAAATTGAGATTTTTAAAATTTGGATCAAATAATTTCTCAATTTTTAATGTCATTAAATGTGATAAATAATGCTTTATCAACATTGTTGAGATTTTACTTGATAAAGTTTTTGAGATATGCTATACTACAATTTACCATCCGAGTGCAGCATAGCATATCGGGTATTATGAATCATAAGATCTACGCCAATAGGTCTTATGATTTTTTTATTTCGCTCATATTATCACCCCTTTCAAATAATTATTTCCTAAACATATTATATTGATAAGTTGCTGCTTTTTTAGTCACAACACATTTTGTCACTAATTCATCTATAGAGTAGTTCTTGACAGCATCATATCCCATCAAAAATTCCCCTGCAAAACATTCTGCCTGCCATTCTGGATCCATATATTTTGGTGTTATAATATGTGTATCAGCTTTAGCCAATTCAAATCCACAAAGTTTTAATAATATAAAATGTCCTATTTCGTGTGCTATACAATATCTTCCAAAACCGTCTCCATCGCATGCATTATCAAATATTTTTTGTTTTATTCGTATTTTACCAGAATTTATATCAGTGGTTGCAAAAACTTTTTTTGGCATTGTATTATTAGCAACAACTTGATAAGAAAAACCTTTGAACTTTTTACTTAAAACATCTAATAATGTAGTTACATCTACATATGATTCATATTTAATTCCTAAAAATTTTCTAAAAGCTTTAACAATTTGTCTAATGTTTAATCTAGATAATGGTTCAACAATATAATCATGCATTTTTTTTACCTCTTTTTTTTGTAAGAATACCTTGAATTTTTTTTCTTTCCTCATCCGTTAATTCTTCAAATGAACGTGCGAACACAAGTGCAAACTCTTTATTTGCTTGTGTTGCATTTTCTAAATTTAATACCAACATTTTTTTTGATTCCTCAATTGCATTTTTTAATTTCTCTTTTTCTTTTAGAGCTAACTCGTAAATGCTACTTATTCTTTCATACCACGTTTTAGGTACTTGCTTTTTACCGTTTTCAACGGCTGATAGGAATGCAGATGAGACTCCTAAATTTTTTGCCATTTCTTTTAAATTTTCTCCCCTATCAATTCTTAAGTCTCGAGCATACTCTCCAAACTTAGTGATAGCCATATTGTTCTCCTTCTTACCCTCCATAAGGTTAACCTTTTTAGGTTATTGTATCATATTTTGAAAATTTGTCAACCTTTTTTAGTTAATTTTTATGTCTTTTCTGTGTTTTGTTTTTATAGTTTTACCCCTGATTAACTATCATCTCATACTCTTTCCTCGTAAGTACTGTTGAATAAAGTCCAACTTTTTCGTCAAGATGCTTATCTATGCCAGTATATACAAGGCTACTATCTTCATATCTTCTAAACTTATATACTGCTTCATTCATTATGCCTTCTTTAAATAATCCGAGCGAAACAAGAAGTTCAAAATCTTTAACCAAAAGCCCTGTCACTCTTTTAAATAAATCTGGCTCAAGTTTAGTTATTACATCTTTAAGAGTCTCTTCTCTAAAATCTGTTAAGAACATAAATATCGGTATTCTTGTTGCAAATTTAATTAATTTCTCTTGAATTTCTTTTCTCTTAGTTTTAAATTCTTTTTCTTCTTCCGTTAATACTTTCTTTTCTTTCTCACTTAGTTTTTCATTATTTCGCTTTGCTTCTTTTACATGCTCTGACTTATTTATAATTGTTTTAATATCATCATTTAAACTTCTAAATCCCTCTATATTCATAAGTGCCTTCATAGCATCTTCGTTTGCCATAAGTCTTTTTAGTACATCATTTGTCACATCTACAAGCATAGCTGACTGCCATCTTTTAGCAAGTAGCGTCGCTGTAGTTCCTGATGTAGTTATATCAAGTATTTCAGATGGATTTATTTGCTTCATTCCATATCCGTCATAAGCAAGGACTGGTAAGAAATTTATAAACTCACCAACTTTAACTTCAGGACTTTTATTTGCATCGCTACTAAGTTTGATACTATAGTCTGATACCTGTCTAAGTGCTCTATTAATTGCAAAATCAAATATATAACATTCTTTTTTTATTATCTCCGTTTTTCCATCATCTGTTTTTATAGTCCATGGGCTTTGAACTCTAAATGCAGATTGGAAATAAGTTTCTGGTGATTTTAAATTTCTAAGCATGAGTATACCAGTCCAAGGTTTGACTGTGACGCCAGTAGTTAGTTTTCCGCAAGTTAGAGTAATGGTTTTTGTCTCAAGTGGATTTCCCATCTCAGATTCAAAATAATCAAGTGCATCAAGTCCAACTCCACCATTTTTACCAGCAACTACTATAACCTTATAATCATGATAAAATACATTTTGTTTTTCTTTAAGCAAATTTCTCATAGCAAAACATGCATCAACTGTCTGCATAAACCAAAGTGTATGTGTCAAATTATTTAATAGTCTCACATCTGAAAATGGCATAGGTGGTTTGTCGGCATTTTGTTTTAACAAATCCACTCTTTGCTCTTTATAATCACCTCTTATTAAATCAAGCCACTTCTGCACATATTCTTTATATACGAATTCTGCACTTTCACCTTTGCCAGTAGTTGAGAAAAATACATTCAGGTCAAATTCGTTAAACTCACCGCCTTTAGCAATTTTCTCAATCTCATCAGGCACTTTATATGTAAGCATAATCATTCTTGGAAGAGCAGCATAAGGGTTATCAGGACCTTCCCAACTTTCTTTTGCATTTTGCTCATCGCTATAAGTCCAAGAGAATATTTGTTCTTCTATAAACTCTCCATTATTAAGTGCTTTAAATGGAGTTCCAGATAAAAATAAATAATAGTCTGTAGTTATAGACAAGCAAGTCTCATCATAGACTGCTGCTTCATCTTTTTTTGCATCTATATCTTCATCATCTATTTCATCTTCGTCAAATGCAAATAAATCTTTTGCCTTATCTTTCCAAGCACCAAAATGATACTCGTCAAATACAACTAAATCCCAATTTGTCTCGTGCACCCATTTATTTTTAGGTTTTATGCCACCAGTTTCATTGTCTATACCTAAAAAATCTTGAAATGAACCAAAACAAACTAAAGGGTATTCTGTCTTATCTTCTTTACACTTCTTTTTATATTTTTCATATTGTTCATCAATAGTTCCAAGTGTTGGATCTTTTTTATCGTTTGATATAAACTGCCAACCCTCAAAATCAATATGGTTTAGCAAATCATCCCTCCAAGCTTGTTTAACTGCGGGCTTAAATGTCAATATCAAAACTTTTGATAAGTCCATCGCTTTTGCCAATTGGTATGTAGTAAATGTTTTTCCAAATCTCATTTTAGCATTCCATAAAAACTTTGGATTTGCTTTTTTGTTTTCTCTTTTTATTGATTCAAAATATCTCTTGGTTTTATTCACAGCCTCCTTTTGTTCGGCTCGCATCTTGAAGTTCTCGGTGCGATTTTCTTCATTCTCAGTTCGCTCTTTAACTGCTAATATTGCCGCTTTTACATCATCAAGTTTGCAATCAAAAAATTCAGTCTTCTTTCCATCTTTTGTTTTAAGTGCCTTAAAACCTTTTCTCTCTAAAACTCTATGAACATCTTTATCTATAAATGTTGTGCCATCATTTCTAACTGCATTTTCTCTTAATATGATGTCATAAGTTTCTTTTGAACCAGGTTTTAATATATTATGTTGTTCTGCAACTCTCTCGTTTATATCTCTTGTAGTATAGCCTACTTTGATATATCTTGATAACTCAGCATCAGTCTCTTTGTAGGCATATATCATTGGGTGGACTTCGGGACGAGTGGCGAATTCTTTAAATCGCATTAGGCGTCCTCCTTTATTGCAATACCATTATTTCTAGAATTAATAAATTTGTTTATATACTCTATATCATTTTTATTAAATTTAAACTCGTTAAATACTTTTTCATCATTCCATTCTTTATCAAAATCCAACAATGGTATTAATCCAAAAGTATCTTTTGTTACGTGCATTGTTCCTTTTCCATAAAACAACAAAAACTTGAATAAATTTGTATTCATATATGATAAACAGTTTTTTAATGTTTTTAAACTTTTAAAGTCCCCTATTTTTAAAAATGTAGCTGTACACACTTCGTTTGGTAATGCAATAATTGGATCAGGGAAATTAATTGCACCTGTTGAATATGTTGCAGAGAAAAATATTTTATATGTATTTATATTAATATTTTTATCTAATATGTTTTTTATAAATCCAGTTTGTCTTTTTGCGCCTCCTTTAATACCTTTTACACCATATACTTTTAAAGAATTATTGAATTCGTTATCACTAAGTTTTATCTCTGGCATTCTTTTTGGTTCATTAAATATAAAGGTTGGTATCCCATAAGGATTTAAAGTAGATACCAATGTTGAAAACTTATCATATTTTTTTACTTTATCTAATATATTATATATTTCATAGTCTCTAATAATATATGGGAAATAATCATTTTTTAATTTTCGCTTGTTCGTTGAAATATTATTCGATTTATCTATAAATGTATATTTAACATCTCCATTATAACTTCTATCGATTAAAAAATAGCAAACACCACTATCAATATGTAACCCAGGGAAACAAAACGATGAATCTTCATAATCGACTAACTCTTTAATATCATGTCTCTCACACATATATTCTCTAAACCCTTTTAATCCAAATCCTCCTACCATCCATTTTGATGGAATTATCATTGATATAAATCTAGGATTTAGTTTTACAGCTTGCTCTATAAATTTATTATAAACTGGAATTGCCCTATCCGAACTACCTCCCCCGGCTATACTCAATTGATACGGCGGATTTCCTATTATCACATCAAATCTCATATTTAACTCCTCAACCATTTTTTCATCATGTATAAATTGATATGCATGCGATTCTAATTCGTCACCTCTTTTTTCTTTTCCATATTCTGATTCACTTGCTCCACAATATATACATTTGCCATTTTTAAAAGTATGCTCTATATCAACAAACATTATATTCCCGTAGTCTGTAGTAAATTTTGATATAGAATATTTACTATTTGCATTTTTAGAACAATATAGACTTCTCCTTGAAAGAAGTGCTGTTAATTTTGTGATGCTAATTCCAAATAATTGCTTATGGCATATATGATCTATTTTCTCTTGCAGCTTTTGCTCATACTTTTCATCTTCTGTAGTTATCTTCTCTTTGTTCATTCTCTTTTCATTAATTTTCATTATCTTTTCTTCATAATTAGGCATTTGTGCATTGAGTAATCTTTTCATTATTTCGCGGAGAAATACGCCACTTTTACAACAAGGATCTAAAAAAGTAGTCGCGTCGCTTTCAAATAACTCTTTTGGAAGTAAATCTATCATCTTGTTAGCTACTTCAGGCGGAGTAAAAACTTCGTCATTTGAAAGATTTGCAAGACAGGATAAGACATCTGGGTTATAAATTTTTTCTAATAAATTATTCAAAATATCTCCTTTCGGAACGCAGTGCTCGCCCCTACAATGCGGGCGGATGGTATCCGCCCCTACGGGACGACAAAATGTCGTCCCCTACGATTCACATTTACCCCTACATTAAGTCTTTATAATCAACTAAGTTATACTCTTTTATTGGTTCTGCTATCCATTCTTTTAAACTATTGTCATATTCAATACTTGTTAAAAGTTTATTTGTATCTGGATTTTTATTATTTATTTTTAGCAATTCATCAAATCTAAACTCTCTTCTTTTTACTTTGTCACCAATAACAAAAGACCATTCGCTGAAAACAATTGGGTTTTTTGTATCATTTCCATTTTTATCAACACGAAGCATGGTAAGTGCATTTCCACATAAAATATTTTTTGAAAGTATAAATTTTGCAACCTGCTTTACTTTTTCACTTTTAATTTTTTCACAGTGCTTCTCATATTCTTTTTCCCAAAAGCTATATAACCTATCTATGCATGCCTCTACATTATCTTGTAAAAGTTCTACACCATAACAACTCATAATTGCTACAAGACTTTGCTTTTCCCATTCCTTTTCATCTTTTTTATATTTCTTATTTACTACATCAATTTTTCTTTTAAGTATTTCAATTAAAAAATTTCCGTCACCGCAAGCAGGTTCTAAAAATCTGCTATCAATTCTTAAAGTCTCATCTTTAACCAAGTCAAGCATGGCATTTACTTCTCTTTCATTAGTAAACACTTCGCCATGATCTGAAACTCTTTTTTTTGATTTAATTTGCTTTTTCATTAATACTTTTCGGGCTCGCGATGCTTCGCCCCTACATAGGGCTCGTGCAACTCTCCCATACGAGGGCTCCGCAAGCGTTCGCCCCTACAATATTCTTTTGCGACCTATTTTCATATGCGAGGCTGTAAGAAAAAGAAAATTACTATTTTGTAAATTAAAAATCGCAGCCTAAGAGCCACGACATCTACTCTCAGACTGCGATTTGATTTTCTTATAAATTAAAAAAGCCGCAGCCCGAAAGCTACGACCGAAAATTGCGAGCTCTCAGGTTGCGACACCAACTAATGACCTTACAGTCTTTGTTAAGCCCGCATTTTTACCAATATAAAAATGCTGACTGTAAGGTCATTTAAATTGGCTAGAAACTATTTTTAGGCATAGTTTCCCCATAATAATATTTAGTTGATGTCGCACCTTAAATTATGCCACATTAACTATTTTTCCGCAACAAAAAAATGACGGGCTAAATCCGTCATTTTGTTATTATTTTCATAAAAAACTCGTATAACACCCCAAAAGTGCTCTCTTCAAATTAACTACAAGAATCTCTTAGCACTAATTTCAAACTTTTCAAATACTTTTTATTTTTATCACTAACCCTATAACTTTCTATTGCTTTCTTTATAGTCTGGTTATGAACCCAAGGTGATAATTTACATTTTTCTATATAAATAATTGCATCATCATATTGTTTTGCAAGAGCGGTGGCAAAATACCATGCTATCATCATATTTATATAATATTCATTTGATTTAATACTTGATACAATTTTTAAATGTTTTTTATCAAAATCTTCATCTAAAAAATGACTCATCAACATTTTTATGCCAAATCTCACGTAATATGTCTTTTTAGTATTTATCCACTTTTTTATGTTGATCAACAATTCTTTTTTATATTTTTTAAATACTTTAGGACATAACTGATCACAAGTGGCCCAATTGTCTACATATTTCAAAAAACTGTTTACATTTTTAATGCATTCATCAAAATCCTTACTTTCTGATAATATAAAAGAATGTATCTGATTTTCCTCAAAATACTTATGCGGGATGGTTTTAATAAATTCAGCACTCAAATTTTCTTTTATAAGCTCTTTAGCAAAGTTTTTTAGAACAGGTGTCCTAACACCTATAATTGTATTTTTGTCAATGTTTGGAATTAGTGAGCTTTCAAACTTTTGATATTTTTTATCTTGATTCTTATATAGATTTTTTTTGATTTCGCTTATTTTCATATTTTCAATCCAAATTAATAATATTTGTATTTTAAATTATGTTATTTACGTTTGCTAATATTAACTTATTTCTTTGTGTCTAGGAATCATTTATGCTTTATCAAGTTTTTAAAGTGAGTAATTATTTCCTTCTGGCACTGTCACATTTGGATTTTCAGTTGGCGCCTCTGTTGGTGCTTCGGTTGTTGGTGCCTCCTGACCTCTTGGAATCTCGTGTGGAAGTGGTTTACTTGGCTCTACATAATTTGGGTCAGCCTTTTCAGCATTTGAATCATACTCATTATATTTCTTTTGAGCGCCCTCTTTATAAAGAGTAACTTGATTAATCGCCATACCGCTCATATCATATATGAATGTGAGAGAATTCTCAGTAAATAAAATTTCTTTTTCACTCGCGCCACTTTTTTCAAACCCAAAATCAAAAGAGAACCAATTATTACTTCTTCCATTATCAAGTCTTCTTGAAATTAATTTATTGTTTTCATCTAGTTCTTGAGAATTACATGTGCCATACCAGTAAACAGTTCTTTCAAAAAAACTAGTTGAATAAATGGTTATGGTTCCCGCATCTACAACCGCCTCGTAGCTTGATATGCCACCACCTTTGTAGGTGCCGTGAATGTTAATGCGGCTGATTTTGCTGTTGCAGGCAAATAGCAAAAGTATTGCTGCAAGTGATAAAATTTTTATAATTTTTATTTTCATAAATTCCTTTTCGGGCTCGCAATGCTCGCCCCTATGGCTATTCGAGGGCTTCGAGTTGGGCGAAGAGCACATAGCCTCCATATATCACAGCCTCTCTTACTTCCTCTCTTGGTGTAAGTATTCTTTCTTTATTGGCATATTCTAATACATAGTTGTTATTATCATAACCAGCAATGAAAAATTGGAAGGTGTCATGTTTAAACACTGCCACTTTTTCATTAAGACTTAGATAGTATTCCAAATCTCTTTCTGTTACGCCTGTAACATTCATTACAAGTATGGCATTATTCTTTAGATAAATATTTTCAGTAAAGCCTTCAAGATTTTCTAATATGCTATCACCCTGTCTTAAGTAAGAGACATTTCCCTTATTTGCTCTATTATAACAAGTAATTCTATCATTTAACTTAACATATCCATAGTTGTCTCTTATTTCATTTATACCATCTGACAAATTTTTAAGTTTTGCCTTGAGATTTCCACTATCGTAGACATAGTAAATTGTTTCTTCATTTTCATTTGTCGAATCAAGCGCAGACTCTTCAACTTGTTTTCTTGATATGCCAGCACTCTTAGAATATTTTATGTCTTCATTTCTTTCCATCGGTATTTCGAAATAACCGACTCTAAGTTTTTCTTTTGTGAGTTCCTCTTTATAGTAAAAAACATCTGTATTTTCTGAAGAATAGTTATTTACTATAACGTCATTTGTGAGATAAGTGTAGTGTGTGCCTTCTCTTTTATATTTGTTATATCTTAGGACATTTTGCTGATTTACAAAATTGTAAAGGTATCTGTCTTTTTCCTTGAACAAATCTTCATTTCCATTGACTGCATTTACAACTCTTATCTCGTGACTTGGTCTACCAATTATTTTTCCAACCTCTCTCCATATGTTTTCATCACTAAACACACCATAGAAGAGGTCATCATTCATAAAGGTTACGACTTCTATGTTTTCACCTTCTTTTGCATCTATGGTCACAACTTTTCCATCTTCAATGTTGTATATATTGATATGTTTTGAAACACCTTCTTTATCATTGTTAAATGCAAAATATCTGCTGTTTGAACTAGCTGCAAATTTTGTCTCTTCAAAGCCGTCAGCAAGAGTTAAAATCTCTGCCGTATTTATATCTATAGAATAAACCTTGTTGTAACTCTTAAATATAAGTCTATTGTTTTTATAAACGCATAGCCTTTGTATATCATACTGTAAGCTTTGAAATGTCGTATATATTGGTATAAATAAATTTTCTTCAGACTCGTTTGTCTCAGTATGATATGTGAAAACTCCAATGCCCATGTTGCCTTCATTTAATCCGGTCATGTTGTAACCATAAACAATATATGTTACATCACCAAGATCATTTACGTCCATAATCTTTACTGCGAAATTATTTGATACATCTTCGAAAGTTTCTTTACTTTGGATATGGTATGAATAAATATTTGTCATGGTTTTTGTCTCAGCATCATACCTATAAATTTCTCTTTCCTTACAGAAGGCGAAAAATCTTTTGTTCTCTGACTCAATTTTTACTATATTTTCTGGGTTGGTAACACCTGTATAAAACCTGTGGTTTGTGTTGTTATAAGGATTGTCCTCAAGGTTTACAAGTTCTTCTGTCTTTCTTGTAAACTTCATATAGTACCATCTCTTGCCATCCCATCTAAGCACATATTCATCTCTATTTATAAAATATTCGTTTTTATCATCCTTGCCACTCTTTGACAAATATCTCACCGCTATGGTGTAACTATATTCCTGAGCCTGATATATACTATAATAGTATTCGCTCGCAAGTTTCATCTTTGTGTCTGCAAATGTTAATTGCTCAAAAGTTTGCTGCAAAGTTACTGTGTGCATTTCTTTAGTGTCTCTATTAATACTTGTCTCAAGATATTTTACTATACCCTTATCATAGTCTCCAGCAGCAACAGGATTAAATGTCACGTTTGTAAAAAATTCTGTCTGTTCTATGGCATCGTCAAGTTTGTTTTTTGGTCTATGGATTATATTTGTAAAATAATATACTTCTTTTCTATGAACATTGATTTTAACTGTGAGTAAATAAACCGTATTAGTTTTTATTAAATTTTGTATATTTAAAACAACTCTTGTCTCATCATTTTTCGAATCTTTATTTTCTTCCGTCATATCTAATTTCGTTCTTTCTAGAAGGCTGTTGCTTGTTCTGTCTCTTACTTCGTATTCTATGTAATTAAACGAGTTGCCATTATTTATAATCAAAAGGTCAAGTTTTCTTTCATCGCCAAGAAGTGTAATTGTATCATTTGACACAATGTTATATTTCTCATCAACAAAACCTCTCATCTCGTTTAACTTTTTGTCGTTTCTTATTTGATATATTATAGGAAATGTTGTGTCGAGTGAGTCCATATAATACAGTTCTTTTGGTCTAAGTCTATTGAACGTGTATACATTAAATGCCACTGCCGCGACTATAAATGCTATGACCGCGAGCACAATTGGGTTCACCGATATTTTTTTTCTATTAGATTTTGTAAATATAGTACTAATCTTCATACTTATCTCTTTGTCCCATAGCTATCTCTAAAGCCTTTTCTTCTTCTGGTCCAAGTTTAGTGCTTGTAGTTCCAACTTCTATCTCTTTTATAAATATTATCGTTCCATCGCCAAGCGATTGGCAGGTAACGACAAATCCTGAGTTTGTAAAATCAAGGAGCGCGAGAGCGAAAGATCTTTTTCCTGTCTTCTCGTCAAATGCATCATATTTGTAAAGGCCTGTTTTTTGAAACGATCTTTTTGTAATTCTATTTAACTTTCTAATACTTTCTTTATTTTTATTATTGTCTTCTATAAGATGGTCTAAATCTTTTTGTAAGTCAACAAAATATTCTTCAAGAGTTTCTGCATCTCGTCCAGTCATAAAAATTTCATATCGTCTATTTAAATCGCTGTATTTTCCATATGCAATAATTGCAAATACTATGGCAGCTATTGAGAGCGCCATCAATATTATAATTATTATAAATAAAATTGGGTTGTCAAAAAGTATCATCTGGTCCCCCTTATCTTATAGAATTAATTAATAGATATATTCTATCGAGCTCTTCTTGAGAGTCGTATTTTATTTCTATAACACCAGTGTTTTCTGTCTTTGGTAATATTTTAAGTGCTGCGTTTAATCTGTTTTTCATCTGCTTTTCTATGTCTTTTAATTGGATTTTAATTCTCTTAAAGCTATCTGTATTTAATGCAGCCTCTTTTTCTTTTCTGTCACGAGCGAGTTTCTCAAGGCGAACCATATCTTCAATTTTTCTAACACTAAGTTTCTTTTCTACAACTTCTTTAACTATCTTATCTCTTATTGCCTCGTCCTCAATACTAAGAAGCGCTCTTGCATGGCCTTCACTTAGTACCCCTTCTTTTATCATTTCAAGAAGGGCTGGGTCAAGCGATAATATACGAAGAGTATTTGCTATAGCAGAACGGCTTTTTCCAACTTTTTCTGCAACCTCATCTTGAGTCAAGTTAAACTCATCTATAAGTGCTTTATAGCCAAATGCTTTTTCTACCGAATTTAAATCTTCTCTTTGAACATTTTCAAGGAGAGTTATAATTTTTCTTTCATCATCAGAATAATCTTTTATGATTACTGGAACCTCTGTAAGACCTGCAATTTTTGATGCACGAAGTCTTCTTTCACCTGCAATTATCTCATAGTGAACAGGTCCAACTTTTCTAACAACTATTGGCTCTATCACACCATAGTTTTTTATTGATTCAGCAAGCTCCTTTAATTTTTCTTCATCAAAATTTTTTCTTGGTTGATTAGGATTTGGCTGAACAAAATTAATATTTACTTGAAGGGGAGAGCCTGTTACATTTTCACCAGATGGAACTTCGACAATTTTTTCTACAATTTTTTCAACTGGCACTTCCACAACTTTCTCAACGACTTTTTCAACCGGTACTTCAACAACTTTTTCTACAACCTTTTCAACAACTTGCGGCTCTCTTTCCAATGTTGCTGTACTCGTATTTTCATTTTGGATTTTATCTTCTCCAAAAATTTTTCCAAACGATTTTCCTAATCCTCTTTTTACATTTGCCATATTAAACCTCGCTATTTCTTAAAATTTCACCCGCTAATTTTCTGTATCTATCTGCACCAATTGATGAGCTATCATAATCTAAAATGCTCATGCCATTGCTTGGCGCTTCTGCAAGTCTTATATTTCTCGGAATCATTGTTTCAAAAATTTTTACATCCATATTTCCTTTGACCATCGACACAACATCTTGTCCAAGTCTTGTTCTTGCATCATACATAGTGAATAGGAGGCCTTCGATTTTTAAGTTAGGGTTCATGTTGCTTCTGATAAGTTCGATTGCATTTAGGACTTGGTTCAAGCCTTCGAGAGAAAAGTACTCGCATTGCACGGGAATTATACACGCGTCTGATGCTACTAACGCGTTTACAGTTAGTACTCCGACAGCAGGAGGACAATCTATTATAATGTAGTCATAGTCATCCCTTACTGTATCGATTACATTCTTTAAAGCTGATTCCCTATTTTCTTTATTAAGTAGTTCTGATTCTAAACTTGATAGTTCGATTGAGCCAGGAAGAACATCTAAGTTTTTTATCACATCATTAGTTATAATGTTTTTTGTTTTATTTGCATCGTGGATTGCATCAAAAATTGTTTTGTCATCATCATCTAATTCAACACCTAATCCGGTTGTTGCATTTATCTGTGGGTCGAAATCAACTAACAGGATTTTTTGGTTTGCCTCAGCAAGAGCTGCAGACAAATTTATTGCCGTTGTTGTTTTACCAACTCCACCTTTTTGATTTGTAATTGAAATTACTTTTGCCATATTTTCACCTCATTATTTTTAACCATGTTATTATATCTTTTTTAGCGTTTTTTGTCAAGTTAAATGTTTCACGTGAAACAATAAAAAACACCTCTTTTTATGAGGCGTTTAATAATTCTGTCGAAATTTATAAAAATTTTGAGTTTTTTACTTGATTGGCTCCCTCGATGGTGTTCCTGCTTTTCTTGGAAATTGTTTTGGGGTTGATTTAACTTTTTCAATTTCAAGGATGCACCTTTTGGGTTCTCCCTTAATCAGGCCATAAGAATGTTTCACGTGAAACTTTCCACCAAGAGTTGAAATTGATTTGCTACCTTCACTCAATTCAGAATCACAATCATCCATCTTGAACAAAACATCTATTCCACCAACTTTAACCAATGGAAGGGTGTATTCTGCCAAAACTGAAATATTCGAAACTGCTCTTGAAACAGAAGAGTCAAACTTTTCTCTAAACATTAAATCTTTACCCAAATCCTCAGCTCTTGCTTTAACCAATTCAACATTATTTATCTTTAACTTCTCTATAACTTCTCTAAGGAAATCTATTCTCTTACCCAAAGTATCAGATAAAACAAACTTAGCTGTAGGGCAAAGAATTGCCAGCGGTAACCCAGGAAAACCCGCACCTGTTCCAACATCAATTAACTTCTTTCCATCAAAAAAATCTTCTCCATAAAACTTAATCAAAATAGAAGAGTCAACAAAATGTTTTAAAATAATTTCATTAGGATCAGTTATGGCTGTCAAGTTCATAACTTTATTCTTCTCGATAAGCAAATTCATAAATTCAAAAAAAGCTTGGCATTGTTCACTATTCAAATCAATGCCAACAAAGTCAATGAAAGATTTTGAAATTTGAATTTTAAAATTAGAAAAGTCCATAGAATAAAAAACGCGTTACTAAAAACGCGTCATAAACGACTTACTTCTTCTTGCCCTTTTTATAAGTTTCAATTAATTGTATCCAGACATGTCCAACGAAAACTAAACCAACCGAAGCAGCTATACCAAGAAAACTTATACCTTGGATTGCCGCAGCAGCCATACGAGTTACATCACCAGAATTAGTGTCCCTAAAACACATTTTCGCAATAATCATTACAACCGCTGTGCTTAAGCACACTGTCATGTATGTTCTAACGCCTACATTATTGTTTCGTTTTTCTCTTTCAAAACCAATGGTGCCACCACAAATAGCAGCCACAATTATTCTTACTACAACTTCAAGATAATACTTATAATTTATAACCATGACCATTAACTAGAAAAAGAACCATTTATTAACATCTACTTTTGGCTCAACTTTGTTTACTGCTTTTGCTTTTTTTGGCTTAGTAGATGGTTTCTTTGAATTTTGTTTTACTTTCTTAGAAACCTTCTTTTCAGTTCTCTTTATTGGCTTATTTGCCTTTAAAGTTTTTTTCTTAGCTTTTGCTGTCTTTGCAGCCTTTTTCTTCACTGTTTTTGTTGTTGTTTTCTTTTTTGCTTCTTTCTTAGCCATATTAGTATCCTCCAATAATTAAAAATCTAATTTTATTAAAACCAAAATTTATTTTAATTAATTATTATAACACATATAAAGTGAAATTGTAAATAAAAACTTTTGATTTATAAAAACGAAAACTCCACTATAATTTTTGTTCTAATCAACATAGTCGGAAACACTTTATTGTTTGTGCCTATTGGAATTTGCATTCCACTTCTTTGGAATATTTCATATGGCAAGGTTATGCTGATAGGTTTTTTATATACTTTATTTATTGAATTAACTCAGATGTTTATGCCAAGAGTTTCAGATGTAGATGATCTAATTTTAAACAGTTTCGGCGTTTTTATAGGAATACTTATTCACAAGTGTTTAATAAAAACTTGCTTGAAAAAACAATAAAAAAACGACTTTTTAGGTTATTTGCATCTCTACAAAAATCCAGTCGCTTTTTTATTTAGTATATTCTATTTTTTAATTTGCTCAATTTTTCGAAGTAACACATACACTATAAGCATAAAAAGCACAAAAGATAGTAGTACATAGTTAATAGATGTCATTTTCATGATTAATGTTGATAGCCCTGATATTATAATAATACCTATAACTCCACACACATCGCCGTACCCAAGTAATGCCGACAAAAACTTAATATCAAACAATTCTTTTATACTAGCATTAAAAAGAGGTAGGAGGGGAGAGGCTGTAAAACCTGTTAATATCAAAATACTAAATATGATAAATTTGTTGTTTGGACTCAAGTATAGCAAAATAAACAACATAATTACTAATATAGTATTTATTTTTATAACTTTCATAACACTGCTTTTTTCAGCAAACTTTCCAAATACAATTCTCCCAAAAAATAACGCTGCAAAATAGATAATCACCAAGCTAACAGCTGTATTATCATTTATACCGCCTTTTGTAACTAATATAGTTGATGCTATAGTATTTAATGTAATAACTACACCTTGCACTAGAAAAAAGCATATAAGTACAAAAACTTCTTTTTTGTTTTTTATAATATCATTTACTTTTACAACTATTTTCTTTTCTTCTTCAGTAACAGAGTGAAGTTCCAATAATTCTTTTGGCAAGCTTTGCCTTTCTACCACCCATTTTGCCTTAGTGCGTATAAGTAAAGCGATATTGATAAGTAAGGCTCCTATAAGAACTCCAAATCCACTTTGATAAGAAGGAAAATAACTTATACTTATTGCCATTATTGCTGACCCTATGACAGAGCCGAGACTCCACAACGAAAACAAAATAGCTTCTTCTCTTATTCCATATGCTTTAAGCACATAACTACTTACATTCACTTCAAGCAATCCATATCCTATACCGTTTACAAACATACCAATAGCTAGTGAATATATGGTTTTTGCAAATATATAAATAGTTAGTGACACCACAAAACAAAGCATTGACAGAACCATAGTGTAATTAGTTCCAATTTTTTTTCTTATTTTGTATGTGTTTGGGCTTGTGGCAATTGAACCAATATAACTAAGCATCACAAGTACTCCGATAAGAGAAATGTCCACTCTTAATGATGTCGCAATTACCGGCCACACGCTTCCGACAATAACGTCAACAATACCAGCTGTCATGTAGCATGTTGCAATTAAATAATAAAATTTTTTCGAAACTTGTTGCTGAAAATTTGACATATTAAACTTACTAATTACTTCATTATAACTTTTCCCGTCTCTGTCGCTGCAAGACCACCCATCGCTGTCTCTTTTAATCTATCATCCATTATGTCTCCAACTTGTTTTACAGATTGAATTACTTCATCAACTGGGATTATGCTTACTACACCAGCAAGTGCCATATCTGCTGCAAGGATTGCATTTATAACTCCGCTTGCATTTCTTTTTATACAAGGACATTCTACAAGACCAGCCACAGGGTCACATACAAGTCCTTCAATATTTTTAAGACTTATGGCAACCGCATTTGCAATCTGCTCATAGTCCCCATCAAGCATATCTACTATAGCAGCTGCTGCCATACTTTGTGCTACACCGCACTCTGCCTGACATCCACCAGAGGCACCTGCTATATCCATCACATTTGATATAACCATTCCTATAGCTGAGGCTGTAAATAGACTATCTATAACTTTTTCTTCACTAATTCCATAAATGTTTTTTATAGTTACTATGGCAGCCGGAATTATTCCACAACTTCCAGCCGTAGGAGCGGCAACTATTTTCCCCATACCTGCATTTACTTCTGAAACAGCCATAGCCATAGCAACGGCTTGACCCACCTTACTGCCAAATATGCTCTTTCCGTCATCAACATATTTTTTATAAATTTTCGAAGCATCATTTTGTTCTATCTTAAGATTACTTTTTTTGCTAAGACCTGTCTCTATAGATTCTTTCATAACTTCATAGGTTTTTTTCATTTTTGCACATAATTCATCTACGGAAACATTGTGTTCCTTCGACTGACTTGTTTTCACAAGTTCTGAAATTCTGAGGTCGCTCTTTTTTGCTTCATTTATTAATTCTTTAATAGATAAATATTTCATATTTTGCTCCTATTTAAGTGAACGTAACAATGTCACATATTTGACATTTTCAACTTCCCTCATCTCATCACAAAGTTTATCATCTATTTTGTCATCAACTTCAATTATCGCTACAGCATTCCCAGATTTTTCTTCTCTATGAAGCGATAAGCCATTTATGTTAATTTTCCATTGATACAAAACTTTAGTAATCTTGTAGACCATTCCTGGTATATCCACGTGACCTACAACAAGCACATCAAAAAGCCCATTTATATTTACTTTCGCATCATTTATCTTTGTTATAAGTATGTTTCCACCGCCAATAGAAGAGCCTTGAATCACAACTTTTTCGCCATTTGCCTTAGTCATAATTATCTCTGCTGTATTTGCATGCGTATTTTCAATATCTTCTTCAAGGATAGTGAAGTTTCTGCCTTCTTTTTTAGCAATCTCAATACTTTCTCTTATTCTTTCATCATCTTCATTAAAGCCTAGAAGCCCTGCAATTATAGCCTTATCAGTGCCATGTCCTTTATATGTCTTCTTGAAAGAGCCGCTAAGCTTTATCACTGCATTCATCGGCTCTTCAGATAATATTCCCCTTGCATATTTTCCGATACGGCAAGCTCCTGCAGTATGACTGCTACTTGGTCCAACCATTATTGGCCCTATTATGTCAAATACATCCATTTCGCATTATCCTTTCTGACTCGTCAAATGATAGCCTTTGCAAATGTCACAAAAATAGTAATTCATTCTGTATTCTTTTGCCTTTGCACTGGCTTCTTTTTCAGTTTTATATCGTTTCTTTCGAGCACAACTTCTATAGCCTTTATACCCGATTTCATCTAAATCATTTCTCTTCATGATTTTTCTTTCTTCCAACTTGCTCTAATTTATTTTCTAATCTGGGTCACTATAATTTTCATCTGTTAATTTTTCATACCAATTGTGTAAATCTTCCTCGGTCATACCGTTATTGACAAGAAATCTACCCATTATATTTACCCATGGTTGCCTCCTTTTTTGTTAATATATCACTAAATGCCAATATCTTTAAACAAAATGGGTATTTAAATTATTATAATAATATAGCATAAATCCACTATTTTTGCGACATTATACTATTTCGTAGGGGCGAGTTTTACGAGCCCAACGCCTTAAAAAAACGGTACTGAAAACCTTAAAAAAACGGTATCAAAAACCTTAAAAAAGCAGTATCAAATATTGTAACTAAAATTATCAAATCACTAAAAAAGCCATCACTATGGATGGCATAAATGATTTTAGTAATGAATTAAAGAACTATGTAAAAGAACTTAATAACTCTTAAAAAACAATACTTATTTTTCAATGAGTTTTAACATCTCGCGCGGTGTTACAATTCTTTTATCTATTGGAAAATCTTTTATATTTCCAGTGACCAATTTAGCATTTTTATCTTTCTTTTCCATAACCACTTCATAAAATTTCAGATCGGAAATATCTTTAAAATTAATATCTAACTTATGTGGTTTAACTAATATTCCTTTTTTCTTAAACCTCGCAATCATATCACCAACACTTTTCTTGTTAAATTCAAATTCTTTTCGGGATAGTACTTCTTTATATTCTTTCATAATATCATCACTAAAAATCGGTTTGATAATATTTAAATTAATGTACTCCATTAATTTTACTTCATTACTATCAACATCTTCAGACAAAAGTGCAGACACTATAACATTAGTATCAAATACAACAAGAAATTTATTCACTACAAGTTTTTCTCCTTTCTTGTTGACTTAATGATTTTGTTAATTTCTGCAAGTGACATACCTGTCTTATTATTTTTTCTTGCTTCATCTCTAAGAGTATTTACACTACCCACAAAGTCGTCACTATAAGGAGAAACTATTTCAAATGGTATTTTCTTTTGATTTACCACAGTTTTTGCAAATACATTGATAGCAGTACTCACATTCATCCCAAAACTTTTGCATATATCGGCAAAATCTCTTTTTAAACTATTATCCATTCTTATACTAAAAGTTGCTGTTGCCATAAAAACTCCTTTAACACGGTGTGTTCTATTTGTAATACAGTGATTATAGCACCTTTTTTGCTGAAATTCAATGTTCTTTTCTTAGTATGAGCAAGTTCTGCGAGCCCCACCGATTCGTACGGGCGAGTTTTATGAGCCCAATGCCTTAAAAAAACGGTACCGAAAACCTTAAAAAAACGATATCAAAATTCAAATAAAATGGCGGGGAAATCCCCCGCCGTTTTAGTATCTATTAATTTCACAAACAACTTACATAGGACATGTTATTGTTTTTTTATTTTTGTAAAATAAATATTCATAGGCACTTGTTTGTTATTATCGTCTTCAAAAAAACTAGTTATCAACCGAGTTTTATAAATAACGTTTAATCCCAAATTATTTTCTAGAAAAATTCCATTTTCATTAATACACTCACTATTATACTCTATGGCAACAATATACTTATCACTAACTTCTGTTTCTTGTTTTAATTTATCAATATCAGATTTAATTTCTTGAGCATCCTCCGACTCCCATATTTTAAATTCAACAAAAGAATTAATATTGTCTTTATCATTTAACAATGCTAAATCAGCTTTTAAACTATTATTACTTGGGTACGGATGTTCCCAGCTTGCTAACAATGGAAACTTATTCTTTAATAATTGCTTAATTATTATATAGACATATGTTGTCTCAAACAAGCAACTAACTCCATAAGGTAGAAGAGTTTTATACTTTTCGCTATTATTAGCAAAAAGATTGTTTAATTCTTCCTCTTCATTTACAACTGCTTGGACTACTGATTTAAAAAACAATTTTTCTAATTCTGGTCTCATATACAAATCTCCTTTATTATCTTGTTTTTTGTAACAATATATCTAATATCCTCTTTGTTTTCTATAAACTCTTTGTCGCTCATTACTTTTAATGTTTCTTCAATTTGTTTTAAATATTTATCATTCATTTCTCCCTCCTTCTTTTCGCCCCCAAATAAAAAGCCCAGAGGCTGAACCCCTGAGCGAAAATTGTGAATTCAGCCGCCAAGCCAATCAAATATCATAATCATACAAGAATATAATATCGAACCCACATTTTTACTAAGATAAAAATGTGTCTTGTATGACTAATGATATAATCATTAATCCCAATAAAAAATATTTAATTGACTTGGCAACTTTTATTATACCATATTTTTATCAAAAATAAACAATATATTTATGCCTTTTTTATATTGACAATATGGCATTTTTGCCATATAATGTATTTATGAAAAAGAATTACCAAGTAATATTTTATAGAGACAAAGAGAAGAAATCCCCTTTTATAGATTTCTTAAATAATCTTGATGTTAAACTTCGGGCTAAAACCCTTATGATGATTCACTTACTTGAAGAAAACGGTAATGATTTGCGAGAACCTTTTACAAAAAGTTTAGGAAATGGACTATTTGAGCTACGCGCAATTAGTGGAAACAACATAACTAGAAGTTTATTCTTTTTCTACATTGATAAAAAGATAATAATAACAAATGGTTTCATTAAGAAAACACAAAAAACACCTAGTAACGAAATAGAATTAGCTAAAAAATACAAAAACGAATATATTGAAAGGAATAAGAAAAAATAATATGAGCGATTTAAAAAAATATTTAAACCAACAATTAAAAAATAAGAACTTCAAAAAAGAATGGGACAATTTACAACCTGAAATGGAATTGATAAGAACCATTATTAAAGCACGTGTTGATAAGAATATTACTCAAAAAGAATTATCTGTCAAAACTGGAATTAATCAAGCTGATATTAGTAAGTTTGAAACAGGTGTAAGAAAGCCATCTCTAAAGATTCTCAAAAAAATAGCAAATGCCTTAGATATGGTTTTAAAAATTGAATTCATACCTAAACAATATGCATAAAATTACAATAAAAATGGCGAGGAAATTCCCCGCCTTTGGTTGGACTTAAGGTTCTACCAGCCCACTTATTATTATAACACCATGTTTTCAAAAATTGTCAAGGATTTCTTGTCACTTCCTCAAGTCAGGATTTAATGCTTTAAATATAATCTACTGGTACTATATACTTATCATTTCCTAATGGCATCAGTTCTTCTTCAGTGCAAATGATTCCACCTGACGAAACTTCAACATTTGGAAAATAAGTTGACAACACTTTGAATCTTTTTATTGTTCTTACATCTGCTTTGTTAGTTGCCTTAATTTCTATAGGATAAATTTTTCCATTCTCATAAAAAACCAAATCGACTTCTTGTGCATCCGTATTTCTAAAATAAAACATATTTGGTTTCTTTCCAGCATTATAATATGATTTTAAAATCTCACTTACAACATAAGTTTCAAATATTTGCCCTGCCATAGCTCCGTTTTTTAATGTTTCTGCAGTAAGCCATTTACAAAGATAACAAACTATCCCTGTGTCAGTAAAATAAATTTTTGGAGATTTAATTATTCTCTTATTCACATTTAAAGAAAATGGTTGCAAAAAATATATTAAATTAGAGGTCTCAAGAACTGATAACCACTTCTTCACTGTGCCAACATTAATTCCTATATCTTTCGCAATGTCATTCATATTCAAAACTTGACCAGTCCTACTTGCAAGAACCGTCATAAACTGTATAAATGTATATAAATTCGTAACATTCAAAATGCTTCTCACATCTCTTTCGACATAAGTATCGATGTAATTAGAATAAAATCTTTCAAAATCAAAATCTGTCTCATCATATAATTTAGGAAAACTTCCTCTTTGAATATTTTCCCAAATTTTTTTTTGATTAAAACTATTCTTTGGCTTGCGATTTAGTAAATATTCTTTAGTAGGAATAAATGCATCATAAAACTCTTCACTATTTAATTCTCTATTTGATAAACCAAGTAACTGCAGTATACCTATTCGCCCCGATAGACTTTCGCTTACATTTTTCATTAACTCAAACTTTTGCGAACCAGTTAGTAAATATTCTCCATTTTTTTTGTCTTTATCAATTAAATATTTTAAAGCAGTAAAAACATTTTGTTCTCTTTGCACCTCATCAATAACTAGAGGTTTATCATACGAAGCAATAACCCCTGCTGCATCATTTTTTATGCTTTCCAAGATATTGATGTTATCTAAGCTAATCATTTTGTAATTATATTCATTCTCAAAAATAGTTGTTTTACCAACTTGCCGTGCACCAGTAAGCAAAATAGAAGGGTAGTCTTTTAAATTACTATCTATGGCTTTTTTTATATGTCTTTTATAATATGCTCGCATAATTACTCCTAAATATCATACTTTTAATGTTATTTTACAGAAAATTTACATAAAAATGTCGGTATTTTTCTATTAGTGTAGCAAAAACACCGATATTTGTCAACGTCATATTCTTTCTCATATAAATAATATACTTTTACAGGCTTGCCAATTAAAGTCCAAATAACTTGTTTTCCTTAACTAACTTAAGAAACTTTTTATCATTCATCCGCTCATTAGCCACATTCTCACCATTATAAAATAATGAGTATTTTGTCACTGGAGATGAAGTGCTCATCATCAATATTCTTTTTGTCACTCTTACTTACTTCTTAATACTTTCAAAATAATAAACTCTCATATTTAATTAATAAAATATTTCTGAATTTCGTTTTTATATTTGTTACACAATTTTAATTATAGAATGTAATTAGTTTTTATCAAACTACAAAATTTTATATAAAACAATTCTCATCAAATTTATAATCATTTTGTAATATATCTTTGATTTCTTTCTTTTCATCGTCATTTTTTGTATAAAATACCAAGGTCAATTCTTTTTTAGCTCTTCCTGCTGCTTGTGATAATTGTTGTCTATCTATTTCAAATTCATTGCTATATAGCAATTGACATTTTTTACAACCTATTAATACAACTTCATTATATTCACACCCTTTAACATAATTTGATGATAAATACTTTTCTCTAATATTTAACTTTCCAGTCTCATTGTTTATTACAATAATGTCTTTCTTTTCTTTTTCTATCCAATCCGCTATTCTTTTATTCTGTTCATCAAAATTATTTGTAAACACAACTTTTATTCTATTGATTATTGTTTGTTCATCAAGATAAGTTTTATCAATTAATTTATAGATAAATCTTTTTATATCTATGTCATTTCTACAGTTATCATCTCCTAAATCTAAATATAATATTTGTTTATCATTTTTAAGTTTCAATATAACATTATTAATACTATTAAAATCTTGTCTCTTTGCTTCATTTGTAAATTGTTTTCTGTCACCTACTAAATATAACTGTTTATCCTTATCATTTATTACTTTGTCTAACAAAAGTTTGATTTCTTTATATCCTGAATCTTGAACTTCGTCAATTATAATCAAATCATTTTCATCAGTTAGTTTTTCTAACTCTGACCAATTGACTTTTTTTTCTTCTAAGTTTAGTTTATAAAGAGTCAAGGTTTTTGAATTAATAGATGATTTATATATTGCTTTTTCTATTTGTTCTTTTCCACTTATAGGATATTTATAGTTAGTGTATTTGCTATCTTCAATATTAAAACTTATATCATTATCAAAATACTTACTAATGGCTTTAATTAATTCACTATTTCTACAGATATATAGAACATTTTTTTCACTATCTTTCGCAATATTCATGGCTATAAATGTTTTGCCTGTTCCAGAATATCCTCTTAAAACAAAACAATTAAATCCACTATTTTTTACAATATTTATTATTTTGGTTTTATCATTTATTAATTTTTGCTCTTTAACAATTCTTTCCATTTCTCTATCTTTGTTATAATTTTCGATGTCAAATTCTCGGGCTATGATCTTATCAGTATTTGTCTTCTTCACTCTATATCTTCTCTCATCATTAAAAAAATCATCAAAATATTTCTTTATTTCTTCTGGCTTATCCCATTTGTTAAAATCTTTTTTATCAAGTATATATGTTTTATCTTTTTTGTCATTATTATTTATATACTGATTCTTTTTAATATCATCTAATTCGTCTTCAGGAAAAAATACAATATTGTAAACATTGATGTCGCTATTCAACGAATAGTTTCCTTTCAAAGTTTGATGAAATGCTGTATCTAATTTAACTTGCGTAAATTTTCCTGCTTTTACTTCTAAAAGTGCAAATCCTATCTCTTTTTTACACACAATAAAATCAATTTGGCCACCAGGTATAGCTTTGGTATCGTTAGACCTATACCAATAATTATACTTTATTAAATAATCATCATATTTATTCACAAATCTATAAAGTCTTTCATACAAAATAGCTTCTGCATCTACATCAAAAATGTCTCCAACGTATTTATCAATAAATTCGTCTTTAGATAGATCTAATGTATCTTCTATATCAGGTATAATATTTTTATTCATAGCCCTTTTTCCTCTTTTTATATATAGCTTACTGGCAACACCATCATATTCTCATGCACATACTTTTTATCAACTTGGCATATAACAGTGATTTTTTCAACTTTTTTGTTTTTTACTTTTGATAAATAATTATTATATTTATCCCAATGTATATCTATTGTTGCTGACATTTTTATTTCAATAGGATATAATATACCATTCTCTTCAATTATAAAATCAATTTCTTTTTTATCTTTATCTCTATAATAATAAATATTATCTAGAGCTTTTCCTGCATTTAAATAACTCTTTGCAATTTCTGAAAAGACAAATGTTTCAAACAGACTTCCTGCCATAGCACCATTTTTAGCTTGCTCTTTAGTTTTCCATCCTACAAGATAACAAACTAAGCCTGTATCCATAAAATATAATTTGGGATTTTTAATCATTCGCTTCAATACACTATTTTTATAAGTATGCACCATTTTAATTAGACCCGTTTGAGCGACTATTGAAATCCATTCTTTTATTGTTTTTGCATCTTTTCCAACCTCGCTTGCTATCTCATCATAAACAATTTCGTTACCAGTTCTTGCTGCAATACATACTAAAAACTTTTTAAATGAAATCTCATTTTTTATATTAATTATTTTCCTTATATCTTTTTCAAGATACGTGTTAATATAATCTCTATAAAACCATTCCCAGTTCCTCTTTTTGTCACTAGTAAGCTCTGGGAACTGACCCCTATGAATCTTGCCCCACAAATCTTTATAATCAACTAATTCTTTTTCTCTGCTTTTTATATACTTTTTGCTCGGAACAAAACATTGACTAAACTGTACCTTAGCTATTTCTCTCAAAGATAAATTAGACATTTCAATGATAGAAATTCGTCCAGCAAGCGATTCATTAACTTTTTCCATCAAATCAAAGCTTTGACTGCCAGTTAAAATTAATTGACCCCTTTTTTTAGATTTGTCAACTATTAATTTTACTGTTCTAAAGATATTTTGTGAATACTGTGCTTCATCTATAATAAGAGGATATGTTCTATCTTTAAAAAACAATTGTGGATCTTTATCTGCAGTAATTAATTCATTGTTGTCATCAAATGTAACATATTCATATTTTTTATAATGATTTTGCATAATAAAAGTCTTGCCTGATTGCCTTAGTCCAGTAACCAGCAAGACTTTAGTTTGTTTTAACCCATAATCTATTATGCTTTCTATATGCCTTTTTATATTCATTTTATACTCCGTCCAAAACGGAGTGGCACTCCGTTTTAGACATTATATAAAATTCTTAAGCTTTTGTCAATTTTTAACACTTTATTTTTTCAAATACACCAACAACACCGATATATCCGCCGGGCTCACCCCTGAAATTCTTGATGCCATACCAATGTTTTCCGGTCTAAACTTTTTAAGTTTTTGTCTTGCCTCTATTCTTAGGTTTATTACTTTATCATAATCTAAATCCGCAGGAATTTTTTTACCTTCCATCTTTTTAAAACTTTCAACCTGCTGCATTTCACGAGCAATATAACCTTCATACTTTATCTCTATTCCAACTTGCTCCGAAACTTCTCTTGGCAGACGTGGTCTTTCTTCATCTATTTCTGCAATTATTTCATATGAAAGTTCTGGTCGTTTGCAAAGGTCCGCCAAGGTCACACCACTCAAAAGTTCAGTAGTACCAAGGCTTTTAAGGAATGAATTTATTTTTTCATTTGCCCCTACATGAGTATTTTTAAGTCGCTCAACTTCTTTTTGTATCATTTCTTTTTTACTATTTACATAGTCAAGTCGCTCTTTTGAAATGAGCCCTATCTCATAGCCAATCTCTGTTAGCCTTAAATCTGCATTGTCTTGTCGAAGTAGAAGCCTATACTCTGCACGACTCGTCATCATACGATATGGCTCAGTTGTATCCTTTGTCACAAGGTCATCAATCAAAACTCCGATATAACCATCTGATCTCTTAAGTATGATTGGCTCTTTTCCTTGCATGAGCCTTGCCGCATTTACACCTGCCATAAATCCTTGGCAAGCCGCCTCCTCATAACCAGATGAACCATTAATTTGCCCTGCACCAAAGAGCCCCGCAATATTTTTAAATTCTAGTGAAGGCTTTAATTCCGTCGAATCAATCAAATCATATTCAATCGCATAGGCATTTCTGACGATAACTGCATTTTCAAATCCTGGCATCGTCCTATAAATCTGATGCTGCACATCTTCTGGAAGAGAAGAGCTCATACCAGATAAATACATTTCATTTGTATAAAGGCCTTCAGGCTCTACAAAAATCTGATGGCGATCCTTATCTGGAAATTTCATCACCTTATCTTCAATCGAAGGACAATATCTTGGACCCGTTCCCTCTATCACACCAGAAAAAAGAGGAGAGCGGGCAATATTTTTTCTTATGATATCGTGAGTTGTCTCGTTTGTATATGTAAGCCAACAACTAACTTGTTCTTTTTGAATGCTGTCTGGGTCAGTAGAAAATGAAAATGGCACAATTGGTACATCGCCTTTTTGTTCTTCCATCTTAGAAAAATCAAGCGAACGTTTATCTATACGAGCAGGAGTCCCTGTCTTAAATCTTTTAATAGTTATCCCTTCTTTTAATAAACTTTCAGTAAGGTGATTTGCTGCCTTAAGTCCATTTGGTCCTGTGTGTTCTATAACATCTCCATAAAGACAACGAGCATTTAAGTAGACACCTGTTGCAAGAACTACTGTCTTCGCAAAATAAGTCGCACCAGAAACTGTTTTCACTCCTATGATTTTTTTTAGGGCTCCGCAAGCGTTCGCCCCTACACCTTTTTCATTCGCCCCTACATCATCGTATGGGCGAGTTTCACGAGCCCCTATTTCTTCAGTAATGAGTTCCGCCACTTCCGCTTGGCGAATAGTCAAGTTCTCCTGGTTTTCAAGAGTCCTTCTCATTTCCCTTGTATACCACTGCTTATCAGCCTGAGCACGGAGAGAATGAACTGCAGGACCTTTACTACAATTAAGCATCTTTGATTGAATAAATGTCTTGTCGATACATTTACCCATCTCACCACCTAAAGCATCTATCTCGCGAACTATATGGCCCTTGCTACTTCCTCCAATATTTGGATTACAAGGCATAAGAGCAATACTGTCAACTGACACAGTAAATACAATCGTCTTAAAACCAAGACGAGAAAGTGCAAGTGCCGCTTCACAACCAGCATGACCAGCACCAACTACAACTGCATCATAATTTTCAACTACATTTGTCATATTTTTAATTTTACAATAACACTTTTAATTTTTTAATTATTATATATTTTCTTATATAAATAATGTGTAACGTAATATTATATCACAATTTTTCAACTAAAAAAATACCAAATAAAAAACCTTCTGTTTTACCAGAAGGTTTTTTTATAACTTATTATTTGGAGGAGGCTAATTTAATGTAGCATTACCTTGTGGTGGCATACCTTGTCCACCTCTTGGTCCCATACCACGCATCATAAATGCATCTCTTACTGTTTTTGCAGTGTTTGAACCTGCACTTTCGAGTTCTATAGATATGTAATCTCCAACTTGATAATCTTTGTATGTCTTTTCTACTTTTTGACTTTCTTTTACATTGTCATTTGAGTTTATGGCAGCACCCTGAAGTTTATTTCCATCTTTTGGACCTCTACCAAATGCATTAAAGTCTGCTTTTGAAATATCAATGGTTTTTGTCTCACCCGTAAGTGTAAACATTTCTTCCATTTTTTTCTTCATCTCTGCTTTTTGCTCTTCTGTTAATTCTTTTCTCTCTTCAGGCTTAAACCCATTTTGATTTCCTGTAGCATCTATATTTTCGTTTTGATTATTTCTCTCTGGTCTAAATCCACCTTGCCCATCTTCAGGTTTTTTCATTTCAGCAAGAGATATTGTTACTGAATTTTCAGAGATAGCGGTGATTTTTCCAAATATCTCGTTTTCTGGTCTTTCAGGTCTTTCGCCCATCTGTCTTTCTTGACCTACTTGGTTATTTACTCCTTCTGCAAATGAATTAAATGCTATAGAGCTAACTCCTAATATTGAAGCTACAGCTAATGCTAAAATTTTCTTTTTCATAATTGTTTCTCCTTTCTTAGCTTATCTATTAAATATCGTTGTTTTCAAAATATTTAAAGATAACTATTTGAAACTTTTCGTTTCATATAGAAAGTATAAATAATTATTGTTAATTTTTAACGAAAAAACTTTGAAATTTCTATGAACAAAAATGCTAAGCATTTTGCTTAGCATTTTGAAATATTAGTTTACTTTATCCAAGCACCATTTGAATCAACAACATAACCGTCTGGTGTAATAGAGTTTTGATACATTGCTCCATCAGAACCGAAATAATACCAAGACCCGCTTATTTCTTTCCAACCAGTTGTTTTATTTGCATTTGTTGAACCACTATTTTCATAATAATACCATTTATTATCACTTGTGTTCTTAACCCAACCATTATCACTTCCACTACCTGCGTTATTTGTAACTCCAGGACCTACCTCAGTTGAACCATTTCCACCACCGCCACCAGATGATCTAACAACTCGTGTCCCACTATTTGATGATGAATTATTTTGACCATTGCTGCTCCCAGTAATATCAACTGGCATTTCTGATGGAGTCCAATCAGGATCATCGGCACCTCCACCACCACTTGCTCCTCGTGTTATGCTTCTTGATCCACCTCCACCACCACTTGATGATCTACCGCTGCCACCACCACTTGAAGATCTACTGCTACCTCCACCGCCTCCGCTTGAGGAACCTCCACCGCCTGAAGAACCACCACCGCCACTTGAAGAGCGACCTCCGCCGCCACCGCCACTTGAAGAGCCACCTCCACCACCTCCGCTTGAGGAACCTCCACCGCCTGAAGAACCACCACCACCGCTTGAAGAGCCACCTCCACCACCTGCAGAAGCTCTTGCTAATAAAACGATTTTAGTATTTGCCGCTTTATTATTATTTGCTAGAATTGGTAAGGTGCTGCAAATAACCATACATAAGCACATTGCTGTCGCTAGCATTCTTTTTTTGATCATTTTTTTCTCGTATAACAGATTTTTTAAACTTAATAACCTGTTACACTTTCTCCTTTCTCTTAATTACAAAAACTACTTGTGTAATTTTTTGCACTTCATTATAACTAATTATTTAATTAAATAGCAATAGTTTTCTTTCATTAGAAGCAAGCTTTGTATACTTTTTCGTAATGGCTTTCTTTGGCAACCTTTATAACAATTTTATGGCAAAAATATTGATAAATACTATAAATTTGCTATAATTATCTAAAATTTATATAATATTGCGTGTAATATACTATAAATACAGTGTATACCAATGGAGGTTATTATGGTAAATGTAAATATAAGGATGGATAACGAACTTAAAGAGCAGTTTGCAGATTTCTGCGACAATATAGGGCTTAGCATGTCTAGCCTCTTTAATGTATTTGCAAAAAAGGTTGTAAAAGAGAAGAAGGTACCTTTTGATTTAACTTACAACGAAGATCCATTTTACAGCGAGTCAAACATGAAGTGGCTAGAAAAATCTATCAAACAACTTGAAGAAGGCAAAGGACATGTCCACGATATCATAGAGGCTTAGCAAACCATGAAAAAACCCGACATAAACTTAATACTTTATCTTATCTCTCTACTGATAATGGGCTCACACGGCATTGTTGCGCACTTCATACCACTTAGCAGCATAGAAATAGTTTTTTTAAGAACTGTTATCGGAAGCTTGGTCCTTATAATAGTAAGCATTGTTCATAGAGAAAAATATTTATGCCTTAGAGATAAGCATGATGTTTTGTTTTTATTTTTATCCGGACTTGCCTTAGGTGCTGGTTGGATATTTTTATTTGAAGGATATAGAACTGCTGGCGTAAGCATATCAACTGTTTTATACTATCTTGGGCCTATGATTGCTATGCTTTTATCGCCAATATTTTTTAAAGAAAAACTAACCAAAGAAAAAATTCTTGGAGCAATCATTGTCTTCGTCGGAGTCCTATTACTAAATCCAAATTTTTCTGGCGACCCAAGTAAGATATATGGACTTTTTTGTGGCTTTATGTCAGGGATACTTTATGCAGTGATGGTTTTATTCAATAAAAAAATTAGAAATGCAACAGGTATAGAAAACACTACCTGCCAACTGGTATCAAGCTTTTTCCTCGTAACCATATTTTTACTTTTGACATCTGGCATTCACATAAAAATAACTGGCACTACTTGGATTCCGGTTTTATGGATTGGTATTATCAATACCGGTGTTTCTTGTTTCTTTTATTACTCAACCATTCCAAAACTTCCTATATCGACAATTGCAATTTTTTCTTACCTTGACCCTGTATCAGCTGTAATTTTTTCTACGATCTTACTTGGTGAAAGATTGCAACTATTACAAATTTTAGGTATTATATTTATAATAGGTGGTGTGGCTTTTTCACAACTCTATCCACTATTACACACAAAGAAACTTAATTAAGGGCTCGCAAAGCTCGCCCCTACAATTGGGCGGATACTATCCGCCCCTACGAAAGTGTAATATAATCTATATTCCTATAACAAAGGAGTCAACAATATGAAAAATTGTCTTATAGTAATCGATATGCAAAACGATTTTATCACAGGCTCTCTTGGCTCTAAAGAAGCAGAGACAATCGTTCCTCGTGTGAAAGAACGAATTGAAAAAGCCATCAAAGATAGTGAAGATATTTATTTTACAAAAGACACCCACTATGAAAACTATATGGACACAAAAGAGGGTGAGTTCCTCCCTGTAAAACATTGCATAGAAGGAACTTCAGGTCACGACATTTGCAGTGAGCTTAAACCTTTTGAAAAAAATGCGAAAGAAATTTTTATCAAAAATACTTTTGGTTATAAAGATTTCCCAAAGTATCTTTCTGACTACGACAAAATAACTATCGTAGGTCTTTGCACTGACATCTGCGTAGTTAGTAATGCTATACTAATCAAAGCTTTTTATCCCGAGAAAAACATCGTTGTTGAAAAAGATTTATGCGCTGGAACAAGTGTCGACAATCACGATGCCGCATTAAAGGTTATGAAAGCCTGCCATATAGTTATTTCTTAAAGTGTTTTTTACATTTACGCACATTTTGTCAAAAAACAAACTAACCCTAGTTTAATCATTCTAATTGTAATTTTTCACTTTTTCTTAATACATAACTCTTGATTTTTTTTTTCAATGTGCTATCATAGTAAAGTATTATTTAAGGGAGGCATTTAAGGCATGAACATTACAGATGTAAGAATCAGAACAATGGAAAAGGAAGGCAAGATGAAGGCAATTGCTGCTATAACTATTGATGGAGTATTCGTAGTTCACGATATCAAAGTTATTGAAGGTGACAATGGTTTATTCATCGCTATGCCATCAGTAAAGAGAAAAGATGGAGAGTTCAAAGATATTGCTCATCCAATCAACTCTGAGACTAGAGAAATGATTCAAAAGACAATCATCGACAAGTACAATGAGGTACTTGCAGCAGGACCACAAACAGTTTAATAACTCATTGTCTGGTCTTAAAAATAGAGCGAGCTAATAGCTCGCTTTTTTTTACAAAATTTTTTATTTTTTATTGAAGAACAAATCCGCCATTAGGAGAAATAATTTGACCTGTAAGATATGGTGCTGTAAGAATATATGAAAGTGCTCCTGCTATATCAGATACATCTCCTATGAAGCCTTCTGGTATAGTTGATGCAAGTGCTTTTAATTCATCTTGATTTACTCCTCTAAGCATATCTGTCATAATCATTCCTGGAGCAATTGCATTTACTCTTACACCTCTTCCTGCAAATTCAAGTGCAAGAGCACGAGTTAGTCCTATAATTCCTGATTTTGACGCACAGTAGTCTGCTTGGTTGATAACTCCTGTAAGACCACCTACTGAAGAAGTGTTTACTATGCAGCACTGAGAATCCTTACTTGAGTGATTAATCATATATGGAAGTACAAGATGTGTCATATGAAGAAAACTCATAAGGTTTGTGTTTATAACATTTTCATATTGTTCTCTCTTTATATCTATCCAGTTGCAGTTATTAGTTACGCCAGCATTGTTTACCAAGACATCAATTTTATCTCCAAATTTTTCTACTGTAGACTTTACTAGATTTTCACAATCTTCGTATTTACTTACATCTGCCTTTACAACCAATGTTTCTACGCCATAATCTTTGTTAATTTTAGCTGCTAAATTATCCGAAAGAACTTTTGATGAATCGCTTCGATAATTTATAACGACATTATATCCAAGTTCTCCAAGTTTGAGAGCCATTGCTTCTCCTATGCCTCTAGAACCACCTGTAATAATTGATACTTTTCCCATATTTCACCTCACTAATTTTATATTTCTAACAAAGCATTTTATCACTTTTATCAATATAAATCAACTTTTACGAAAACTTATTCTCTTTTTATTTCATTTATTATTAATCTACTTATTGTAAATGTCTATACATTTTATTCTCTTGCTATGCTATAATTATAATATGATAAATATTGATGACACAATTTGCGCAATTGCCACAGCTCTTAATCCTGCTGGCATTGGTATTATAAGAATTTCTGGAAATGAGGCAGTGAAAATTGTCTCAAATATTTTTGTGAACTCAAAAAAAGAAAAAATTGCTTTAAAAGAATCTCACAAAATTCACTACGGCTACATTTATGATGAAAAGAAAAATGATTTAATAGATGAAGTTTTAATTTTAACTATGCTTAAACCGAAATCTTATACAGCAGAAGATGTAGTAGAAATTCAATGTCACGGCGGTCTTCTCGTCCTTAAAAACATTTTAAACCTCTTAGTTGAAAATGGTGCAAGAATCGCAGAACCAGGAGAGTTTACGAAAAGGGCTTTCCTAAACGGCCGTATAGATTTATCCAAAGCAGAATCAGTAACAGACATTATAATGTCAAAAAATAATTATGCTCTTAAAGCAAGTTTCAACCAATTAAAAGGAAACCTTTCTGAGAAACTAAACTCTTTTAGAGAAGAAATTTTAGAGTCAACTGCATTTATAGAGGCCTGTCTTGATGACCCTGAGCACATGTCTGTTGATGGATTTAAACCAAAACTAAAATCTCAATGTGAAAATATAATTTCCGAACTTGATGCTATCATCAAAAATTATGACAACGGCAAACTAATAAAAGAGGGCATCAATACTGTAATCATCGGCAAGCCAAATGTCGGTAAGTCAAGCCTTCTAAACACTTTATTAAATGAAAATAGGGCAATCGTCACAGATATTGCTGGCACAACTCGCGACACTATAAAAGAAAGTATTAATTTAAATGGCATAACATTAAATATCATTGATACTGCAGGCATACGAAATGAAGATAACATTGATACAGTAGAAAAAATAGGAATTGATAGAGCAAAGAGCGAAGCAGAAAATGCAGACCTTATTATCCTAGTCCTTGACTCATCAAGACCACTTGATAAAAACGACGAAGAACTTATTGCTCTTTGCAAAACTCTAAACAAAAAAACCATCACCCTGTTAAACAAATCGGACCTATGTAGTAGCGCTCATTTGAGCAATCCCCACATCAATTTTTCTACAAAAACTAAAGAAGGCCTACAAGAGCTCACCGCCACCATAGAAAAAATGTTTATAAATAAAAACTTGGATTTCAACAACGAGATTTTTATCTCAAATGAAAGACAACTCCAGTCAATAAAAAATGCTAGAATTTCTCTCCAAAATGTTTTATCTTCTATTGAAAAAGATGTTTCGGAAGATTTTCTAACTATAGATTTGACTGATGCCTATACTCATTTATCTCAGGTCTTAGGAATAGAAGTAACGGATGATTTAGTAAATGAAATCTTTTCAAAATTTTGTATGGGTAAATAAAAAGGGCGGATGATATCCGCCCCTGCAAAGTACGACTAAATGTCGTCCACTACAATTATCTTTTGTATTTTACTACTACATGTCTTTCTTTATCAAGCCCTATAGATGTTGTCTCTATATTTCTCTCTTTTTGAAGAACTGAATGAATAATTCTTCTCTCATAAGATGACATTGGTTCAAGCTCGTAATCTTTATGCGTTTTTCTTACGTTGTTTGCAACTGATTTTGCAAGAGATTCAAGAGTCTTATTTCTCTTATCTCTATAGTTTTCGCTATCAATTCTTATTCTAACTCTGCTGCTCTTTCCGTTATTTACTACTATATTTACAAGATGTTGTATAGCATCAAGAGTTTGACCATGCTTTCCTATTACCACACCCATCTTTTCTCCGCTTATATTTAAAACCACTGTGTTTGATTCAACATTTGCCGTGTAACTCATATTTATTTCTGTGTTGAACTCTTTAAAAATTGGTGTTAAGAAAGCTTTTGCTTCATTAAATACTTCTTCAGGGTCTCTTGTCATCTTTTCTTCTTTTTTTGCAAAACCCTTGCTTGTTGAAACTTTTTCTGATTTAAATTCATATACACCTGATGAATTTTCAACTAACTTCTCTTTCTTGTTTACGCTGTTCTTTTTATAATTCTCTTCTTTATCATCCTTTTTATATGCTTCAATTATAAAAGGTTTTGCTCCTATACCAAGAAATCCAGAACTTCCCTCTTGCTTTACTTCGTAAGCTAGATTATCGCTTGTAGTTGAAAGTTCTATCATCGCATTATTTATTGCTTCATCAAGTGTTTCACCTTTTGCTTCTATTCTCATCTCTATCTCCTATTTATTATTTTTATCATTATATTTTTGTACCATGTTTGCCTTAGCAAACAATGAATCTGGGTTTGATTCATTTTCAAAATAGTACTTGTCTGCTTTTTCTACTAATTTTTTTTGGCTATTTACAAGCTCTTCTCTTGCTTTTTCTTTTCTCTCCATGTTCTCTTCCATCTTCTTTATGTTGTTTGCTGCTTGTGCTTCATTTATAGGTGGAAGACCTTTTTTTGCTCTCTTCTTATTTGCTTTCTCTATATTCTCTTTGATCATCTTATCCATATCAAGATTCTCAAGCTGCTTGTTTACTATAACCTGAGTTATAACCATAAATACAGAAGTTGCTATCCAGTAAATACCAATACCTGTTGCGAATCCCCAGCAAAATACTGCAGACATTATAGGCATCATTATATTCATTGAATTCATTGTTTGTTGCATTGTGTCGTTTTCATTTTCTGTATTTAACTTACTCTTGTTTTGCTTTTGCATAAGCCATATAGAAAGGTATTGTGAAAGTGCTGCAAGTATTGGCACAAGAATATAAGGTGATAAAAATCCAACTGCACTTGGTGCTGTAGAAAGATTTAAACCACAAAAAGAGTTTGCCTGTTCAATTAATTCATATTTTGGAGTTACTAAACTTTGAATTTCAGTAGAAAATTCAGATATAAGTTGTGTAAACTGTGATGGATTTAATTTGTAAAGAAAATCTATTATAAAATTCTTTTGAACTTCTGCTGTTCCCTCAAAATTATGAAGTTGTTTTTCAAGGTTTATTAGTTTATCTAAACCATTTGCTTTGTGAAAATCTGTAAGTTTTTGTATTGCTGCTGAATCTGTAAGTAATGTATCCACTATATCCATAAATTTTTCTTTTATGGCAGGTACATAAGCAGGTACATTCATTATTACTCTATAAAGAGCAAATATTATTGGCATTTGTATAAGAAGTTGCACACAGTTTCCAGTCATTGATGTTCCATACTTCTCATACACAGCTTTTATTTCGGCCTGTTGAGCTATCATTGACTGTTGGTCTTGCCTTCCCTCGTATTTTGCCTGTATTGCCTTTATTTCTGGTTGGATAATCGCCATAAGTTTTGACGATTTTTGTTGTCTAACTGTTGATGGATATAAAAGAAGTCTTGTGATGAGAGTAAAAATAATTATAGCAACTCCAATATTTCCAAGACCAAATTTATCAAGAGCAATATATATTCCATTCATCAAGTATCCAAAAAGCGTCGATATTGGTCCAAGTAATCCATCGTGAGCCGTTAAAAATAACATCTATCTATCCTCCTTTGGGCTCGCATTGCTCGCCCCTACAATTGGCTATGCCAATCTTACGGTACAGGATCATAACCACCTTTTGAAAAAGGATTACATCTAAGTATTCTCCAAAAACCTAAAGCGCCACCTTTTATAGCTCCATATTTTTCTATTGCCTCTTTTGTATAATTAGAACAACTTGGTGTATATGGACATTTTGCAAAAAGTGAAAGGGTAGGAGAAATATATTTTTGATATAGTTTTATAAAATATATTAATACTTTCTTCATGTAATTTTTATTTTAAGATCCCGTGTTTTTTACACAATTTTAAAAAATCTTCTTTTAATTTAAAAAACTCTACTTTGTCAGAACCCACTCTTAAAACTACTATAATATCTATTCCGTTTTCTATACTATCTTGGTTCTCTCTAAATATTTCTCTTATTCGTCTTGAAAGAGTGTGCCTTACAACAGAGTTTCCAACTTTATGTGATACAGAAATCCCAAGTCGGTTACTTTCCACATCACTGTTTTTCGAAATATACATTACAACATTTTTTGTTGCAAAAGAATTTTTTTCTTCGTAAATTTTTTTAAAATCACTATTTTTTTTTATTGAGTTTTTCATTTTAGAATTTTTGTCCTACAATAAAAAATGGTCCGTTAAGACCAAGATTTGAAAGTTAAACTGTTAATTGCTTTCTACCTTTAGCACGTCTTGCTGATAAAACCTTTCTTCCATTTGCTGTGCTCATTCTAGATCTAAAGCCATGAACTTTCAATCTCTGTCTTTTTTTTGGTTGAAGTGTCATTTTTGCCATATTCATCTACCTCCTATTAATTTTTGGGCACTCTAATACCCTTAAAACATTAAAAACCTTTTCTTAAAATTGTGCAAATACTAGAAAATTATAGTGTTTTTTATATTTTTTGTCAACATTTATAAAACCTAAAAATCTCTGTTAATAAAATGTTTATAACTTTTGTTTTCTTTTGTTTTTCTTCCATAATAAATTGTATAATTATAAAAATAGGATTATTATAGGTTTTCCACCGAATTTTGTTGAAAAAAATGAGTTTTCCACCAAATTTTTGCCTTTTTTCTCTTGAAAAATATCATCTTTTCATTTATAATATACCCGAAATGTCTAAGAATTTTGAAAAACTTAATGCTAACTGGAATAATTTATTGCTTCAAATGAAGGATGACTTTGAAATTAGTGACCATGTATTCAGTGCTTTTATAAAAGACGTTCTAAAACCAGTAAAATTAGAGAAAAATACACTTTATATAGAGGTTCCTGAAGAGGGATATATTAGTTTTTTACAAAATAGAGTCCTTTCTCAGCTTAGAATTGCTGTATCTCACGAGACAGGAATCCCTACAGAAGATCTAGAAATCATATTTAAGGCGAAAAACTCGTCTTTAAAGAAAATAAAAAACGAAAATGAGGATTTTGTATCTCTTCTAAAAGCAGCAGGCATAAATGACCCTTTAAATACTTTTGAAAATTTTGTTCAAGGTCAATCAAATGCCATTGCATATGCCACAAGTATTGCAGTCGCAGAGCACCCAGGAGAAAATTACAATCCTCTATTTTTATCTGGAAAAACAGGTCTTGGAAAAACGCATCTTATGCAGGCAATTGCTAATTATGCTCTAAAGAAAAATCCTAATTTAAATGTTTTGTATACAACTTGTGAGAAATATGTTCAAGAATTTGTTGATAGTTTACAGAAACACACAATTACAGACTTTAAAAACAAATATAGAAATGTTGATATTTTGTTAATAGATGATATTCATATGCTTGAAGGAAAAGAACAAACCCAAGAAGAATTTTTTAACACTTTTAATGCCCTTCATGAAAATAAAAAACAAATTGTTTTAACCTCAGATAGACAAGTTAAAGAACTTGGAAATAAAAATTTTATGGAAGAAAGGCTTAAATCAAGATTTTCTTGGGGAACTACTTGTGAATTATATTTACCAGATTATGAGACAAGAATAGCTATTCTTCGTAAAAAAGAAGAAAACAGACATCCTGAATTTAAAGTTGATAATGAAGTTATAAAATATATTGCACAAAATGTAAAATCTAATATAAGAGAGCTTGAATTAGCTTTAAATAACATTATTTTATATTCTAAAATAATTAAACAACCTGTAGATATAAATTTAGCAAAAGAAAGACTGTCTGATATAAAAAATAAAGATGATAAAAAATTAACACCTGAAAGAATAACAAATGTAGTTTGTGAATTTTTTGGGGTTAATATACTTGATGTTTGTGGACCAAAAAGAAATAGGGAATTTGTATATGCAAGAGATATAGCTATTTATCTATGTAGAGATCTTATAAAAGATATAACACAAGAAAAAATAGGGGAATTCTTTAATAGAGACCATAGTACTGTTATTAATTCTTGTCAGAAAATTGAAAATAAGTTAAAAACAGAAGAAGATTTAAGAGAAAATATAAAAAATATAAAAGAAAAAATGTTATTATAAAAAATATTTAAACAATTTATAAAATTAAAAAATAGCGTATTTATATATAATTTATAGATTTTTAACAAATTAACACAACTAATAATAAAAAATAAATAAATAATTATATAAATAATAAGGAGCTCTTATGAAAATTTTAGTTAAAAAAGAAGAATTTCTAAACTCTTTAAATATTGTTAGTAAAGCATTAAAAAAGGGTAATTTATACCAGATTTTAGATTGTGTTTTAATAGATGCTTCTAAAAATAAAATTATTTTAACATGCCAAGATGGAAAAGAAATAACTATAAAAAATGAAACAGAAGGAACAATTATTGAAAAAGGAATTGCTGCAATAGATGGTTTTTATTTAATGGATATTGTTAGAAATATGCCAGAAAATGGAGAAATTGAAATTTTTGTTAATGATAAAAAAGATTGCAAAATAGTTTGCGGTGAATATATAAAATATGATATTCAGGCAAAAGATGAAACAACATATCCAAATGTAGCGAATATAAATAAAGAAAATAAAATTATATTAAATGAATTAAAAATAAAAAGAATAATAGAAAAAACAATTTTTTCATATGACAAATCTTCTGATTCAGGAAATATTATATTAAAAGGAGTATATTTTAATATAAATAAAGAAAAAATAACTGTTAAATCAATGGATGGTTATATTATTTCTATTGTTAATGAATTAATAAATGAAAACAATGGAAAATATGAAACAATTATTCCAGGTTCTTCACTTGAAGAATTAAATAAACTTATAAAAGGTGAAGTAAATAAAGATGTAAATATTTATTTTAATGATAAAAATGTAGCGTTTGAATTTAATAATACTTTATTTACATCTATAATTATTCCAAATAATTATATTGATACAGATAGAATATTTAATGTTGAGTATTCTACAAAAGTAAATATTAATAGAGAAGAATTTTTACAAAGTTTAATTAGAGCAAGATCTGTTATAAGAGGAAATGATAATAAACCAGTTATATTTGATATAAAAGATGAATATATTGATATTAGTATTAATACATTAGAGGGAGATGCGTACGGAAAAGTTGAAATTAAAAAGACAGGAAAAGATTTAATGATTGCATTTAATGCAAACTATCTTATAAAAGTTTTAAATGCTATTGATGATGATAATATAATTTTATATTTCTCTGGTTCTAAAAACCCAATTATTATAAAAGACAAACAAGAAACATACTCATATTTATTAACTCCAGTTAAAATGTAAATGTATATAAAAACTTTAAAATTAAAAAATTATAGAAATTACGAAGAAGTAGAAGTATCTTTTGACCCAAATATAAATATAATTTACGGTAACAATGCAGTAGGAAAGACAAATTTACTAGAATCAATATATATATGTTCAACTTCCAAATCACATAAAAATACAAAAGAAAATGACATAATAAATTTTAATAAAAACGAATCCCATATAAAATTAATATTTTGTAGGGAAAATATTGTAGGGGAGAACGCAAATCTCGTAGGGGCGAGTTCTGCGAGCCCTCAAGTAATAGACATCCAACTTAATAAAGACACAAAAAAGGGAATTGCAAAAAATGGAATAAAAGTTGAAAAGCTATCAGAATTTCTAGGCTTTTTTAATGTAATAATGTTTGCACCTGAAGACTTAAACATCATAAAAGATGGACCAATGGTAAGAAGAAAATTTCTTGATGTAGAAATAAGTCAAACTGACAAAATTTATGTTCAGCATTTACAAAATTATCATAAAACTTTAAATCAAAGAAATTCTCTTTTAAAAGACATTTATAAAATAACAGGCAATAATAGACAAGATTTAATAGATATGCTTGATACTTATGACGAACAACTAGTTAATTACGGACTTGAGGTAATAAAAAAAAGAAAAGAAAATATAAAATTACTCGCAGAAAAAATATTAAACATTCATTTGTTAATAAGCAACAACAAAGAAAAATTAATAGTAAGTTATGAAAACGATATTTTAAACGACGTAGGAGCAAACGCAAACCTCGTAGGAGCGAGCACAGCGAGCCCGAAAGATACATACTTAAAAAAATTAAAAGAAACCCGTGACCTCGACATAAAAAACCAGTACACATTGGTAGGCCCTCACCGCGACGATATATGTTTTGTAATAGATGGAAACGACATAAGAAAATTTGGTTCACAGGGCCAAAAGAAAACAGCAGCAATAAGTTTAAAACTTTCAGAACTAGAAACGCTTAGAGAAAAAATAAATGACACTCCAGTTTTACTTCTTGACGATGTTTTTTCAGAGCTTGACGAATCCCGTCAAAAACTTCTCGTGTCAAGTTTAAAAGGCATCCAAACCATCATAACTTGCACGGGAATTAAAAAGAATATTTTTGACTTACTAAAGCCGGAAAAAATCTTTAACGTTTTTAATAATAAAATTATAGAAAAAATTTAAAAAGTAATTAAAAATATATAAGAAAAACTAAAGGATAAGTATTTAAAGATTTTTATGGAAAGTTTCGAAAATCAAAATTATGGTGCCGACCAAATCCAAGTTTTAGAAGGTTTGGAGGCAGTCCGCAAAAGACCAGGCATGTATATTGGTTCAACCAATGAGCGAGGTCTTCATCATATTGTCTATGAAATAGTAGACAACTCAGTTGATGAAGCACTTGCTGGTTTTTGTAATGAAATAACAGTCACAATCGAAAAAGATAACTCAATAACAGTTCTTGATAATGGTAGAGGAGTTCCAGTTGATGAAAAAAAAGGAACTGGCAAATCTGCACTTGAGATAGTTTATACAGTTCTCCACGCAGGTGGAAAATTTGGTGGCGGAGGATACAAAGTTTCTGGAGGACTCCATGGTGTTGGAGCTTCTGTAGTAAACGCATTATCAAAAGAACTTACAGTAAAAGTTTATAGAGATGGAAAAATTTATTCACAAAGTTATAACACAGGAAAACCAATTAATAAAGTTTCTATAATTGGTGAATGTGAAAAAGATAAGCATGGTACAGAAGTTCATTTCGTTCCAGATGACACAATTTTTGAAACTACTATTTATAATTATGATACATTAAAGACAAGACTTAGAGAGACAGCTTTCCTCACCAAAGGACTTAAAATAACTTTAATTGATAAAAGAGAAGGAAAGGAAAAAGAAAAAACTTTTCATTATGAAGGCGGCATAAAAGAGTTTGTTCAGTTTATGAATAAAGGAAAAGCTCTCGCCTATGACAAAGTTTTTTACTGTGAAGGAACAAAAGACAACATTCTTGTAGAAGTTGCTCTTCAACATAGTGAAGAATATCAAGAATCAATTTATTCTTTTGTAAATAATATCAATACCCCAGAAGGTGGTACACATTTAACGGGATTTAAAAACTCTCTTACAAAAGTTATAAATGACTATGCAAAGGAACATAAGTTTTTAAAAGAAACTGATGAAAACCTTTCAGGTGAAGATATAAGAGAAGGTCTTACAGCAATTATTTCGGTAAAAGTAGAAGACCCACAATTTGAAGGACAAACAAAACAAAAACTAGGAACGAGCGAAGCTCAGTTTGCAGTCCAATCAGTTTTATCGGATAACTTTAAATATTTCCTAGAACAAAATCCAAACATTGCAAAGTCAATTTGCGATAAATCAATCCTTGCAAGAAAAGCGCGAGAGGCAGCTCGCAAAGCAAGAGACCTTACGAGAAGAAAGTCTGCATTAGAAGGTGGTGGTCTTCCTGGAAAACTCGTAGACTGTAGTGAAAGAGATGCAAGTAAATGTGAGATATTTATAGTTGAGGGAGATTCAGCACTTGGTCCTGCAAAAGATGGAAGGGATAGTCGTTATCAGGCAGTTATGCCTCTTCGTGGAAAAATATTAAATGTTGAGAAAGCAAATGAACAAAAGATGTATGAAAATGCAGAAATCACCGGTATGATTACAGCGTTTGGTACAGGTATAAAAGATGAGTTTGATATAAGTAAACTTCGTTATGACAAAATTATAATTATGACTGATGCTGATGTAGACGGAGCACACATTGCAACACTTATGCTCACATTTATTTATAGATTTTTACCAGGGCTTATAAAAGAAGGACATGTGTATCTTGCTCAACCACCACTTTTTAAAGTTTCAAAAGGAAAGAAATCATATTACGCATATTCTGATGCAGAAAAAGATGAGAGAGTAAAAGAACTTGGAGATGATGCAGATGTGTCAAGATTTAAAGGTTTAGGTGAAATGGATACAGAGCAACTTGCTGAAACAACAATGGATCCAGAGACAAGAGTACTTCTCCGTGTAAATATGAATGATGATGCGGCGTCAGAACTGGATCTTACATTTACAACACTTATGGGAGATGAAGTTGAACCTCGCCGTCTCTTCATTGAAGAAAATGCAAAGTACGTACAAAACTTAGATATATAGTTCGTAGGAGCGAAAGGAAAAATTATGGAAAAGAAAATTAAAAAAATTGAAGGAGTACATCCAGCGTTAATAATTGCGGTTGCTCTTTCACTAATTTTATCTGCTATAAGTATCGTAAGAGTTTCAAGTTTTTATAGAACTAGAGCAGAAGAGTCAGTTGTTGCGGAAGACATTTCGTATAGTGTTTACGTTGGTCTTACCGACAAAAATCAAAACAGACAAATTATAGAGAACGATGTAGCGAAAGAACTTCTAAAGACAATATGCATTAATCATAATGCAGGATATACTATTTATACTGTCGAAGGCGGATATAAAGAAGATGCCATTATCCACACAGAAAATACTATTATTGTTGAGATGGATAGAATTAATGAAGAAACATTATATGCAGTTGTAAATGATATTAAAAAAAGATTGAATGTTCATTCTGTTATGATAATAAAAAAACCAGTAGAAGTTTTTGATTATTAATGAGAGTAATATTTAAAAATGGAACCAAATGTATTTGACAAAATTAAAGAGGTAGATCTTAAGAAGACGATGGAAAATAGTTACCTTGACTATTCTATGTCGGTAATTGTTTCACGTGCTCTTCCAGATGTGAGAGATGGACTTAAACCAGTTCAGCGTCGTATTTTGTATGCTCTTCATGCTCTTGGAGTAACACCAGATAAAAAGACAAAAAAGTGTGCCACTATAGTCGGTGAGACAATGGGTAAATATCACCCACATGGTGACTCTTCAATTTATGGTGCGCTTGTTGGTATGGGTCAACCTTGGAACTATAGAAAAGTTTTAATTGATAAACAAGGTAACTTTGGTTCAGAAGATGGCGACTCTCCTGCAGCTATGCGTTATACAGAAGCAAAGATGTCAAAGATGGCATCTTGGATGCTTGATGGTATAAATAAGGATGAAGTAGATTTTATTCCAAACTTTTCAAATGAATATGAAGAACCAGTAGTTCTCCCAGCGAGATTTCCAAACCTACTTGTAAATGGCACTACAGGTATAGCGGTTGGTATGGCAACAAACATACCGCCTCACAATTTCACAGAAGTGGTAAATGCAGTTATAAAAATAATAGATAACAAAATAGAAGATAAAGAGACTACTATAGAAGAAATACTTAATATTATACAAGGACCAGACTTTCCAACAGGAGCACTCATACTTGGAAAAAAGGGGATAACAGATTATTTAACCACTGGACGCGGTAAAGTAAAAATTAGAGCAAACTGCGAGATAGTAGCTGATGATAAAGGAAAACAAAAAATATTAGTTCACGACCTTCCTTATCTTGTTCATAGGTCAGAACTCATCGCAAAGATAGCAGAACTTGTAAAAGATAAAAAAATAGAGGGCATAACTCATGTCCTTGATGTCTATGGAAAGAAAACTACAGATAAGATAGAGATCACTTTAAGAAAAGATGCACCAGCAAATATCATATTAAATCAGCTCTACAAAATGACAGACCTTCAGTCAAGTTTTTCTGTCATAATGCTTTGCATTGTAAATGGTGAGCCAAAGACATTAAACATTTTGCAAATGCTTGATGAATTTTTAAAGCATCAAGAAATAGTTGTCACAAGAAGAACAAAATATGATTTAAAGAAGGCTGAAGATAGAGCTCACATAGTAGAAGGTTTACTTAAAGCTATAAGTATAATTGATGAAGTAATAAAGACTATAAGAGAATCAAAAGATCCAAATGAAGCGCAGGCAAAACTTGTTTCAAATTTTGGATTTACAGATAAACAAGCAGAATCAATTGTAGAAATGAGATTAAAAGCACTTACTAATCTTGAGTCTACAAAGCTTCAAGACGAGTTAAAAGATTTAAAAGAAAAAATAACTTACTATAAAAGTATTTTAAATGATAATAAAAAATTACTTGGAGTTATAAAAGATGAATTACTTGAGATGGAAAAGAGAGAGCATGATGAGAGAACTACAAAAATAGTTGACGACAAAGAAGATAAAGAATTTAAGGCAGAAGAACTTATAGTAGAAGGTGATTTAGTTATTACTATGTCACACCTTGGTTATATTAAGAGTATGGATCCAGATACATTTAGAAAACAGGGTCGAGGTGGAGTTGGTGTGAAAGGAATGACAACTATTGACAATGATTTTGTGCAAGATGTATTTATGACCACAAAACATTCAACTCTTATGTTTATTACAAACCAAGGGAGAATGTATCAAATGAAGGGCTATGAAGTTCCAGAAGGCGGAAGAACTGCAAGAGGTACTGCAATAGTTAATATGCTGAAACTTAAAGAGGGCGAAAAGGTAACTACGGGAATAGACAATAAAGAATGGAGCCCAGAAAAATATTTATTATTTGCAACCAAAAATGGCTTAATAAAGAAAACAAAATTATCAGAGTTTGAATCAGTTCGTCAAAATGGACTTAAAGCACTAAATATAAAAGATGGCGACGAGTTAATAGCAGCAAAAATCACAAATGGGAGCGATGACATCTTCCTTATTACAAAACAGGGTCTTTGCATGAGATTTAATGAAGACAGTCTTCGTGATATGGGAAGGACAGCGGCCGGTGTAAGAGGTATAAGAGTAAAAGAAGGCGATGAACTTATAGCAATGCTTGTATCAAATGAAGGGAAAGAATTATTGCTTGTAACAACAAATGGAGTAGGAAAGAGAACAGATGCAAGCGAATTCGCAACAAAAGGCCGTGGTGGAAAAGGAATGATATGCTATAAGCCAAATGAAAAAGCAGGAACTCTTGTAGGAGCAGAACTTGTAAATGGTGATGAAGACTTAATGATTATAAATGAAAAAGGTCTTGTAGTAAGAACTCCTATGAAAGATATAAGAGTAATGGGAAGAAGTGCAGCCGGTGTAAAAATTATGAGAAGTGAAGATGATGCAAAAGTGACGAGCATCACAAAAATAAAATCATAAAAAATTTTAAGAGAATTTTTAAAAAATCATATAAAAAAATCAAAAATTTCTATCAAAAAATTTTCAAAAAAAATGCAAAAAAAAGTTGACATATTTATCTCTTTTCACTATAATGTTAATAGATAAAGGTATTTATACTTTTATTGAAAATTTAAATTATAGTTTAAATGGAGGTAAAGAAAATGGTAGTTAAGAAAGCAGCAGCTAAGAAGAAAGCAGTAAAGAAAGCTGTTAAGAAAGTAGCTAAGAAAGTAGCAGCTAAGAAGAAAACTGTAAAGAAAGCAGTTAAGAAGGCAGTTAAGAAAGTTGCTAAGAAAGTTGCTAAGAAGAAAGTTGCTAAGAAGAAATAATTTAATAGCAATATAAAAATATCGGGTGTGTATATACCCGGTATTTTTTTGTAAAAAACAAATTGATAAATAGTTAAAAATCAAATATAATAGTATTCGAGTTGTAAAAAAGAAATAAAAGCGTAGTGGACAACATCCTGTCGTTCGCAAAGGGGTAAGGTAGTAAATTCGAATAAGTATATGGAATATAGAAAAGAAACAATTGAAAAATTTTTAGAAAAATTAGGGAGCAGCGATTCTATGCCAGGAGGCGGAGTTGCATCTTCACTTGTGGCAGCAAATGGCATAAGTTTAATTCTTATGGTTTGTAATCTTACTATAGGAAAAGATAAATATAAAGAAAATGAATCCCTTGTAGTTTCTGTAAAAGAAGAGGCAGAAAAATTAAAAGAAAAGTTTCTTGAACTTATGGATAAAGATGCAGAGACTTTTAAAGTTATGGAAAAAGTTTTTGCTATGCCAAATGAAACTGAAGAAGAAAAGAGATTAAGAAAAGAAAAAATGCAGGAAGCGTGTAAGATTTGTTGTGAGACGCCAAGAGAGATGATAGAATATGCACTTAGAGGAATAGAACTTGCAAATAGCATTTTGGGAAAATCAAACAAATCTGCCGAATCTGACTTGATAGTAAGTGCTATTTTTCTAAAAGCAGCTATAAAAGGTGCGTGGGAAAATATAGCGATAAATCTCAAATATATAAATGATGAAAAATTTGTAAAAGAGCAAGAAAGTTTTAAACAAAAAATTAAAGATTTGATTAAGCAATAAAAAATCGAGCGGAAAGCTCGATTTTATTTTAATATCTCATTAATCTACTCTTTTCGGTAACACAAGTATCCAAAGAATAATTGGTAAAAGTGAACTTAGATAACTTAATACAGTGCTATCATATGTTGGGTCAACCCTTTTTATACCTTCGTGATGGCAGTATCCAAGGCAAAGAATATTGAGTATAAAACTTAAAAAACTACCCACGAAAGGAATGAAGGCCAAGACATATGTGATTACCCACCACCAAAGAAAAATCTTTTTTTCTATTTGAAACTCTCCAAGTTTAAAATAATCTTTGCAAGTTAAATCTGCAAGAATATAGAGCCTATAAAATGGAATCCAAGCATATCCAGGATGTTGATAACCATATGCCTTAAAAATTTTTTGATAACTAAAGGCTGTTAATCCATAGAATATCAAAAAAATGAATGAAAAAATAAAGCCCGAAGCGAGAATAATTGATATAATATCACCTCTTGTCATAATACACCTCTTTAAAAATTAATTATTTTTCTGACAGATTATAACACTTATCGTGAAAAAAATCAAAATAGTTATTTTTGATTAGTACTACCAATGCCGCCATTTCTCTTATCACTTACATTATCGTCAATAGTAAGATAGTATGGAAGGAAAATACCTTGTGCGATACCGTCGCCCTTTTTTATTTCTAAAACTTTTTCGCCTAAGTTAGTAAATTTTATAAATATGTGACCCTCGTTGTCAGAGTTATAATAATCGCTATCAATAATACCTACGGTGTTATTAAGAGTAAGTCTATATTTAAAACCGAGTGATGAACGAGGATAAATCATTAAAACTATATCTTCGTTCATTTTGCATCTTATGCCAGTTGGTATTTTTATAGTTTCTTTAGGTTTTAATGTGAAATCAACTGGACTTTTAAAGTCATAACCGGCAGAACCAGTGGTTGCTCTTTTTGGCAATTGCAAATCTTTATATAATGTTTCCATTTCAGATTTAATTTTTTCATCTTCACTTTTTGCTATTTGGAAAGTATCAACAAAAGAATCAAAAAAATTTTTATAACTAACTACTTCAAATTTTGCTACATTTCGCATATTATCTCCTTTGTAAGGGCGAGTTGCACGAGCCCACACATATTATTATATCAAAAATTATAAGAAAAAACTATATGAAACAAAACAATAAAATATTTATTCTAAGATGTTTATATGTTATAATGAAAAAATGAATATTAAAGACGAAATAAAAAAATATAAAAGTATTTTAGAGAATGAAAAGTTTAAGCAATTAGAAAAATACATCGCCCACGGAAACACAAGTACACTTAAACACAGTATTAGTGTGGCTGAATTAAGCCTTAAAATTGCTGAAAGGTTTAAATTAAAAATCAATAAAGAAGAGTTAATAAAGTCGGCATTGCTTCACGATTTATTTTTATATGATTGGCACCACGCACCAAAAGAAGCAGGACTTCACGGCTTCACCCATTCTAAGATTGCAGCTGATGAAGCAAAAAAAGAATTTAATATAAACGATAGAGTTTATTCAAATATATTGACACATATGTGGCCTTTAAACATCACAAAAATACCAAAGACAAAAGAAGGAATAATTATTTGTATAGCTGACAAAATTTGTTCGCTTAGAGAGACGTTTTCAAGATAAAAGAAATAAATTAAGGAACCAAATAAGGATATACAATATTTTTACGGGCTCGGAAAGAGCCTTTTTTATTGTTTTTATGTAAAAATATGATATAATAATAAATGCGAGAAAGTTCTAATTTTTTATTTGGAGAAATCCATTACGGCACGTTTTTATCAAAAGGTAAAAATGTGGGCTTTTAAGTATTCGTAATGGATATTAGAACTTGTCTCGCACACAAGGAAGCCTGCAATTTTCCGCCCATGGGCTTCTGCGTCTGTGGGCGTTTTTATTTAGGACAAATTGCAACTATTATAATAGGTGCAAAAAAGTATCGAGGAGTAAAAAGAGGTAAATTATGGCTGAAAATAAAGGGGATGGCAATTTTTGGTGGACGCTTATAAAAGCAGGAGCTGCAATGACACTTATAGACCATGTATTTCCAACAGAAGAAAAACAAATTTCAGAAGTTTCAGAATATGAAAAAATAAGTGATGAAAGAAGACAAAAAATAAACGATTTAGAAGAAGTCATATCAAAGTATAATGAAAAAATTAATGATTTAAAACTAAAACTCGGCGAAGCAATCTTTAAAGAAAACAAGGATTTCGAAAATGATTTTTTAAATGTAATACTTAAAGAGTTGAATGAATTGACTGAAGAAAAATCTAATAAAGAGGAGCAACTAAAGTCAATAAAAATTATTAGCAAATAGAAAAAGGAGGAATAGATAAATGAGTTTTAAAGATGAGCTAATAAAATTTGGCAAAACTGTTGTAAAAAAAGGAACAGAACTGGGGCAAATAGCAAAATTGAAACTTGACATCAGTGGTTTAAACGAAAAAATTAAAAATAAAAAAATTGAAATTGCTGATGTAGTTATAGAAAAAGAAATAAGTTCTAATAACAAAGAAATAAAAAGTATAATTGATGAAATTAATGACTTGAAAAGCAGGATAAAAGTAATAGAAACACAAATTAAAGACATAGAAACAAACAATCAAAATTAAATAAAAAAAACAAGGAGGAACAAAAAATGAAAGTTTTAAAGGATATGGGAGATGCAATTTTATCTAGAGCTAAAAACATAGGAGAAAAAGTAAACGAAAAAATAGATAACAAAAGTAAAGATAATAATAAAAATGGATCGAAAAGAGATAAAAATGTCTTAAATATATTTGCTGATAAATTGGATGTAAATGGTGACGGCAAAGTTGATTTAAAAGATTTTGTTTTAATGGCTGTCAAAGTTCCAGGAGTCAACATTAATAGAAGAGAATTTTTAAAGAAAGAATTAGGAAAAAAGAATAACGAAAAGAAGATAGCTATAGCGTTAGAGCAAAACCCAAAACTAGCAAAAATTGACGACGCAACTATTGAGTATATTGCAGATGATGTGATAGAAGCAGAACGAAAAAAAGTTGTTGCTATATCAGCAGCGCTTGGTGTATCAGGTGCTGTGGCAATTACACTTCCTGCAGACGTGGCTCAATATTTTGCTTTTATGCTTAGGGTGGCTCAAAAACTTATGTATTTATATGGGTATCCAGAGCTAAATGTTGATAAAAATATAGATGAAGACACAGTGAATATTATGACCATTGCACTTGGTACAATGATGGGAGTTCAGGGTGCAGATGCTGCACTCAGAAGTTTATCTGGATCAATAGTAAAAACTATTAGTGCTGGAATAAAAGTCTCTACAAAAGGTGTACCACAATTTATCGGAAGTCTAGTAGGTGTTGGACTAGGTAAACTTGGTTTTGGAGTGGTTGGATTGTCGTTACCAATAATTGGCGGAGCAATAAGCGGAGGGCTCACACATGTAACATTCACAAGTGCCTGTGATAGATTAAGAAAGGAGTTGCGAAATGGTCCGCTAAATGATGAGAAAGAATACGAAGTTGATTAATTATGAAAGAATCTATTGGTTATAAAGCACAAAAGGAAATAGAAAAAATTATATATAAAGATTTCGGGTTATATAAGTTTAAACAGTATAAAAAAGCTAAGGTAGTTCAATTATTAACAGCTTATGACGAGATAAAATTATTGTGGGATCAAGAAATAAAGTTTCGAACAGGATTTTCAGTAGCAAGTGAAACTGTTAATATGCCAGTTATATTTGCAAAAATGAACGGCATTCCAGGAAAAGGAAGTTGTATTGATAGTTACCATTATTGGCAAGAAGTAAAAGAGTTTATTACTGAAAATACTATAGTTTATAAAAATGAGATTCAAATAAAAGTAGGTTTTTTTGAAAAACTTAAAATAGCACTACAAGGATTTACACATAAAGGAAAGCTAAACATAGAAAAGCTTAGATTTAGTAAATATTTTCAATATTATTCATTGCCAAATTACCTTAGAGAACATATATTAGAAAAAGTCAAATATATAATAGATAATAACATCTTAAAGAGTGTATCTTCAAAAAATGTTGATATTGATATATTGGCAGTTGTTTCAAAATTTCCTAAGAAAATAATTAAAAAACTTAACGAATTTGATTTTACAAAAAGAAACCCCAAGATAATATTTATTACAGATAAAGAAAAACTATTAAGTTTACCAGAAGTTATATTCTTGGTTTTGCTGTATTATATCGGTTTTGACATATTAATATTTGCACCGAATGGTGTAAGTAATATAGAATACTTGCTTAACAAAAACATCATACAAGTTCACGAGTTAGGAAACTATAATACAAAAACAAAAATACCAATTTTTACATTAATATTTTAATAAAAGAGAGGCTATAAAAAGCCAGAAAGGAGACTAACTATTAATTGTCAAGAGAAAAAATAAAAATTTTTATATAGCAAAGAAGCCTATAAGAAATAGACTTTAAAATAACAATGATTCAAATGATAGAATTAAGATTAAATTAAAAGTTTTGAATTAAAATC
>JAFSKG010000006.1 GCA_017449075.1 Lachnospiraceae bacterium
CAGGAACAAATCCACAGTGCAATAAATTAATTATATAACATATATTAAATTTATAAATATAAAATTTGAGAAAGGAGAAAGTGTAATAAGTTATTATTTTATACAAACAAATTTAATAACTGTATTATACAAGAAAAAATGGCATTAGATTTTTCAAAATTAAACAATGAAACAAGAGAAAATGTTAGTGAGGAATTACAAGAAAAAACAGAAGAAGTAAAATACGATATAGTTGCGGAAAGAAAAAAATTAAACGAAGAATTATATAATTCAGAAGAAATAAACGAAATCATAAGTTCAATAAATTTAAGTGATTTTAACCAATTAGTTAGTTTTGGTGCAAAAGCAGCTGATGAAATATCAAAAGCATCAGACATAGTGTTATCAAATACAAGTTTAAGTCAAGTATATAAAACTTCAAATGTAATAAAAACTCTAAATAATATATTAGAAAAAGTAAGCATTGAAGAGATAAAAAAAGAACCAGGGATGTTAGAAAAAGTATTCGGAAGCGTTCAAAATGCTATTGAAAAATTATTATCAAAATACGATCAAGTTGGGAGAGATATAGACAAGGTTTATGTTGAATTAAAGATAAACGAAGAAGAATTAAAAACCTCCAATCAAATTTTAAAAACCATGTTTGATTCAAATGTAGAATACTATCACGAATTAGTTAAGTATATTATTGCAGGTGAAAAAGCAGTAGAAGAGATAAAAGAGCAAATTAAAAATCGAGAAAAAGCATTTGAAGAAACAAAAGACTCTTCCATACAGTTTGAACTTAGCAAGCTTAATCAGTGTCTGCTAGTACTTGAACAAAGAGTGCAGGATTTACGGCATACTGAAGCTGTAGCAATTTTATCTATACCTCAAATAAACTCAATGGCATACAACAATGTTAATTTGATAAGAAAAATCAATTCCGCATTCATAGTTACTATACCAGTGTTCAAACAAGCTCTAGCCCAAGCTGTTATTTTAAAGAGACAGCACTTACAGTCGCAAATGCTAAAAGCACTTGATGAAAAAACAAACAAAATGATAGAAGAAAATGCAACAAATGCAATAGAGCTATCTAAAGAAACAACAAAAATTGCAACAGAAAGTTCAATAAAGATTGAGACGTTAGAGAAATCTTGGAAGACCATAATTGATGGTATAAACGAAATTAAGGCTCTTCAAGAAGAAATGATAAAGAAATGTAATGAAGATAAAGAAAGGTTGAATGCAATAAAAAATGAGTTTAGTGAAAAGTATATGGAAAACATTTTAGGATAAAAGAATGGTAGAAACAGAAAAAGAAATAACCAAAATAGATATAGATAAGCAAATATGGCTTGCAAAACAAAAAGAAATATCCGAATACAAAATTATAAAAAGAAGAAAAAAGAGAAAAATGTATTGGATATGGAAAAAGATTTTTATTTTACTTGCCATTATTGCTATCATAATATTGGCATACTGGGAGGAAATAACGAGATGGATACAGATGAAGTAAAATGGTAATTGAAATTTTAAAGATATGTAACAGAGAATGAAATATGAGGAGGGTTTTATGGATATAAAAGAAAAACTTCAAAAATTTTTCGATAAAGATATTATTTCCATATTTAAAAAGGGGAATTATTACTATGTTATTTTAGACGATGGTCTATTTATAAAACCAGTTTACGAGACTGATATAAAAAGGACTAAAATAACTGAATTAGTAATACCAGCCCCAGTATTAGATAAGGAATATGAGTTCTTATGGTCTCGAAATAAATAAAAATCAAGAGGAGGAAAAAAATAACTGATGTAGAAGAACTCAATGAAGAAAAAATATGAAAATTAGAAAAATGTTGCAAAAATTTTTTGACAAGGAAATAATTGGACCAATTTATAGAAATAATAATTTATATTATGTTTCATTAGATGATAAAAGAAAAGATATTTATGAAATCGATATAAATGAAAAAATATGTAAAAAAGCAGAGATACCATCATCAACCATTCAAGCTTATTTAAAAATAAAGGAAAATTTTCCAAAATTTAAATGATTAATGAGGGAGGTAAAATATGGGCACAAAGAAAAACAAGGGAAAAGAAAAATCTGAAGACGAAAGAATTATTCTCGAATCAAGAAAAGAAATAAACAAAACAGCAAATAGTATAAAGGCAACTTTTGAAAAGGCTTATAACCTTGTAGGTGATGCTGCAAAAACAACAGTTGATTTTGCAGGAAAAGGATTTAAAGAAGCACAAAAAGTTTTAAATGACGTAAGTAAGAATTTGAGTGAAGAGCAAAGTCGTAAAAATATAGAAAAATACAAACCAATATTTAACAAAGATGTACCAGTTTCTTATCCTAAAATGATAAGCATTGTTGATTTTGATAAAAGAATGGGTATTAAGGAGTGCGAAGGTGCGGTTGGCTTTGAAGAGACCATTAACGGCATTGAAATATTAGGAATATATAAAAAAGAGATCAATAAGTTTGGTAGGATAGAATATTATCCTGATAAAAATCCTACAGCATCGATATATTATGTACACCCGATTAATAATTTGCAGTACATTGAGATTACTGAATATTTTAGTTATTTAAAAGAACAAAGAATTACAGAATTAGAATACATTGCACAAGAATTGGGAGCAAAACATTTTAAAGTTGAAATTATGGAGGAAACTTTATCAAGTATTGTTTCAAAAAATAAAGCAGATGTAAAAATTGGAGCTGGAAAAGACAAAGCTGGAATATCTATAGAAAAAGGAAAAGGACAAAAAGCATATGAGTCCATAGGTATTGCCTCAGAATTAACATGGCCAGGAAGAGAACCTAGAGAACCAAAGTTAAATTTGTGGGCTAACAATGAATCTATAAAAAACTTAATTAAGCAAAGACTTTCAAGTGATAATAGATTACAGTCAAAGACCTTTAGATTAGATTATAATACATCTTCGGGAATTAAAGAAAAAGAAGCAGCAAAAATTGATGGGGTATTAAAAACATTAAAATTTCAAGCAGCTGGAAGTATACAAAACGAAGCAAAGAAAGAAAGCAAAAGAAGATTGGAGTATACGATAGACTTTTAGCAATTTAAAAACCACCTATATAGGTGGTTTAATTTTGCCAGTATTGCATTAAATGAAGCTCATTACGCCAGCCCCAGCGACATTCCAACTATTCCAAAAACATAGTGGACTATCCAGATACTGATTAAGGATTTTTGTTTTGCGTATATCACACCTTCTATCATAGCAAGAAGAGCTGCGCACACCATAAAGATAAAACCATAATATATATGTAAAGTGGAGAATAAGAGTCCTGATAGTATAATTGCTACAGGTTCTTTATATTTTCCCATAAGTATTCTTTCAAGATTAAACTGAACTACACAGCGAGCAAGAAACTCTTGAACCCCAGCTGTTTTAATATAAGAAAGCGCTACAAGAGGGTCAAAAAAGAAAAAAGATCTTTCTGGCTTAAATAATGTTGGATCAATTTTTCTACCGATAATTTTTATTGCAAACATGATAACAACACATATAGCGCTGATGATGACACCTTCTTTTATATCTTTTTTATTGTGGTTTGTAAGTATACCTAATTCTTTTAGCGGTAGATGAGTAAAGATTAAAATAAAAATAAAAATAAGAATTCCTATGATTTCCACGATTATAGTGAGAATGTCTTGAGGAATTTTTCTACCGGTCATATCCCAAAACTCACAAAAGAGAACCCAAAAACCCATTACAAAAAGGAATACAGAAAATATGTAAGAAGAATTTTTAACTTTTTCAATTAAAGTGTTTTCAAGTGTTAAATCATCAATGGTTATGACAATGAAATCCAATTCTTCTAAATACGATGAAGAAATACGGAAGACATGTTTTTTACCGCTTGGAGAAATGAATTTGACAGTTCCTATGTGTTTTTTATCTTTTCTATAAATGGCATTAAAAATGTACTCACAAAATTTATCGTTATAGGAATTATTAATATTTGCAGAAAAATGAGTAGTTCCTGCTTCAATATTATCTGAAATTTCAAGAAGTTTAGAGGCATGAGCGTTTATATATTGAATCATGCCCTTATTATCTAACACAAGAACAGACGAATAAATGTCTTGTAATATTTTGTTTTCAAGAGTGTTGTTATTACTTACTTTCATTGATTTCTCCACATATTTTAAATAAAAAAATATTTTTATAACGAAATAATTATAACAAAAACAAAAATAAAAAACTATATATTGTGGTTGAAAAAACACCCTATCTTCATAAATTCTTAATATTTAAAAATCCTTTTTAATTGTTAATAACTTAAAAATTTGATAAAATATATATATAATTACATATAATATGTTTATTTTTTTGTATTTTAAGAGAGGGAAAATATAATGAAAAATGTTAAATTTAGTAAACTATGGGCACTTCTTAGAAGGAAGACAAGTGAGGTACTCATAGTTTCTTTAATTGCAATGAATTTAACACACATCAATACATATGCGTCAGACCCAAAATTTAATTTTGTTCAAGAAATAGAGGTTGATGAGTCGCTTTTGGATGACGATATGTTTTACATCCCCCATAAAAGTCTTGAAGTTACAGAAAATGATGCCGAAAGAAAACATGTATTTAGAGTAAAAAGAAAGGGTAGTGCGGAAAAAGCAGAGAAAGTTAAGCTTACTATGGTAGACATATCCGCTAAGTATGATAGAGATTATAGTATAAGAGTAATTGACAAATTATTTTTCAAAGAAAATGTTCAGAATAAGCATGCATCACAAACTATAGATGAATATATGAGAAGTAATGATTTTGAAGAATACAATTATTCTGATTCTGTAATTGATGGCTCTATTAATGACGAAAATATAATGTCAGAAGATGAGAAAAATAATTATGAATTATCTGATGAAGAAAAAGATGAATTAACAAATAACGCCAAAAATATATTTGATGAATACGGCATAGAAAATGATATTAAAAAAGTTGATGATTTAGGAGAAGAGCCAGAAGAAGATATACAAACAGAAGAAATTAGTTTAGCAGAAGAAAGCGCAACAGAGGAGATAGAGACAACAGAAGAAAAAGTTGAAAAAACAGAAACAGGTGTAGCAGAAACAATAGGTGGTTTCACAAATTCAGACGAAGAGTCAAAAAGAGAAGAAATAAAAGAAGAAGAGACAACGACTGAAGAGCAAAAAGAAGAAGAGCAAACTACAACTGTAGGGGCAAAACATAGCGAGCCCGAAGAAACAACAGAAGAAGAAGCTACTGAAGAACAGAACGAAGAAACAACAACAGAAGAGCAAACAACAGAAGAATCAACAGCAGAAGATAGTACGGCAGAAAAACAAATGACAGATGAAGAAGCAACAGAAGAAACAAAAGCTTCAGAGGAAAGTTCTACAAATATAGAAGAGACGAAAGCTGAAGAGTCAACAACAAAAGAAGAGCAAACTACATCTGTAGGGGCGAGTTCTACGAGCCCAGAAGAGTCGACAGTAGCCTCATATTCAGAAATCATTTACGGCGATGAAACGGTAGAGTTTGAGACAGTAGTTTCAACCAACTCAACTTTATCTATGAGAGATGCTTATGAGATGACGACAGGCAAAAAGAGTGACAAAGTACGTATAAAGCCAGATAGAAACCTTAATGAATTTTTACCAAACAAGAATTCTCTAGACGATTTGGCATATATGAATGACAGTATAGCAACTGTGCAAGAAGAACTAAAGTCTGCATATGTAATTTTAGAGTTTAAAGCTGGACAAACAGAAAAATTAATTGAAATAAATATTAAAAATGATAATAAGTATAGAGGAAAAAGACAGGTTGGATTCAATCTTTCAAGCGTAGATGAAAGTAAAGTGTCTGGAAATTATTACAGTTTAACAGTTCACATTGAAGATGATGAAGAAGAGGAACCAACATATATAAATTTTGTTGAGACAGAGTTTAAACCAGAAGACGGCTATGTGACTGTAACAATAGAAAGAAGTGGTGATTTATCAAGTATAGCAACTTGTATGATAGATACTGAAGATATAACAGCAGTAGGAGGACGAGACTATTCAAAAGTTCATGCAAAACTAGCTTTTGGATTAGGTATTAATGTTCGTAAAGTGAAGATACCTATAGTATCATATTTTGCTAAACAAAGCCTAGCTTTCAAATTAAAATTACAAGAACCTGCAGGTGCTTTAATTGGAGACAAAGGAACAGCGACTTGTACTATAAAAAGGACAGATAAGAGTTTTAAATTTGTCGAAGAAAAATTATCAAAAGAACTGGGTCAAGACTTTGACAAAGAACTTGGAGCAAATGAAGAAATAGTAGCAACCTTTGATGACAAAATTTTAGGTGCAGGACTAACTGATGATATTGATATGAACTCTACCTTGACTGGAGAAAAATATAAGTTATCCGAAGATTTAGTATGGGCAAGAGACAGTGAATTAAACGACAATTCTTATCATTATTTTATAGATGATGGTTATGGATTTAAAGCATATTTTGAAAACCATAGCGTTGATGCTGAAACAGCTTGGGGTCGTTGGTATCTTGATATGCCTGATGGTGGACATTCTACAAAAGATATTAGCGGTTTACAAATGGAATGGTCTTGCAATAGAGACAATGCTGATATCTTGATTAATCATTGGTACCAACCAAAAGGAAGTTCTTCAGCTTGGTATTACGAGATGTATGATAAAAATAGAAGAAATTTTAATCACGAGATAAGAAATCTCTATTTTGCCAAGCAAACATATTCACCGATAGCTGTTTATTTTAAGCTTACAAGATATGGCGGTATGTGGAGAAAGAGTCCAACTTTAACTATTCATTCTATAAAGCCTATATGGAGAATGTATAACATTTCACTTCTTGATAGTGTTGTTCCTGAACTTGTAGATGCAAATGGTAATAAGACAACTGTAAATGATTATTCAAGATATACTACAGTTTCTATAGATGGTGCAAAAACAGATGGCACAGGAGTAGCATATCGTGGAAAAACAACAACTATAAAGCTTGACAATACTATCAACAATCCATTTTATATAAAAGCACTTTATATTAAAAATACATCAACTGGCAAATCTGAACTCGTAGCAAAAAATGATGATACAAGTGCTACTACAATTTCATATAAGATGGATGCAGAGTTTGCGGTAAAATATGATCCTTATGTTGAGTTAATAGAAAAACAAGGCGGCGGTTGGAACGGAAAATATAAACTTTATGTTGAGCTTGGTACAAAACCATCAAAGATTAGAGTTGTAAAAGATGATAGAGTAACTGTAAAGATTTGGAATACAAGTTCAAGCACTGAAACTAAAGAAAAAGACGGAACAGAAACTGTTGATTGGGACTACAATATAGGAGATAAAATACATTTTAATGTCACAATGAATCCAGCATATGGAGATACATTTAGATGTGATGGTCTTAATATATATAGAGAGAAGCCTTGGTCGCCAGAGTGGGTAACTATAAGAAAACCAACTGATGATAGCGATTATTTCCCACTTGATGCGCAGTATTCAGAGATAAAAGTAGTTCCACAAGTATCATTAAATGATAATCAGGTTATAGTTCGAATAAGAAAAGATATGATAGACCGTTTTGATACTTCATATGGTTTCTTTGCAGAAAAAACACCATATGACTATGGAAGTTATTATGATTATTATATAGCACCAAATAGTAAAAATATAACTGGTAAATATTTTGATATAAAGGCGAGATGTATTGATAGTGCTTATACACCTGTCTGGTGTGAAAAATATAAAGAAAGTGTTAGATATATGCAAAATGAATATTTCTACTTAGGACAGGATAGAGCAGAGAATAACATTATATATCTAACATGTGAAACAGCAGATGATACAGAGTACTCAGTATCAGGTACTGCATATTACGAAGAGACTCCAATAGGTGGAAGAGTTATTGATAGATATTGGCAAGTTGCACCTTATATAGGAGTAGTAATTGATGAGACACACTTTGCATACTCTGATAGTGAAGGTAATTTTTCTACAATTCCTGGAAAAGGCAAAAATGGATATTTTAAAAAGCTTAAGATTATTAGTAATGGAGTAGAGAAGTATGTAAGTGTAAAACTTAATAACAGAAACAAAGTTACAAAGCAGTATAAGATTACTTATATAGATGGTGAAAAAGTAACAAACAAAGAAGTGTATGATGTTCAAGCTGAAGAAATTTTGATTAGCAACATAAATTTCATTCACCCTCATGTGACAGGTGTAAAGATAAAGAATGTGGACAATGCTTCATTTAATGCTGTATACATAAATGATAGAATAACAATCCTAGAAGCAAATGTTCAACCAAAGAAACTTGATGATACATATTATACTTACACTTACTTAGAAGAAGATAGTACAGAAGTTACTGCCAATGAAGAGGTTAAAAGAGTTGAGTTCTTGGTAGTTGACATGAATAGCCATAATGTAAAGACTGTTATACAGGCCACAAGGTCAAATGCCGATAAGACTCTTTGGACTGCTTCTTATACATTTAAAAGAGGATACTACTCAGAGTACATGAGTGGTGATAAACTCTATGTAAGAATGGTTACAAATAAAAAAGTTGGCGATGGAAAAGGTTATGACAGTGATAGAAATGAAAGAGTAGATGTGCCGATATTCAATGAAACCACTTATCAGTCTATAACAACTACTATGCCGTTTATAGAAGAAGCAGAGCAAGAACCAGCACTTGTTAATATTAATTTCCCAACGAAAGGAACTTATTCTTTGCCGCTCCTTGGTGATATGGCCTGTATGTTAAATGCAATAGGTTTGTCTCTAGGTGTTGCTATGGATGGAGACCGTATTAGATTATTTATAGGTAAGAGATTCGTCGGCAAAGGTAATCAGTTTGATGAGAAAGGTAATTATAAATCAGATAGTGGGCAATCTGTAAGTCTTACCGGTATAAAATCTGCTGTCGAAGGAATGAAAAATCAGATTAACAGCATGGGTAAAAAAAGGGCTGGTATGATGACTCTTGGAGTTCCTAGTTGGCAGTTCCAACCTATAGTTGGCATTTATTTCGAGTTTGCTCTTTATCATGACTCAACCGCAGAAATAAAAGATCAATATTTGTTTACAGGTGGCGGAGGTTATCTTGGAGCAATACTAAATGGCACATTTAATTTTTATTTCCTAGTATATGGTATACCTTGTTATGTAGGTGGATATGTAGATATATCCTTTGTAGGAGAATTTGGTATAGCGACCGATGAAGGCACCAATATAGCACTTAATGACCCTAGTCAAAGTTTAATAGAAGAACTTACTAAACATGGACACTTTGAATTCTTATTTAGAGCGATATTATATGGCTCAGCCTATGTGGGAGTTGGAATTGCAGGATGTCTAGGTGTGCGTGGTGGATTTATGCTAAGGATGATGTTTATAGATAATCCGTATGTAAGTAAAAAATATACTGATGTAAGAGAAATGGGATTTGCAATAAATGGATATATAAGAATATGGATTGATGCAGTACTTCTTAGCATACCAATACCAGTTTATAATTTCCCAGATTGGGTAAAGCTTGGATATTTTAAAGATGTAGAAAAATATTATGATGAAAACGGAAGACTTCCTTTACTTGGCAGCTCTGGTGGTGCTAACAAAAAAGAAAAGCTAGAATGGAAACCTAAACCAAGGCCGGATGCTAAATCAAAATTTGTAGCAAATGATGATCAATCAAGCGATGATCAAATAAATGATAATTTACAAGAAGCAAGTAGTCTTGACAAAATTTTAGGCAGCACATATGTAGAGGATGAAACAAAAACCAAAATCCTTGTAGAAAATGCATATGATAATACAGAAGCTAAACTTATGAAGTTTAGAACTAATGACGGACGAGATAAAGTACTTCTTGTATACCTTGATGATGATAAGACTAGAGGTGACCTAGACCGAACAGTTTTAATGTATTCGATATATGATGTAGCAAATGATATATGGACAGAACCTCGTAAAGTATGGGAAGGCGGTCCTGAAACAGCAGATTTTTCACCAACACTATGTCATTGTGGAACAAAAATATTACTAGCATGGGCTAAGAGACCAGAACCAGTTGATGAGACCACGCCTAAGGAAGATTTGCTGAAAAAAATGGAGATTTATACTTCATCTTTCAATTTCTATGGCTCTACACTCGGCTTTGGAACACCAGAACGAATGACAGATGATGATAAATATGACAACTATCCACAAATAACATATAGCACTGTCGAATTATTTAATTCTCAAATCCATTTATATTATTTAAAAAATGATAATGTAACAACAATAGCTACACCTAGTGATTTACTTGACAATGTTCAGCCTGAAGTAAGCGGAGCATATCTTATGTATATGTTCTATGGAAAAGATCCAAGAGATGATGAATTTAGATGGCTTCGAAATAGTTATTATGATACTGAATTACCGAAGGACCCACCACCAAATTATATTGAACTGATGAAAGGCCAGAGAGTTAAAGACCTGTCTATAAATGTAGGCACAGTCAATATTAGTGACCCTAGCATTAGCGATTATGCTTGTGGGACTTTGACGCTGATAGATGAAAAAGATCCAGAAGAACTACAAAATCTTGGCAACAACCTTATAACAGCAAAAGAAAACCATCAAATAGCTGCGGTAAATAGCATTTTAAATCAAATTGAATCAAAGAGAAAACGTTATGATATAGTAGCATATGTAGTGGATGGTGATAGAGATGTTACAACAAAGAATGACACTGAACTTTATTTGAAACTAAGTAATGCCGAAAAAAAGCGGGATTTACATATTGATGATACAAATCGAGATCAATATATAAAAACAATTAGACTTTCACATAATAATGAACCAGATATGATGCCAAAGATAATAAAGAATGATTCTGGCACATATTTATTCTGGATACAAAATGAAAGTGCAATTAAAATGCTTCAACTTGATAATATAATTGCAAAAGCATATGACGAAGATCATGCAAATAATCAAATTGAAGTCGGCGAAATTAACATCTTGACAGTAGATAAGACAATACTTAGTGATAAGATAAATAATTTCACACCATTTACTGATACTAAAGGCAATATTTATATAGCTTGGCAACAAGATTCAAATCTAAATGTTGAAGAAGTAAGTGATGCAAGAGATTTACAATTTAGACAAGATTTGTATGTAGCAGGACTTATTAAGTCAGAAGATAATTTTGGAGATACGGTTCAGTCTTGGTCAAACCCAGTTAGATTTACAAACAATGGAAAGATTAATGATTTACCATCAGTCGTTGCATATGATGAAAAACTATTATTTGTAAATAATCAGTATAATTTAGTTTCAGAAGGTGATAACTATGATGAATATGATGGTTATGAAATTAAAAATTGTAATCTTCAATTTACAATGTATAAAGAAAAGAGCTCACTTTCTATAAACGAGGTTATGTATGACTTAGTTGAATCATATGATGATGGCAGAAGAAAGTATCGTATATATGTATTTTTAAATAATGATGGTTTAACTGCAGCAAAAGGATATGATTACAATGGAAAGATTACTTTGGGCGATACAGTATTAACCAATATAAATGGAAGCTCAGACGACTATGTCGTCCCAGGAAATGTATCAAGAATCGGTGGCGATTCAATAGTTGCAAGTATATCAAATGCTACTCCACCTATATATATCACACTTACAAAAGAACAACAAAAGAATTTAGGTAAGGCAAAAGTAACTTTGACAGTAAATGAGAGAGGAGTTGCTGAAGGTGTAGAATCAAGTAAAGAAGTATTTGATGTCAAAGAACATTTCGATTTTGTTATAGATAAGACAGAGACAGAAAAAACATCGTATGGTGATATAAAAGTAGAGAGAGTAGACGACACATTCTATATAAAAGGAATATTAAACAATTCTGGAAACATAGATTCACTAGGTAACGAAAGAATAGTTGTCATTGACCAAAAAGATTGGGATCACCCTATAGCAACAAGTTCGTATATTGATTTGGGAATAAATGAGCAGATGCAATTCTCTATCCCACTTGATATGTCAGTGTTAGATGATGCTGAGGTTGGAGTTAAAGACCTTGTGCTCTATGTAAAAAATGATGACGGAGAAATTTTATCACTATATGAGATTGCTTCTGTGAATATCAAAGTTCCATATAACTTTAAAGTAAATGGCGAGACAGAAAAGATTTATATGAATATTGGAGATGAGTTAGAGCTTAACACAACTTATATGCCAAGTGAGAAATATAAAAATGCAACTATAATGTATGCGGTAGGTGATAATACTGTAGCAAGTGTTGAAAACAATAAATTGCATGGTGTCGCAACTGGAAGTACAACTTTATCACTTACTACAAAAGAATATGGTGGAAGTAAGACAATTTTAGTACAGGTTGGACCAGATGAGGTGCCAATACCTATTCCAGACCCAGATCCAAACCCAAACCCAGACCCAGACCCAGATCCAGATCCAGATCCAGACCCAAAACCAACCCCAAGTCCAAAACCATATTCTCCAAGTAATGGTGGTGGAAATAATGGTGGCGGAGGCGGCGGTGGCGGCGGCGGAGGTCTTCCAAATGCAGCAGGTAATAAGCCAACTCCATCACAAAAAACAGAAAGTACTAAATCTATAAAGGGAGTTGTTCTTGTGGATAATTTGGCATGGCACTATGATCCTATCCAAAATAATTGGAAGATAACTGAAAATAATGAGTTCGGAGTTACAACAGAATTAAAAGATGGTTTCTATCTAGTATATACAAAAATATCAGACGAGAGAAAAGAAAATGAATTAGATAATTTTGTAAATGATACATACTATTTTGATAAAGACGGAAAGATGGTAACAGGATGGCTTCAAACTTCAGATGGTAAATGGTATTTCTTTGATACAGAAAAGAATATAAATGAAGGAAAGATGTGCTTTGGATGGAAATATATAGATTATGAGTGGTATTATTTCACAGCTGATGGAAGCCTTCTAATATCAGCAATTACACCTGATGGTTATCCTGTAGGAGCAGACGGAAAACTAATAAAATAAAAAAAAGAGACTGGGTTACAAAACCCAGTCTTTTTTGTATGGGCGAGTTTCACGAGCCCCTTATTTTTTCATTTTCTTTCGAACATCAGCAATTTCTCTTATAAGATTAGCCGACTTTTCCCACCCGAGACAAGGGTCAGTAATAGATTTTCCATACACACCTTCATCTACTTTTTGATTTCCATCTTCAATATAAGATTCTATCATGAGACCTTTTACGAGATTTTTTATTTTTTCATTCTCTGTCATAGAGTGTAGCACTTCTTTTGCTATTCGTATTTGTTCAAGGTATTTTTTTCCACTGTTAGAGTGATTACAATCTATTATAACAGCAGGATTGATAAATTTTTCTTTGTCATAAATATTCGCAAGTATATTTAATGTCTCATAGTGATAGTTTTCATGAGATTCCCCGTGATGATTTACATAGCCACGAAGTATTGCATGAGCGAGTGGATTTCCTTTTGTAGTGGCTTCAAACCCACGATATATGAATGTGTGAGAAGCCTCAGCCGCCTTTATAGCATTTAGCATTACTGAAAAATCACCAGATGTAGGATTTTTCATACCTACAGGTATATCAATGCCTGATGCAGTAAGTCTATGCTGTTGGTCTTCTACAGACCTTGCGCCAACTGCTACATATGATAGTAGGTCTGAGAGGTAACTATGGTTTTCTGGATAGAGCATCTCATCTGCACAAGAAAAACCAGTCTCAGTAAGAGCTGTAAGATGAAGCCTTCTTATACCAATTATTCCTTTAAGCATATCAGGAGCTTGTGATGGGTCAGGTTGATGAAGCATCCCCTTATAACCTTCTCCAGTTGTCCTTGGTTTGTTTGTGTATATTCGAGGAATTATTACGAGTTCATCTTTAACAGTAGGTTCATCTGCAACTGTTCTAAGTCTTTTTATATAGTCAATGACAGCATCTTCTCTATCAGCAGAGCAAGGACCTATAACCAATATAAATTTATCAGATTCTCCAGTAAAAATCTTTCTTATCTCTTCATCATTTGCTTTTTTCTTTTTAGCAAGTTCCTCAGGAACAGGATACATACTTTTTATTTCCTGTGGTGTTGGAAGTTGCCTATTAAACGTAATATTCATCTTTTCTCCTTGTAGGGGCGGATATCATCCGACCGTAGGGGCGAATGCTTGCAGAGCCCTATTATTTTTTATTAAAGTAACTTCTTCTTTCAGTAGATAACCGCATCATATTTTTAATTTTCTCTTCATCGCCATTATTTATAAAGTTTCGAAGAATTGTCATGCAATTTATAAATGAATCCATCTCTTTAAGTAATGCACTTTTATTCATCATAAAAAGTTCCGTCCACATATTTTCATTTATATTTGCTATTCTTGTCAGGTCTCTAAAAGAGTCACCGGTATAATTTACCAAATCTTGAGAGTCTTTACAAGTCATAAGAGCTACTGCTATGCAGTGAGTGAGTTGAGATAAAAATGCAATCATCTCGTCGTGCTCTTTAGGTGTAAGCAGAGAGATTTTTCTAAAATTTAGATCTTCACCGATTTTTGTTGCAAATGCAATTCCCTTATCTGTATTCTTTTTGGTAGGAGTTATAATATAATTAGCATTTTCAAATATTTTTTCATCTGCATTTTCTACACCATAGACTTCTTTACCAGCCATAGGGTGCGCAGGTATGAACTCTACTCTATCACCTAAGATACCCTGTATATAATCAACTATAGATTCTTTTACGCCAGATACATCACTTATTATAGCACCATTTTTTATATAGTCACCATAATTTTTAATGTATTCCTTAAAGACTTTTGGATATAAAGAAAAAATAATTCTATCAAATTTAGAAACAAAATCTTTTGTATATTCATTTGTGCCATCAACAATGATGCCATTCTTCTTGGCATAATCTATTGCGTTTCTATTTCTATTGTAGGCGTAGACCTCGTAGCCTTTTTTTGTTAGGCCTTTGGCATACGAGCCCCCTATAAGACCAAGGCCAACTATTAGTATTTTTTCCATATTTGCTCCTTAAATAAGTCAATTATAGCATATACACTTTAATTATTCCACGTGGACATTTTATGTGAATAAAATAATCCTTGACAAATATACCCTATGGGGGTATAATGTATGTGGAGGTGATGAGATGGCAAACAAGAATAATTTTATCCACAAACATAAAAAAAGAACAGAAGATGAACAAAAAAAGTTGACTTCTAGGCTTAAAAAAATTGAAGGACAAGTAAGAGGCATCATAAAAATGATAGAAAATGATGCATATTGCCCAAAGATTATTATACAAGTTCTTGCTATCAACAATGCGTTAAATAGCTTTAATAAAGAATTGCTTTCATGCCACATAAGAAACTGTGTTAAGGCAGATATAGAAAATGGAGATGAAAGAGCAGTAGAAGAATTTGTTCAGATGATAAATAAGTTGATGAAATAAGAAACGGAGGAGATATAGATGAGACAATTTTTAGTAGAAGGAATGAGCTGCGCCGCTTGCCAAGCGAGAGTTGAAAAGGCTGTTAGCAAAGTTAGCGGAGTTAAATCTTGTAGCGTATCACTTCTCACAAATTCTATGGGTGTAGAAGGTACAGCAAGTGATAACGATATAATAAAAGCAGTTGTTGACGCAGGATATTCTGCAAAGCTTAAGGGTGCAGATAAAAATGAAAAAAGTAAAAGTTCTTTTGATGAAGATGCGCTTAAAGATACAGAGACTCCAAAATTAGTTAAGAGACTTAAGTGGTCTGCATTCTTTTTGTTAGTCCTTATGTACATAACAATGGGTCACAACATGCTTAATTTGCCACTTCCAAAGTTTTTTGACAATAACTTTATAGCACTAGGCATTACGCAGATGCTTCTTGCCATTATAGTTATGATGATAAATCAGAAATTTTTTACAAGCGGTTTCAAGTCACTAATTCATCTTGCACCAAATATGGATACGCTTGTAGCACTTGGTTCTTCAGTGTCATTTTTATGGAGTTTAGCAGTGCTTTATAATATGTGTGGCATGATTGCAAATGGTGCAAGCAGTATGGATTTGATGCACATATATCATAGTGATTTATATTTTGAATCAGCAGCTATGATACCTTGCCTTATAACAGTTGGAAAGACGCTTGAAGCTATGTCAAAAGGAAGGACAACAGATGCTCTTAAATCTCTTATGAAACTTGCTCCAAAGACAGCAAGACTTGTAGTAGATGGCGTAGATAAAGTTGTTCCTATAGAAGAAGTAAAAATAGGCGATGTATTTAAAGTTTTACCAGGTGAAAATATACCAGTAGATGGCGTAGTAATAGACGGAGTTTCGGCTGTGAATGAATCTGCATTAACAGGCGAATCAATTCCTATAGATAAAAATGTAGACGATAAAGTTTCTGCTGCTACAACAAATGAATCAGGAGTACTTATATGTAAGGCGGAGAGAGTTGGCGAAGATACAACTCTTAGTAAAATTATAAATATGGTTTCTGATGCGGCTGCGACTAAAGCACCAATAGCAAGAATAGCAGATAAAGTATCAGGTGTATTTGTACCAGCTGTTATCGCTATTGCATTTGTAGTTACAGTTTTGTGGTTAGTGTTTGGAAAACAAGATTTAAGTTTTGCTCTAGCTCGTGGTATATCTGTGCTCGTTATATCTTGCCCTTGTGCTTTAGGACTCGCAACACCTGTAGCAATAATGGTTGGGAATGGTATGGGTGCAAAAAATGGAATACTTTTTAAGACAAGTGAGTCACTTGAAAATCTTGGCAAGATGCAGATAATCGCACTTGATAAGACTGGAACAATAACAAAAGGTGAACCAAAAGTCACCGATATATATCCTGTAGATTCAAAAGAGCCTAATGCATATGATAGTGAGTTGATACGAATTGCATATGCACTTGAGAAAAATTCTGAGCATCCACTTGCGAAAGCAATAGTTCGTTTTGTAGAGGGAGATCAAGATGCTGGTAAACTGTTTTTTTATAAAGCATATGATGAAGCAAGAGAGTTTAAGATATTGCCTGGCAATGGTCTTACTGGTAAAATAGGAACTAAAGTAGCCAATGCAGGAAGTATGTCATATATTAAAACTTTAATAAAACTTGATGAAAGTATTATTGCTAAAGCAGAATCATTTGCAAATGAAGGCAAGACTCCATTATTTTTTGAATTTGATGGAAGGCTACTTGGTATAATAGCTGTTGCAGATGTAGTAAAAGATGATTCAGCAAAAGCAATAAAAGAATTGGAAAATCTTGGTATAGCAACAGTTATGCTTACTGGTGATAATCAAAAGACGGCAGATGCTATAGCGAAAGTTGCCGGTGTAAAAAATGTTGTTGCTGGAGTTTTACCGGATGGAAAAGAAGAAGTTATTAAAAAACTTAAAGAGCAAGGAAAAGTTGCCATGGTAGGAGATGGTATAAATGATGCACCAGCACTTGTTCGTGCCGACATAGGTATAGCAATTGGTGCCGGAACCGATGTAGCAATTGATAGTGCTGATGTAGTTCTTATGAATAGCAAACTTACCGATGTATCAGCAGCTATAAGACTTAGCCGTGCAACCGTAAGAAATATACATGAAAATTTATTCTGGGCATTTTTCTACAATGTGATTTGCATACCACTTGCTGCAGGAGCATTTGCATATAAAATGAATCCGATGATAGGTGCTGCAGCGATGAGCTTATCAAGTTTTACAGTTTGCATGAATGCACTTAGACTTAACTTATTTAATATGCATAAAGATGTTAAATCACACCATGAACCAATCAAATTAAATATAAATAAAAATGAAGGGGCGAAGCTTGCGAGCCCGGAAGGAGAAAATATTATGAAAAAAATTGTAAAGGTAGAAGGCATGATGTGCCCACACTGCGAGGGCAGAGTAAAAGAGGCATTTGAAAAAAATGCAAAAGTTGAGAGTGCTATAGCATCTCATGAGAAAAAAATGGTTGAGTTAAACTTAAAAGAAGATTTGACAGTTGATGAAGCAAAGGCAATCGTAGAAGAGGCAGGATATAAATTCTTAGGTCTTGAATAACGTAATATAATAATGTTATAATGAATAGGTGTTTGTAATTATGTGTAAAAGAAAGGAGACATAGTATGATTTATGATTACAAAGTAAAAAAGAGTAATGGCGAAGAATTGGATTTAAAAGATTTAAAGGGTAAGGTTATAATGGTGGTAAATACTGCTACAGGATGTGGTTTTACTCCACAATACGCACCTATTGAAGAGATGTATAAGAAGTATCATGATAAGGGTTTAGAAATACTTGACATACCATGTAATCAATTTGGTGGACAGGCACCTGGAAGTGATGCAGAGATTCATGAGTTTTGCACACTTCACTATAACACAACATTTCCTCAAATGAAAAAAGCAGATGTAAATGGTGAAAATGAGTTACCACTTTATAAGTATTTAAAAGAGCAAAAAGGCTTTGAAGGTTTTCCAGATGGACAGTTTAAAGAAATGATGGAACAAATGATGGCAAAAAATGATCCTGATTGGAATAAGAAACCTGACATCAAATGGAATTTTACAAAGTTTATAATTGATAGAGATGGTAATGTCATAGCAAGATTTGAGCCGATGGAAGATATGAATAAGGTCGAGGAGTGTGTGAAGTCTTTACTATAATTATATAGTTGCCCCTAAAGATTTTAAATCATCAAAATATCCAGGGTAACTTTTGCTAACACATTCAGATCCAGAGATTTCAATGTCAAATTGAGTAGACAGAAGACTTAGTGACATAGCAATTCTATGGTCATTATGAGAATTGAAAGGAGTTGTAGAAGAATGCAACTCTTTTTTATTTACAATTATTTCGTTTTCAAGGACAGATATATCTGCTCCACATTTTTTAAGTTCTTCAGCGATTACATTTCCACGGTCACTCTCTTTAATTTTTAAGCGACTTGTGCCGGTGAACTTTGCACCATATTTAAGAGCTGCAAAAGTAATGAGTATAGGTCCTAAATCAATACAATTACTTATATCAATTTCTGAAAACCCCTTATTAAGCAAATTAAAATATTTTTTATATACAATATCTGACTGTAATGAGTTTTGATTAAGACCTGTTAAATTTATGTCATTTCCAAAATAGTTAAATGCATCTATGAAGGCTGCATTTGAGTAGTCGCCTTCTACTGAAAAGTTGTGGGCAGAATATTTTTGATTGCCTTTGACTTTGAAGTAAACGGGCTCGCGCAACTCGCCCATACAATTAAGGTTGGTTTCAATTTGAATGCCGTAGTTTTTTAGAACCTCAAGGGTCATCAAAATGTAATTTGCACTTTCAAGACTTGTTGTGACGACTATCTCATTATCGCCTTCAAGAAGTGGAAGAGCATAAAGGAGACCTGAGATATACTGTGAACTAATATTTCCAGGTAGTTCAAAATGTCCAGCATTTATAGTACCTTTAGTGCTTATGCTGTATTTATCTTTATAAAATGTTACATATTTAAAAATATTTTCATAGATATCAATTCCTCGCTCTATGAGTCTGTCGCTTCCTATAAAAGTTGTCTTGTCATATTTACTAAGTGCGATTGGCAAAAAAATTCTAAGAGTTGTGCCAGATTCTTTGCAGTCAAAAGTTGGGTCAAAGTTTTTTGTGCATTCATTTGAAAAACGCACTTCATGCTTTTCAAATTCTCTAAAATGTTTCTTGCCATAGGCGTGGATGCAGTTAAGAGTTGCTACTATGTCATTGCTAAAATCTATATTTGAAATAACACTTTCATCATTAGATAGAGCGGAAGCAATCAAATAACGGTGTGCAAAACTTTTGCTTGGTCTTGCAACTAAGTCACCATGTAATTTATCGATTTTTTTAATTTGTACATTCATAATTTATTGATTATAATAACAAATTCTATGAATATGTCAAGGATGAAGTTAAGAATGAAAATAGCTCTTGGGCTATTCATTTTTTTGCTGAAAGTGGTATAATAAAATCGTTTTATTAATATTGGAGGTTATTTTGCAAAATACTATTTGGTTATTTTTTACATTTATGGCGATATTGTTGTGGTCAGCAACAAGTTTGTTTTATAAAGCAGGAATTTATGATAACAAAGAGGAGAATATTTGCTTAAAATATTCTGTTTGTGTAGGCATAGTGTTTTTTGTAATAGCATTTCTTCATTTAATTATACGAAATGAAAGTTATTCTATTTGGGAAAGTGCTATAAGATATTGGCCTATGACCTTATTTGGTCCTATATATGCTATTGTAAATACTATTTCTTTTAATGGATATATTTATAATGAAGCAACAGTAGAGTCTCCTGTAGAAGGAATTAGTGGAGGTGTATCTACTATACTTCTTATAATTGTATATCTTTTACTTGGAAGAGTAGATTCTATCTTTGAAATATTAACGCCTTTAAGGACTATCGGAATTTTATTGATACTATTAAGTATAATTATGCTATCAATAATACGAAATAGAGAAAATCGCAATAAACTTGAATATAGAAATATAGCTTGGATGAGCCGAGGTTTAGGAACATTAATATTTCCGGTATTATTTTCCATTATAGATGCTTTGGAAACTATAGTTACAGGAGTATGTCTAGATTCAACATATGGATTTAATATGCCAGAGGGAGATAGCATTATAATTGTTGGAATGGAATATGCGATATTTGCTCTTGGATGCTATATATACATCTATTTAAAAGAGAAGAAGGTATATAATCCATTTAGTAAAAGAAGTATACCACGAATATTTGGTGCACTCACTGATAATGTTGGAATAGTTTTTTATAGTTATGCAATGGCTATAAATTCAGTTTCAACCGATCTTCTGCTTGCTGTATATCCAGTTTTTGTTATGATTGGAGGAAAAATTTTCATGAAAGAAAAAGTTAGCACGATACAATATATATATTTATTAGGTATTGTTTTAGGAAGTATAATAGTTGTATTAGGAACAGTTTTTTAAATGAAGAGTAATCAAACATTAATGTCAAAAAAATTTCACTCTATGTTGTTGGGCGGAACTTTAACATGGGTGGTGGTTTCTTTTCTCTTGTTATTAGATTCTATTGTTGCAGGAATTGTTATAGGTTCTGATGCGGTTGCAGGAATTACTCTTGTGACACCAGTCTATTCTCTTTCTGCTTTTTTTGGTTCCATGTTTTCTATAGGTGTGTCGGTTTTATATGCAAGAGAGATGGGAAGATTCAACAAAAAAAAAGCCGATCAAATTTTTGGAACTGGTTTTTTTATGTCTATTGTTATAGGTGGCATTTTATTTATTCTTATTAATATATTTGGAGAAAAATATTTATGTAGTTATTCTCCACCTGAAGAAGTCTTAATTCAAGCAAGGGGATATTTGTATTGGATGCGTTTTACAATTCTAATTATTCCTATACAAACTTTGCTTGGTGCTATGGTACTTAGTGACGGGGATGAAAATACTTCTAGTATTGCAGATGTTGTACAAGGCGTTGGAAATACTATATTATCAATTGCTCTTGGAAAAATGATTGGCATTCGTGGCATTGGCTTAGCTTCATTTTTGTTTTATGTTATTTCGGTTTTAATTCTATTAACTCATTTTATAAAAAAGAGTAATTCTCTTCGTATAAACTTATATTTTTCATTTGGTATTTTGAAGAAAATAATTATTCATAGTATTATTGATTCTAGCTCTTATCTCTTTCTTTCAATTTTTTCAGTTTTTATAAATGCATTTGTTAGTACTATGTATGGTCCAGAGTATCTGATTTTAGCATCAGTTATAATACTCTGCAGAGAATTTCAAGTACTTTTTGATGGTATCGGGGAAGCGGCCAACCCGGTTTTTGGTGTTTATGTAAGCGAAAAGAACCATATAGGGATACGCGCGACCTATACTTTGGCAAAGAAAGTTGCAATCATAGAAGGAATAGGAGTAACGACATTTTTAATGGTTGTTGCACCTTTTGCGCCACAGGTGTTAAATGTTACAAATCCGACGCTCGCGCAGTGGATTATTGTTAGCGTAAGAATAATTTCATTAAATTCTTTGTTTATTAGTATTTTATATTTACTTACTTCTTATTATTTAGTTATTGAGCAGATTGCTTTGGGATTGATGGTTTGTATACTGCGAGATGTGGGCTTAAGTGTCATACTTGTTATTATTTTAGGTGGTGTGTTAAATATCACAGGTATGCTTGTAGGAATTACCATAGCACCTGCTATAGCTTATGCTAGTTTGTTAATTTATATTTTTTTACGTTGTGGTAGAAAAGACTGTCCACTACTTCTTTCTAGAGTTCAAGAATTTAAAAACTATTATTTTTTTAATATTATCGTCAAGAAAGAAGAGATAGTATCTATGCAAAGAAAAATCGAAACGGTTTTAAAAGAAAACAATATAGATAAGTGGATTATCGGACAAGTGACATTATTGCTTGAAGAAATTTATGTTTTAATATTAGAAATGAATAATAATGTAGATGTTCTTGCTGAATGCACAGTATTTTTGCATCCTGATGGCATTCAAATTATCTCAAAGGATGATGGCATTTTATTTGATATAGCAGACGAAAGAATCAATACTAAATCTCTTTCGGCCTATACTATATCCATGTATTTAGAAAAAGGTAAATTTGAAAACCATAACTTAACCACAATGAGCTTTAACCGCAATTCATTTTTTATTAAATATAAATAAAAACACCTAAGCAAAAGAAATATAAGTTAAACATGCACGTCAAGATTAATGAAAAAACATGACAAATTTGTTATATAATTTCTAGTTTTAATTGAATGCATATTTAATAAATGGTACAATAGTATAAAATAAGATTTTTAGAAGAGATAGAGAATGGCAATTAAAGGGGATATGAAATTGAGAAATATTATGAAAAAGAAAATAAATAGAGTACTTACAATATTATTTATAATAGCATTTGTATTTGCTTGCAGTAAAACGAGTAAAAAACAAGAGTCAATAGATATAAATGAAGCAACAAGTATAACAAATGAAGTTAAGATAAGCGAAAACAATACTAAAAAAATAGTAAAAGATGGTGTGATTGCGAAAGAATTTAAAGAACCAATCGTTGTAAAAGATGAAAAAATGCCATCGGGACTTAAAACTACTTGGCAATGTGTCTATTTTGGATCTTTCCCACAAGTTGAAGTATTGAGAGTTAATGATGAATTGCCGATAGATGAATATGCATTAAATGATGATGTAATAAGAGATGATGATTTATATGAAAAATTGGTAGCTGCCGATTTTGAAAAATTTAGCAAATTTGACGGTAGTAAAGATGAAGCTCTAACAAAAAGTAACCCTAAGGCATTGAGTATTGCATATGTAGAGCCGAGAAGAATTATAGATGTAGTGATAGATGGAGAAAAATATAGAGTAGAAGGTTATAATGAATATAAACGTTATAATGAAAATAAAGATATATATGAAAAAGCAGATGATGATATAAAAAAATTTATTGAAGAAATTTATTTTTCAAAATTTCGCAACAAGAAGCAATATTATAAACGAAATTCAAACGATACTATTTTAAGATTTTTTAAATATACTCCAATTAAGTGGAGAGTAATTCATGTTGAAAATAATATTGTAACATTGGTAGCAGATAAACTTTTGATATCAATGGAGCCAAACACAAGTCCCGCAGAGACTCATTGGGATAATTCAAGAGTTAGATATTATCTTAATGCGATGACTAATGGTAAATATGATACTTATAATGAATCAGGATTTTATAATGTAGCGTTTGATGAAAATGAAAAGTCGGGGATAGTAAAAACAAAAGTGGAAAATAAGCCAAATATGTTTTATGGTACAAGTAGTGGCGAAGACACAGAAGACTATGTATTTATACCATCAAATGATGAAATATTTTCAAGCGCCGAGGCATCAGAGAATGGTTTCTATTATGGAAGTGGAGTAGATGATGCATCAAAAAGATTTCGTTCAACTATTTATGCTAAGTATACTGGAGCCTGGTGGTCGCCAGCAGAAAGTTATAAAGGTAATTCTTTTTGGATGATGAGAACTAATGGATATAGTGACAATACTGTGAGTTATATTTGTGACTTTGGATACATTTACAATAGAGGTATGATTGTAGATATGGCAGGTGCAGGTGTCCTTCCTATGATGAGAGTAGATGTAAGTAAAGTTGATTTAATAGATGCAGGAACAGTTAGCTCTGATGAGATTAATAAGGACACTTACAAATTTAAAAATGTGAATGATGAAAAGTCTAATGAAAGTGGTAGTAATAAAAATAGTGCAGGTAAAAATGAAAATATAAAAAGAGATTATGAAATTGTGACATTTGGAACTTATCCACAGAGGGAAATTATAAACAACAAAATGTATAATAGTAAAGATTTTAATTTGAAAGAAGAAGATTATACACTGGATGAAGAATTGTATAATAAACTTGATGATATCTTAGAGAAAAAAATTGAAATTATGAAATTGCAAGAGAAATGGGATTTCTTATTGGATGTTGATGGTGAGAAATATTATTATGAAGGGCATCCTATTGGACTAGCATTTGGAGATGATCCAAATTATATCTATCCATCATATGATACTCACTATAATTATAAAAAAGATTATGAACGACAAAAGATATATGGTAATGATTATCATTTTTTTAAAATGGAGCCTATAAAGTGGCGAGTGCTTGAAAATGCAAATGGCAAGAAGACGCTTATTAGTGATAAAGTTCTTGACTGTAGACATTTTTATTTGAGTTCAGGAGAATGTACTTGGGAAGAGTCAAATATAATAAAATGGTTAAATGCTGATGGGGATAATGACAGTTCGTTTTATAAAAAAGCATTTAGTGAAGAAGAGAAAGAAAGAATACTTGTCAAAAAGTTTAATAAAGACAACATGAAAAATAATTATTATTTTGGCACAAGCTGCATGGCAGAAGAAGATAGTAAGAAAAAGTATACTGGTGATGTAAAAGTGTATTTACTTTCTGAAGAAGAGTTATTTTATGGAGAAAAAGCAAGAATATATGGCTTTAATGAAAGTGATGGTGTGTCAGATGTGAATAGACGATTCAAATCAACAGGATATGCAAAATTTAAAGGGGTGAGGTTTTCAAATAAAGATGATGATAAATTTGGAAAATCTTTCTATATGACAAGAACAAATGGTTATGATAGGAGTACAGTTGTATATGTGGGAGAAGATGGTTCGATATTTAATCGAGGAATAAGTTTTAATGTAGATGATATGGGATTTTTACCGGTGATAGAAATAGAATAATTTAAACCGCTAATATGCTTTAGTATAATGAGGTCCCTGTTAAAGAAAACATAAAAAAACATGGTGTGCCTTTTGAAGAAGCAGCATCAATATTTTTAAATAAAATTATAGAAGAGCCTGATTTAGACCATTCAGAAAACGAAGAAAGATACAAAGCAGTTGGAATAAGTGTATATTTAAGAGAATTACTTGTAGTATATTGTATTAGAGAAAAAATTGCTGATGAAAAGATTACAAGAATTATATCTGCAAGAAAAGCGAATGCAGAAAAGAGGAGAAAATACTATGAAAGACAATTATGATTTTAATAATGCGGTTATTAAAGATTACTCAAGTGAGATATCTGATATTGACAAACTTCGTATAATATTGGATGCATTTAGAGCAACAACAAAAATATCAAAAGAAGAATTAAAAAAGGAAGTAGATGCACTTTTAATTTAATAAGTATAAGCCATTATGCCAAAATGCATGGTGGCTTTTTTATTTATAGCGATGACTAAACGTTAGAGGAAATTAGGTGCTTGGAACCTACATAAACGACCTGAAAGCAAGCAACAACAAGTTAAATGACTTTGACGATGGGTATTTTATGCACTGGTGGATAGGGTCATAGTCAATAAAGATAATATAATAGTAAAATGGAAAGATGGGAGTGAAAGTTAATGGGCGGTCTCATTTTTTTAATTGGGAAAATTACCACCGTAGCGGTTGGAAAATAATTAGAAATTAATTTTATTGCCATTTGATAGAGTATTCCTCTATAGATTTAAAATCAAGCACTTTATCTATTACTGGATTTTTGTGTGTGCCTTTTGTTTTCTTACTATAAAGCAACTTAGCTGTTTTAATAATTCTATTTGTATTTTTACGAATAAAAATTATTTCGTCTTGTACAAGTTCTTTGTATGATATGTCTTGTTCGTCTTGTAGGTTATATTGTATAAGTGCTTTGTCTGGGACAGGGATCATTGTACCTATTTGCAAAGTTCCTTTTAAAGTGCCCTTTACAACCATTCGAATGACTATAATTGAATCTTTCCTAATTACCTTTTTGCCATTTAATATTATATAATCGTGAGTATCCTTAGGAGATGATAGTGGAATATAATAATTAAAATCATTCAATTTAAACACTACACCAAGATATTTTCGAGTGTGCTTCCTATTTGCTATTTTATTAGAGTATACTCTTGGAAAGATATTTCGTAAATATTCAATATAATCATCTGAAACACTATATAATCGCATATGATGCTCCTATGAAAAAAGGGGCACGAAGCCCCTCGTTGTTAAACTCTCCACTTAAACGGCAGGAGCTCTCCGGTTGTTAATCATATTTTAGCATATAATTAAATAATGTCAAGAGTAATTTGTATTATCAAATTATAATGCACTTAAGATTAAGTGTTAATAACAGTTAACAACGGTTGCTACATCTTTCATTTTCAAACTGGATTTTCCCAATATTTTGTTTATATTCATTTGAAATTGACCAGCAATCGGATCATTATCGACATATACCAAAATCAGTTTGTTTTTTGCCCGTGTGGCAGCAACATAATGGTTATAAATATCTTCTTCACTTGACAGTCTATAGTCAGACACAAACAAAACTACTTGTTCAAACTCCAGTCCTTTCGAAGAATGAAAGGTAATCGCAATTCGCTTCAATTCATCCATATTGAACGCAGGATGAAACTTAGGGTCACAAATTGTTTCATATACTTTTTTGCAATGTTCTTCTTTGGTATCGTAACCCAAATAATCTGCAATTAATTCAACCTGCTTTACGAAAGCAGATGTATCCTCTTGCTTTATCCACTCATCCAAAAGTCTAAGAGATTTTTTTATGCTATTCAAAATCCTCTTATTTCCAACCACCTCATTAGGTATTTCATCTCTAAAATCATAAGCTGAATATTTCGGAAGAATGAAATACTTGGCAATCGCATTGTAAAGCCATGCTGCATCTGTAGTGATTTCTGAAATAGGTGTCTGTGGAATGTAGGTAAACTCCATGCCTCCATCGCTTAATGTTTTAGCGCCCGTTTCTGAGTTAGCTTTGCTATATCGCAACAATGCACATTTCTTATTGGGGTCCAAATGTTGTGTTACGGAAGCAACCCAATTCGACAGTGTCGTGCATATCACTATTACGGAAGATAGATCATCGACAGTTTTATAGAGATCCCTCGTTTCATCACAGAGCAGATTCGAATAATTCTGTATCTGTTGACAGGATCGGAAATTATCTCTCATAAACTTTTTTGAAAAATCTTCTCTGTCCCAAATGCTCATAAAAGCTTTTGGATATGCCCCTCGCCACATATAGATTGATTGCTTTTCGTCGCCTACTACAAAAGTATCTATGTTTAGAATTTCACAGATGTACATGAACAATTCATGCATATCCTTATCGCAATCTTGATATTCATCTACATAGATTTTGAAATACTTAGCCTTTAAATACAATTGACATGCCTTTGATTTCTGTAAAATCTCTAATGCAAGTTTGAATATGAAGTTCTCCTTGCTGTTTGCATATGAGCAGAGGGTTTGTTCATTTTTTATTTTTGCCAAACCTTCTGCAAATGTTTTTACCTTTACAGAATAATCTGTACTCATATCCAACTTATAATCTTTGCCAAACACATCTTTCATGAAAGGCTTAATGATTTCTTCAATTGCAAAACTATTATTCGTTCCAATGAAATGATTTCTTGTATCGATAGTCAATCGATCTTTGATTTCGGCAGCTGCCTTAATTGTGAATGTAATTGCAGCAACTGCTTTATGTGTATGACAACGAGCTATATCATATTCAATTTTAGATACCATAGTATGAGTCTTACCAGTACCGGCACTCGCTCGTACTATTAGATTCCCCGGTAATTCTACGATTTCTTTTTGTATAGGAGACAGCATTACGATGTTACCTTCTTTAAGCAAGCGAAATTATAGTGTTCGAAAATGCGGGTACAGTCCTCTTGTGTAAGCTTTTCAACAAGTTCTACCATGTGATTATTCTTAGCATCTTGTAAATATCCAATTACATCTCCACCTGCTTGAGGAAGATATTCAACCATTTTATCATGAAGAACTTCATCCAAATCTTCTTCCAAACTACATCTCGACAAATATAACGCATGTTTTTTTCTAATTTGATCCAGAGTTTCTCTGTTGCTGTCATATAGTTTTCGCTTTGCTTCCACGCCGCTTTCGTCAATAGGTTCCGTAGGAAGAAGGTTTTCACCGATATAGTTGTTCAGTCTGGAGAATCCCAGCACACTATATTTTTCCTTACCCTTGATTTTTTTTAAATCATTGTCGGTCTTGATAATGTAATCAATCTCTAATGCATCTAATATTTTAAAATATGGTCTAAATCCAAAGCCACCAACCGGAAGTATATAAATACCGTCTGCTTCAAAAAACGGCTTTAGTTCTGACAGGATCTTACCAAACAATACATTTTCAGAAGGCCCTTCAACAAGTAATACCTTATCTGCAAACACCGCTTCTACCAATCCACGATTCAGCATTTTTCTTTGGGTCTTAAACTCTGCTGGTACATTATAAAGCGCACTTTTGCTCATAATCTTATCAGCATTATATATACGAATCAGATTTACACGATCCATTTCTGCCAACACGTAGGGGGAATGAGTCGTCATAAACAAATACTGATATTTTTCATCGTGGAAGAGAATATGTGACAGTGCAATTTGCATAGATCTGTGCAAATGATTTTCCGGCTCTTCAATCAGGAAAAGATTGATCTTCTTTTCTTCATCTTCTTTCGACAGTAAGTCAAAAATAGCATATACCAGTAACTTTTTTCGTCCTTCACCAGAAGTTGGATATAGTGAATTATCGGAATCCTGCTTAATGTAAGGCACAATATTAGAGTATAAGCCCTTCACTGCAATTTCTGATTTGACAGATACAGAGACTTCTTCGTGTCTGTATTTCTTGTATTCAGGCGCAATTCTCTCCTCAAATGCTTTAATACCAGACAGACCAGAGATCTGGGTATTTAGATCATCATAGGCTTTCTGTATGTTTTCTAAAATTTCTTTATCCTGCTCTTTGTCATTTACGAGCAATGTATTAGCATTTTTCTTAAATAGAGTATAGAGATCAACATATGCATCAATGTAGAATACATTGAAAACATAGTCAATTTCGAAGAATGTTCCATGAACCTTCATTTCTTCAAGGTCTTTGACATCTCCACCCCAATACAAAACAGGTATGCCTACCATTTCCTTCTCATCATAAGTAGCTTTCACTTTGATATATACCTTGTCTTGTCCCGAAAGGATAGCCCCCTTCAATTTAGCACGAAGTTTTTGGCTATCGCCATCTTCAGTGTCGCCAATGTCTATTGAGACAAGAATCTCTATTGGAGTGTTGGTATTCTTTTTGTAATAATCTGTATCGCTGAAGTTTTGCCTTCTGACATCTTTATCGAACAAAAACCTCAACGCATATAAAAAGTTGGTCTTGCCAACATCATTTATGCCGAAAAGGACATTTTTATTCGTTAGACTTATAGTTATATCTTCAAAATTTCTGAAGTTCTTAATTGTTACCTCATTAAATTTCATATTTTCCACCCCGTGAGATGTTTTATAGATATATAGATTATATCAGATATTGCTTATATTACCAAGTGTTAATGTATGAAAAGATAAGAAAATCGACTATTATATTGCTAAAATGTGTTACTTTTTGTATAATATAGTTGTAGTTAGAAAGAAACTGTGAGATTGTTTGATTGGAGCAATGTATTGACATTTGAATGGGATCCAAATAAGAATAATATCTGCCCGCAAAGCTATAAAAGATGAGAAGGGGGAATATTTTAATGAAGGATAGATATACTAAAGAAGACTTTAAAAGAGGTATTGTTGAAAATTATTCAGGCAAATTTTCAATTGAAGAGAAAATTTTAATGACAATAAAAGCATATCTTGCTGAAGGAGAAATTGCAAATAAAAAAGAACTAAGGCGTGAAGTTGATGCACTTTTAGTGTAAAGTGTTCAATGTAAGTTTAGGATATATGATGTGTAAATATGTTTTTTCTGAGTTGATTTTTTTTGTGAATTATAAACACAGTAAAATTTTATAAATTAGTAAAAAAATAAGCCAGTATGCCGAGGGCATGGTGGCTTTTTTATTTATAGCGGATGATTAAACTTTAGAGGAAATTAGGTGCTTGAAATCTACATAAACGACTTGAAAGCAAGTAAAAACAAGCTAACAGGTTTTGACGAAGGGTTATTTTATGCACTGGTGGATAGGGTCAAAGTCGATAACGACAATATAACAATAATATAGAGAGATGGGGCTGAAAGTTGATAAGAGTCTCATTTTTTGTTTGGGAAAATCATTTTTTATCTTCAAATGCTTTACTTTATTCATAATAGAATTGATAAAATTTTATATTGCTAAAAATAGTGATTTATTGTATAATCTTAGTTGCGAAACAAAATTGGATATTTTTTTGTACCAAATAGTGGAACTTTTTTAAATTGGTAAAAAAGTGAGCTTCCAAACTATTTGGTATTCAATTTTGTTTCGCAGCAAATTGAGCTCACGATTTTCGGTCGTAGCTCAGGCTGCGACTTTTTATTTGAAGAAAGGAGACTAACTATTAATTGTCAAGAGAAAAAATAAAAATTTTTATATAGCAAAGAAGCCTATAAGAAATAGACTTTAAAATAACAATGATTCAAATGATAGAATTAAGATTAAATTAAAAGTTTTGAATTAAAATC
>JAFSKG010000007.1 GCA_017449075.1 Lachnospiraceae bacterium
CCTTCTGACAAGTAAAGTTTAACCATTTGCTGTTTGAATTGATCATCATATCTCTTTCTCATAACCTTAGTACTCCTTATATATTTATATTATACTATATATTCGTACTAAGTATTACTAAAAAATTATATCATGTTATTCTTTATTTATATAGTGATAATATACCGCTGCAGCAAATTTTGAACTATCATCTATCACACAATAATTCTTCCACTCTTTATCTATTTTCTCGCCTTCGGCATTTCTCAATGTCTCCATACCTGATTTACTATAAATATTGTCACCTTTTCCATAACCAGCATCTTTAAACAAATCGCACCTATAAATCGCCATGTCTGTAGATTCGCCTTTATCATAAACCGCTGGCAAAATTCTTTTATTATTCTTCAACTCATATTTACTATAATACTCTCTATCTAAATAGTTTCTCCATTTTTTATATGCTGAATCACTAGCGGATATTTTTGCTGTGTTCTCTACTTCAACAACACTCTTTTGTCCACCAAGTTGGGTATAAACATTATTCACATACCAACTCCCAACCTCAAATAAACATATCAAAAACTTTTGCGTTTCTGTATCAAGTTTACCAAATTCATATAATCGCATATAATTTAATATTAGATTTACTTCGCTGTTAGATAAATCATCTTCATCATTATACGCATACTTATTAGCTCTTTTCTCATAATTATCAAGATTAAGTTTTAATCCAGCTCTACAATTTAAGCAAATGTCATACTTTTCATTCTCTAATATTTTTTCTATATTTTCATTTGACTTAAGTTGATATTTTTCACTAACTCTATTAATCCCATCGCTATAAGTATGAACTTTACCAGTTCTTGCGTTTATGATATATTTATACTCTTCACCGCTATTGCTACTATCCACAGCGATAAGTGGATCACTCTTTGCCACTTCATTCATTATAATTTCACTTCTTTTCTCTTTAGTGCATGAAAAGCAAGCAAATACCACCAATATATATAGAACTAATTTTCTACTTATCACCCTTTTAAACATTCTATTTTAAACTCTCAACTCTCTTCTTAGCATGTTCTGTAAAAACTCACTTACATTTATTCTATTTTTACGAACAATTTTATCAAGCCAACCAGGTATAGTCACATTTCGCCTAACTGAGATATTATCATTTTTTTGCCTATATGCTACTGGATCTATTGACACGTGCGTAACAATATCATCTTTATAATTTTTATCTTTTAAATATTTATCTATTTTAGATGGCTTTTTGATTTTAAGATTCTTATCTTCTCTTGTCATATAGACCATTCCTATCGCATCATAAGCCATATCTATTGCTTCATCAAATGTGCTGCCAAATGTATTGACATCTAAATCTGGCACGTAAACAATGTAATCATTCTTTTCTTTTGACACTATAACTGGATAATCTAATTTCATAACTTTCACCTACTTTATATTGTTTCTTTTCAATATACTCTTTGCGAGCCCTTCAGGAATCTCATTATGTCTTGGCACAGCTTCAGTTACCGCGCCTCTGCAATAAACATCATGGTTGCTACCATTTCTTGCAAGCACGAAACCAGCATCTAATAACTTTTTAATTAAATCTCTTCTTTTCATAATGTGTATTAATAATGTGTATTATACAATATCATTAAGCAATAGTCAAGAAAGACAATTTGCAGTAATATACGTCTTTCTTGAATGGCAATTTTTCTAATAACTCTTTTTCAAATGCATCCAGCTTATCATATCGACTTTTATCAGCCTTAAGTTCTTTTATATTTATCGTCTTATAGTCACTTTTATTTATGCTAGCTTTCTTGACCTTCTCAAAATATGTCTTTCCAAGTTCGCCATCTTTTCTCACTATATCATACTGCGAATTTTCATCTCTGCCCGGCTCATACAATAGTATAATATTACTCTCAATTAAGTAATCCCATATTATAGCAATTACTGAATCTTCAGAAATTGGAAATGTAAGTTCTTTCACAATCTCACTTATGGGTGTTCTATTGTTAAACTTTGCAATAACTTCGTTTCTGCAAGCGAAGTCTTTTACAAAATTTGATAAAGTTTTATTAAACTGCTCGTTCATTTTCCCTCATAAAAAACGGCGGAGAGACTCCCCGCCCACTACAGTTGAACCCGGGCACATCGTGCCAGCTCAAGTACTTATATTATACAATATTTAATGTAATTGTCAAGCATATAGATCAAAAGATAATTGCTATTACTTACTCAACTTCATGTACCCTTCGCCCATGAAAATATGTTTGTATCCTTCTCCTGTCTCTTTCATAGGGCACAGCATTTCTGCCTTCACTTCTTTTTGAAATACCATTACGATGTCACTGCCACCGAAAAGGAAATACCCCATCGGGTCTCCTTTCTTAACTTCAGCACCAACCTTCACGCTGTCTTCAAAGTTGCAAGAACAAATCTGTGACATTCCTATAGGAAGTATTGCAACCAAACCATATTCTTCTGTGTCTATAACCACGCAGTCTCTTGTCTCTATCATCTGCCAACCTGGTACATTGTCAATGAGAACATATTTGTTATGCTCCTTATCCCATATTGTGACACCACCGGCAGCGTTATTTCCTTTTATCTTATTTACTTCTACTATCTTTCCACTTACAGGAAAATGATAGCGATGGTAATCATTTACATCAAGGAATGTATGAGTTAGCGTTCCACCTGAAAATGCATTTCCATATTTAGAATTAGGACCAAGAAGTTGTGGAATTGATGTAAAGTTTGCGGCCTTAATATTTACTCCGTCCTTTTGAACCAAATTACTACTTTCATCTATCTGCCATATACCCTGTGGTGTTGAATCAGCAGGCGCAACCACTTCTGTATCTGCAATTGGTCTAACTGAAGGGTCGACAAGATAACGTGCAAACCATTCGTTAAATGTCTTCCACAAATTTTTATCGCCGTACCATCCATACTGCATGTTCATGCTTGGGTCATTTTTAATTCTCTCATAGTACTCATCATTCCAGCTCTTTTCACTAGAGAGAAACTTACCCCAATCCTCAGCATATTCATGACACCAAGTTGCTATTGGCTCATGGTACTGAAGCGTTGGATAGTAATAACCTTTCCCTTCAAGTTCTTCAAGAGGTTGATCAAATAAGAACCAAATGTAATCCACGCTCTGATCTATCTGATCATAAATTGTTGGATGCCCAGCATTACTTAAAACTTTGTAAGGCAATGAAGTAACATTCCAGTCAATGAAACTATATAGTTCATTGATATTTGAAACCGGATTTGTATTTGGATCAGAGTTTATCTCATAAGCTTTTTTGATAGATTTTTCCATCATAGCCATGAGTTCAGAATCCGCTTCGAGATATTTTTGAAGTTTTGTAGATGCTTCACTTCTTGCAATCTCAGGTTTAGCATTATTCTTGACAGAACATGAGATCAACACTGATGTTGTAACTGCAATTAAGAAAGCTGAAAATATTTTTTTAAACATTATAATCCTCCAATTATATAAACTTACTAAATACTTCCCCTGCCTTACAATGAAGCACATAGTCTATCCTGTCTTCATTTGGCACTTCAGAAAGATTTATAAGAATCATTTTATTGCCCTGATAATAGTTAATAAATGATGCTGCAGGCTGAACCACAAGTGTAGTTCCAGAAATTATAAGCACATCCGCCTTACTAATCGCCTCTATGCTTTTCGCAATAGTATTTTGGTCAAGCCCCTCTTCATACAAGACTACATCAGGCTTTATTATACCACCGCAGCTGCAATGCGGCACACCATCCGCCTTTAAAATATCTTCTATAGTATAACTCTTGCCACATTCCATACAGTGATTTTTAAATGAAGTTCCATGCAACTCATAGATATTTCTATTTCCGGCCCTATGATGCAAATCATCAATATTTTGAGTGACTATCGCTTTTAGTTTACCATCTTTTTCAAGTTTTGCAAGAGCAAGATGCACAGCATTTGGTTCTGCCTTAAGCATTGGCTCCAGACATTTATCTTTATAGAAACGATAAAACTCATCCACATTATTCATAAAAAATGTGTGACTTAAAATCGTCTCTGGCGGATATTTATATTTTTGGTTGTAAAGTCCATCAACAGAGCGGAAATCAGGAATGCCAGACTCTGTTGACACTCCTGCTCCACCAAAAAATACTATGTTGTTTGACTCTTTAATTATTTTTACAACTTCGTCGATGTTTGATATCATAACTTCCCCCTTAAATTTTATTTTCACACGATTTTGCTATCAGCAATTATTGACTTAAAATCTTTGACAATTTTATTTCCATCGTCTTTTGACAATTCGTAGTATTTTGCAGTATCAATTAAAATGTCAGTGTCTAAATCCGAATCATTTTCATCTATAAGCAAATGCAAATATTTACCATTTTTATTATAATTAACATCATATAATGGCGACAAAACCCACTTGCCATCTTTTAGCAAAAAACCGTGATTTCTTAAATGGTCATCTGTATTCTTCACCAATATATTAAATGCAATCCTCTTAAATAATTCTTGTAGATTTTCCTTTACGTCTGTCCCAAATGATTTGATAAATGATGCTAACTCTAAGTAACTTGTATTATCATCTCCGTCATTTTTTCCAAGCAGCGTCATAGCTGATTCAAAATGAATTCTTTTATCTCTTTCTCTATCAAATCTCTTGACTAAAAATGTAGAACCATATTTAGAAAAAGAATATAGTTTACTGTCAACTACATTTAATCCACAAAGTTTTGCTAAATCATATACTTTCTTTTCAAGCTTGCCCATGTCATACTCATCATTTTTTGACGGGAACTTTGCTATATAAATATTGCCGTTTTCATCAACAACATTTGCCTTAGGTCTTGCACCACCAAGGCTGCTACCAGGTGATAAAAGTATTTCATATTTTTCTTTTACCTCTTCATTTTCAAATGCAAGTGATGCACTTTCTAATTCTCTAAGTCTTGCTATCGGAGGAACTAAGTTGTCACTATTGTCTACAAACTCTCCACCCAATTCTTTCTTAAATCTAATTGCTCCCATTCGAGTGAAATCTGATACTCCAAGTAAGTAATCACTATCATATAAAGTTTTGGGATTTCTTTTTTCTGACTTTGCAATTTCATTTTCTTTTCGCTTAAGCAAAAGTCTTCCCCACCTATCAGGAGCACTGTCTAAAAAAATTCCGAATGCACTATTCACAAGATTATTTGTCTTCCACTGCCTGCCAGAATAAAACTTTATTTCGGGATCAATGTAAATATTATTTTTCTCATTGTTCAAATATTTTTCATCATATTCAAATGAATATATTTCTTTGCCACGGAGATTTTCTATATAAAGTTTACCCATCAAAATTTCATTTCTATTAGAACTAAAGTAAACATAAATTTCTTTATCATTTTGCATTTCTAATTCTCCTCTTAAGTTTTAAATCTTGAAGTGTCCGCCCCAGTTCATCATCTTTAGCAACTAAAAGCAAATCCTTGTCCATGCCATTTAAAGCATGTAGAACTGCTGCATATATACCCATAGCAACATTTGGAGAGCCCTTCTCAACTTGCCACAATGTAGCTCTACTTATTCCAGCTCTTTCAGACACAAGCTTAATAGACAAGCCTCTGCGAAGTCTTGCGAATTGAAGTTGTTCGCCCAAAATACTAAGTATTTTCATAGTATCTGGCATTATTACCACTGATTTTTTGCCCATTTTGCTACCCTTTTCACTATTTTTAATGTATTTGTCTATAATATTAAACTATTTCGCGATTGTTGTCAATAATTATAAACTATAAATATTGATTCAAGCAATAAAAAAGCCTAAAAATCTACACATTTAAATTAAAATGCCAATTTTTAGACCATCTTTTTTAACAAAATGCCGATTTTTGGACTATCATTAATAAATGTGACGGAAATAATTATTGTCGCTTGATGCTAAATTTTTAGTATTTTTTTGAAAGAACATCAAAACTTAACAATAATATTCTCCCTTTTATTTTAGTATTCTCGGTTTTCTCCTCTTCTTTTAGATGTTTTTCAAATTGTAATATTTTATCATTTATATAAGCACCTCCAAAAAATATTATTAGTAATATAATACTAAAAATAAGGGATCAATTTTATTAAATTCATAAGCAAGAATAACTATAAGGAAATTGTTCTTCCAATAAAAAATGTGATGCCTAAGCACCACATCATTAGCTATCCCTTTCCTACATTCCAGCATTAAGTTATCCCTAACCGATATATACTTACTCAGTATAGTCAAATGTCACATCATCAACATTACCATCTTTATCAAGTGTATATTTAAAATGATGTGTGGTCCAGTATGTTGGCTCGGTGTTTTTGAAATTGCCGAATACTTCCACCTTAATCTCCTTTTCTTGGCGATACAATGAACAAATTTTTTGGCAATCTTCACTTTTACTTAAGTTATAATAGTCAAATAAACTTGTTTTAAATTTTTCTTTAAATTTTTCCGTTACTGGGCAATCATCAAAATTTGTTCGGTCTTTGTCAAATAATGATGAGAAAAGTAATTCATACGCCTTAAATTCAATTTGATCTTTTAAATCATTTCCAGTTGCTTCATCACTATATTGACTAAAAGTTATATAATCATTATAAACAAAACTTCTCAATGCTTGGGGATAAACATCATTTTTTATGTATTCTATATAACTGTTTCTATCTGTCTCTAAATCATAATAATTAATTTTTTGATTAATATCAAATTTCTTGTAAAATCTCTTAAACATTAAGTAAAATATAAAAAACAGTATCAATACAAGTAAAACACAAATTGTTCTTTTTTTTATTACCATCTCTACTTTCCCCCTTTAAATCTTATAAAAACAGTATATGGCATCCCTAACTCTTCGTAAAAATTACTATATATACCATTTGTTTCTATATGAAATTCTTTATTCAATGTATATGTTTTATGCAACCTTCCCCAACTAACTACTTTATTATTTCCAATATAAAATTCAACATTTCCACTTCTACAAATCAGATCTCCTACCTGCAAGTTAAAATCTTTTGATTTATTCTGATTTTCTTGTATATGTTCCCACCTATAAATTTCAAATTTACCAGATTTTAATATCCTTTTTGTAAATCTATTCAGTGACAAATAATCGACTGAACTCGTCCCCCAAAGATCAATATCATATGCCGTCCTATTCTCTTGTTTCTCATCCTTTAGTATTTCTTTATTTATGTAGTGATAATAAACTGCAGCTGCAAACTTTGAGCTATCATCAATCACACAATAATTCTTCCACTCTTTGTCTATCTCTTCACCTTCAGCATTTTTCAATGTTTCCATTCCGGATTTACTATAAATGTTATCTCCCTTGCCATATCCAGCATCTTTAAATAAATCACATCTATAGATTGCCATGTCTGTTGGTATGCCCTTATCATAAACCGCTGGTAAAATTCGCTTATTATTTTTAAGTTCATATTTACTATAGTACTCTCTGTCAAGATAATTTCTCCACTTTTTATATGCCGAATCACTTGCTGCGGTTTTTGCTAGATTTTCTATTTCTATAATATTTTTCTGACCACCTAACTGTGTGTAGACATTGTTCACATACCAGTTGCTTACTTCAAATAAACAAATTAAGAACTTCTGAGTTTCTGTATCAAGTTGACCAAATTCATATAGTCGCATATAATTCATAATTAAATTAACTTCACTATTGGATAAGTCGTCTTCATCATCATATGCAAACTTATTAACTCTTTTCTCATAATTATCTAAGTTAAGTTTTAACCCAGCTCTACAATTTAAGCAAATATCATAATTTTCATTTTCCAATATTGTTTCTATATTTTCGTTTGACTTAAGTTGATATTTCTCACTTACTCTATTGATTCCATCACTATAAGTATGTACTTTTCCAGTCCTAGTATTTATTATATATTTATACTCTTCGTTATTATTACTGACATTTATAAGAGAATCATCTTTTGCTACTTCGTTTATTATAACTTTACTTCTTTTCTCTTTAGTGCAAGAAAAGCAAGTTGTTATCACCAAAATAGAAAAGATTAATTTTTTACATAAAATTTTATTCAGCATATTATTATACACTTAATTGCTTATACAACTTCATCTATATTTGTTAACATAACTTCCCGTTTATAATAAAGAATAAAATAATATTTTAAATCGTTCAATATTTTTCATTTGCAATTCCTTAGCAATTATTACCCTTCAATTTGAATTTTTATACTCTATATCTTACTTACAGAAATCTATACATTCTTTACTTGGTATTCTGAATGTGAAGCAAGTATTATTCTTATAATTTGATATCGCAAAATCTCCTTTATTAATTATATCCGTTCCAATAAGCAAATCCAAATTCTGTGCTCCTATTTTAGAACTGCACATCTTAACTTGTTTTATTTTCATATTATTAGGTAAAACAATATCAACTAAATATGTGTATGCTAGTCCAGCCCCCGACGGCGTATAAAATGAGACTTTTCCAGTTGGACTTAAATTGAGCAACTTTACTAATTCCTCAGATATACAACAACAATTAGCACCTGTATCCCATAGTGCTTTTACAGTCAGCGAACTCTTGTTATTAATTATAGTCGTGTCAGTTGTTATTTTTTCTACTAAACCATTATATATAATTGTAAAACTATTTTTACTATTCTTAGCCATTATATTTCACCAATGAAGAAATATAGACATTATCAGCCGTTCCATCTGGACTAAGTCTTTGCACAATAAATGTCCCTATCTTTTCCTTTTTTTGTGTCTTTAAAACGCCTTCAGCGTATGTTTTATACTTTCCAATAACTTTATGATTTTTTATAGCAACATAAACATCTCCATACTTGTTATATAGAGTTTCAACATTGTCAGCAAACCACTTGTATTCTTTATCAACAGTTGTCATCATACAGCCCCTTTTATCTTTTTATATAGATACATTACATATATCTATATTACAACATTATTATACATAATAATTACTGTTTTATCAATAATAATAGATAAACAAAAATAACAACTAATGCTTAAATAATTGATTTGCAATAATACACCTCATTCTTTAGTGGCAATTTATCAATCAATTCTTTTACAAAGTTTGATAATGTTTTGCTAAATTGCTCTCCCATTTATTTGTTACAACCTACTATCTCATACACCTCATGCAAATCCTTTATATCATAATCCACTCTCGGTCTCTCATTATGGCCTTTGCCCTTCGGGTTATACCACATAGTTTTTATACCTGCATTCTCTCCGCCTTGAATGTCACTTGAGATCGAATCACCTACTATGATGACTTCTGATTTATCAGTAAGTCCTATCTTGTCAAACACAAAATCAAAAAACTCTGTACTTGGTTTTTCAAATCCTATCTCATCTGACAAAAATACATCGTCAAAAAGTTCGTCAAATTTTGATTTCTTTAATTTGTTCCTTTGCGCTACGGTCGTGCCGTTTGACACTAAGTATTGTCTCACTTTCCCTTTAAGTGACTTAACTATATTATAACTATCATCCAAATAAATAATAGTATCGCCAAGTGCTAACTGATATTCATCATTAAAGCGACTCGCGATACTATTATCTAAATTATATAAATTTAAAAAATCTACATATCTTTGAACTAAGCCAAATTTCTTATCTATCTCTTTTTTTTCAAATTTCTTCCAATATGCTTTATTTATTTTATCATACTCTTTAAGCATACTGTCAGTGCAAGGTCCAAGATTATGTTTTTCAAACAAAGACTTTATGGCATTCTTTTCAGCAATGTCAAAATCGAGTAATGTATTATCCAAATCCCATAAAATCGTTTTTATCAATGTTTGATCCTTTCTCCCATTACTTTATACATTCACATTTAAGATTGTCTACCACCACCAAATCAAATTATAACAAATTATCATATATTTTAGTAGAGCAAAAAAATAAGGCACTCTTGCCTTATTTTTTTATTCTCCTATAAATAAGAGATTTAAATCATCAATCATCGCTCTCTTCGCACCATTATCCATATGCGGTATTTCATTTCTTTCAAGATACTCTACTAATTTATTTTTGAAATGCACTAAGTCATCACTTACTACTGTTGCATTTTCTTCTTTAATCCTTCTATTCCTCTTATAACTTATTAGTTCTTCTCTCTCTTTACTTAGTTGCTGATAGATTTTTTCATTATAACCCGTGCTATTTATCTTGTAATATATCATTGCGAGATCTATCGCATCCTGAAGTGCATCGTGTATTACTGGTCCATCTATCTCACAAACTGCTTTCAAAAACGGCAATCCTTGCTCACCAATTTTGCCTTTAGTTTTTCTCTTAAAATCATTTCGCACATCATATAAGAGTCTTGAAATATATCTGCCATCTCGTTTTTTATCATATAGTTCTATAGTCTTATCAAGTATTCTCTTATCTTCAAGGCCATAGCAGTATACATTCTTTATGGAGTACTTTTTTAATAATCTTGCAACCTTAGCAGAAACTTTCTCAAATCCCTCAGCGTCTTTTAAGTCCTTAGTCTTAATTCCAGTAATCTCTGTACATCGATTCGATATTCGCTTTGCAGCTTTTAAACTTATAAGAGAGTAAAACTTTTCTATAATTACGCCCTTGTCATTTGTTATGCAGACACCTATGGATACAACTTCCTGTGGAATATTTAAATTCTTACCATCATCATATGCATTAAACTCACTGTCATAAAAGCAACTATATTCAGTTTTGTTTTTTCTCAACTTGTCAAATATCATTATAGCTTCACCTTTAGCAATTCATCATCTAAGGCTATCTCTATAAGACCTGCTGCATAAGGAGCTACATCATAAGTCTGAAACATAATTGTCAATTTATTGTCAATGTAAAATTGTAATTCGTATTCTCCATTTATGTAGGCATCTACAGTGTCTTTCGCCTCATTAAATAAGCCCATGCTATCCTTATTGTTGTCTACCCATTCTTTTAAATAAGTCCGTAACTCTTCTTTATCGTTTACAAAGTCATATAATCCTAATTTCTTTCCAGTCTTCACATCATATACATGTCCGTATTGTACATAATTACCATGTGCTCCCATTGTATTTTCATATACAAATTCTGTAAGACTCAAATATTTCTTATCGTTTCTAGTAATCGCTATATCAGCTGTATGTGTATATTCTGCATCTTTCATATCAGGAACATCTTTTATAAATTGTCTTATTCCTTCTTTATTGTTAACCTTAAAATCCTCTGCTGCTTTTTTCATACTTGCATTTAGTTCATCAAGTGAATCTTGTAAAGGTTTATTATCTTTATATGTAACAACTGCATATCTTATAGTTTGATAGGTCTTGCTTCCCTCTATATCAGATATGTCTATAGATTCTACACTCAGAACTGTGTCGTCAACTTTCAAATCTTCATTCTCATCAGTATTAACTGTTTCTACATTGGTAGAAACATTCTTATCTAATTTCGTCTCATTCTTACAAGCATAAAGTGTTGTGACCAAGCAAGTCAACATAATAATTACAAAAAACTTCTTAAAACTCATACTATCTCCTTTTACCCCTCAACATATAAATTATACCCTATCACACCACATATATCAAGTTATTTGAGTTTTTACTAAAATATTGTATAATATCACTATGAATAACAAAACAAGAAATCTATACATTGATGTGATGAAAGGCCTACTTATAACTCTCGTAGTTATAGGACACCTTCCTTTTTTTGAATATAACTCAAGAACTTTAGTTCTCATATATAGTTTTCATATGCACGCATTTTTAATAATAGGCGGCATACTTTCTCACATTGACGAAAATACAAAACTTTCTACTATAATTATAAAACGAATTAAAGGAACTCTCATCCCATATTTTGTATTTTACATAATATCTTTAATTTTCATCCCTTCGCCATCTATGGAACAGAAAATGAAAGCAGTAATTGTTATGTTCCGGGGTATAGGCGACCCTGTGAATGCAATCAATCTTCCACTTTGGTTTTTGACATTTTACTTTGTGGCTATGACAGCTTTTGAAATCATCGAATGGCTTTCATATAGAATTAAACTTGCCATATTTGAGGAGAATAAAAACGGTGAAAACGAAAAATATGGTTTTGTCGCAATATTAAGTTTGATAATGATTTCATTTATAATGTTCGCGTCATTTTTATATGCGAGATATTATAAGATGCCAAGAATTCCATTTAATGTTGAGATAGCAGGTTTCTGTCTCGGCTTTGTATTTCTCGGCAAGATACTTGGGAAATATGTTCCAAGTGCAACCGCAGAAATAAAAAAGAATACTGCTGCAACAGTATTCACTACTATCTTAATTCTTGCTCTCTTACTTATATTTATAACTTCTTGGTATATACTTTCAATGCACAACGGTCGCATTGACTTAAATGCCAGAGATTACAAAAATGCATTTCTCATGTATGTTGATGCCATACTTGGATTCTTCATATTTGCTATTATATCATTCCCATTTAGCAAGATTCCTCTAATCAATAATCTATTTGGAATTTTCGGCGAGAATAGTTTATATATCTTAGCATATCATGTGCCATCAGTATTTGTGACAAATGCATTTTTAATTCCAAACCTTCCACCTATAATTGGCGTGACACTTGCTCATAACTCAATCATATCTATACTTATTCTCACATCTCTCGGAATTCTCTTTTCACTAATTCTTGCTTTTATTCATAAGTCCATACACTTTTCCGCTTAACTTTTCTACCACTATAGCAAGAATCACAGTCATTATGAGATCAAATACTATAACTAAAAGCGTTTGAATACCATTTAATTGTCTATAGCCAAGAATATAGTCCACCTGGTAAATTACAAAATGATGAACTAAATATATCTCAAGAGAAATCTTATTAAAAAATACTGTAAATGATTTGAGCCATTCAAAACTTGATATAACATTTTCCATCTCATAGAAAGTTATAAATATCGCAACCAGTGCAATAGTAGTCTTTATATTATCAGGCAACATAATATTTGGGTTATAAAAATATAGAAACAAAATTATAGGAATGGTTATAATAAGTAACCATTTTTTTAATTTCACCAATACTTCCTTATCTATAAGCAGGATTCCCAAGTAAAAATTGTAAACTTGACTTAAGAAATTCATATGGCTTGCTATGGTAAAATGAAATCTACCATAGTTAAAGTTTATAAACAAAAACCATATGGTCATCAGAATAAATGTCAGATACTTATTCTTCTTATGTGCCTTATATAAAAAAGGATACACAAGATAACAAAGTATTATACATCCCAAAAACCACTCTCCAACTCCAAGCGTAAATGTTCTTATACCATTTGCTGCTAAATATTCATCCATCCCCATTATAGTAAATATAAATCTCCACTTTGGGACACCACCATATATAAATATGGTGTTGTAAGTCAATACTCTAATTATAAAATAAATCAGGTAAGCAATATAAAAGGGAATGAGAACCCTAATTAACCTTCTTTTATAAAAAGCCAAAGGTTCTTCTTCCCTTCCACTAAGTGCTAGTGTTGCACCAGATATTAATACAAATAGTCCACAGGCAATCATGCCCAGATTCATATTCGGTCTTATAATTAAGTCTTCAAGTATTTTCAAATTATGCATCGGATGAACTACATATAAGTCCATCATTATATGATGCATAAAAACTATAAATATTGAAATGATTTTTAATAAATCAAAGCAATATATTCTTTTTTTTGCAGCTTTTTCCAAAAACTACTCTATCACTTTAATATATTCAATAACAGGTTGGTCAATTTTTGCCACAGATCCATTTCCATCTTGAACTGGAGTGTCATCACAAATCTTATCTACTATTTCTATACCACTTAAGATATGTCCAAATGCTGCGTAGTCACCATCAAGATGATCATTAGTCTCATGCATTATAAAAAATTGTGAGCTAGCCGAATTAGGATCCATACTTCTAGCCATAGAAATTACTCCTCTCTCATGCTTTATCGTATTATTCACACCATTACTTGCAAACTCACCTTCAATAGTCTTTTCTGATCCTCCATAACCTGTGCCAAGTGGATCACCACCCTGAATCATAAAGCCTTTTATGATACGGTGAAATGTTAAACCATTGTAGAAACCTTCTTTTGTAAGTTTCAAAAAGTTTTCTACAGTTATAGGTGCTTGACTTGGGTCAAGTTCAAATTGCATCTTACCATAATCTTTTACAGAAATCTCAATCTTTGGATTATTCACTTTTGCTCCTCCATCACTACCTGCAGCTGCAGAATTAGAAGTGCCTTTACTTCCACAAGCAACTACAGATAAAATTAATAAAATACTTAATGCTAAACTTAAAAATCTTTTCATGCTTAACCTCTTTTTGATTTAATACTTTTCATCTTGATAACTAAATTTGCACCAAAATATTATAGCACAAAATATGAAAAAATGCATTAAGGTATTTGATTTCTAAGACTTCTTCTAAATCTACTAATTACCACTATTTCATATATAATTAGTAATAGTAAAAATACTGTTCCGGCAAATACGCAAATAAATAAATTACTCTTTATAAACTTCATAAGAATGTCCCATTTATTGTATGAATTTCCACTCGACGTGCCTCTTTTAATTATGAACGATAACGATGCTATAACTGCTCCACCAAAACCATTTTCATCAGTTTCCTCTTCATTATTTTCACCATTAATATCGCTATTACTAAATGGAACTATATCAAGTAGAGAATTATAATTTGGTTCAGTATTATCAATATCTTGTCCTTCAATTTCATTGTTATCACTAGGTAATAAACCACCGATGCCTGTTCCTTCGCCTCCATGTCCTCCACCACCTGGTCCGCCACCACCTGGCTCAACATCATCAGTTCTTGATGATCCTCCGACATCAATTCTTCCAAATGTTGGAAATAAATTTAATGTTATATTCTCAACCCCATTTCTTTCAACATAATTCTTCACATCTGTCATATTGGCAAATTTGTTGCCATTATCATCTATATACCACTTAAAATATGCCGCATCATCTCTTGAAAAAACTTTTTCCAGTTCACTATCATCATGATATGTATACATAACTTCTTTATATTTGCTTCCATCTAAAAAATATCCACCACCAGCAGAATAGGCAATCTTAAAATCTAAATTGGAATAAACTGGATATAATTTTAATTCATATCCGTCTATATCCATATAGTTTGTCATTTCATATAGTGGAACTAAATCTACATTCTCTCCTCCTTCTACAAAACTCCAACCTTTAAATACATACCCGATACAGTGAATATTCTTTTTTAAATAAGCAATCTCATCATACTCTATAGTTTGTGGTTCTATACTTTCACCTAACTCTAATTGTTTATTGTTTTTGTTACTATAGTATATGGTAAACTTATTTGGCTCATATTCTGCTTCATATATTACAGATACATTACCCGTCTTATCCAAAAGTTCAGATGTTGTTGATACAAAAACCGTTCTTAATGCATTGCTAATAGTTGACAAATTGGTATCCAAAATGTATTTCTTTTCATATACATTATAATGCTTAAACTTATATCCCGTCTTGTTTTGAAATTCATATTTTGTATATTCGGCATCCGTGTCAAAAGTTTCCTTCACTTCTTTTGTATAGTCATCATTTATTTTAAACTCATAATTTACTTTTTCAATATATGAGCAAGTGCAAACATTATGTTTGATGCCGTCATATTCATACAGTAATTCATGCGGTTCCATAATTTTCCACTCGCATTTTTCACAGTACCTGTAATGATTAATCTTATCCTCTTTGTATATACCCCAACTATGTTCACACTCTGCATATTCTTTCAAATCTATAGTATTTGTGCAAATAGATATGCCTTTTATACTTTCCGAAAGGGTACTATTAGACCAATTGGTTACAAGAGTATAAGTCTGTCCGAAGCAAACATATCTATAGTCATCAATATAACTTTTTTCGATTGCTATTTTTATATTTATATTAAAATAACAAGTATCTATACATCTATTTCCATCCAGTACAACATCATTGTAACTAAAAGTGCAATTAGATGAATTCTTAAGAAGTGTAACTCCCGTACCATTATTGTTTGATGTGGTGGGATACTTTGTTGAGTATCTAAAATTATATGATCTAGCACTCGAACTATTTCTAAGTGAATTCGGAATAAAATATTTATCTCCGCTTCCTGTCCTGTCAGAATTATAATTCTTTTCATGGCCTTCTGAGTCTATATTACACCTATCTTCAAAATGATCTATTACAGTACCACCTACTTTCACAGTTGAACTTGAATATAATGTTCCAATATAATCAGAAAAAGGAATTTTGCTAGATTCTTCTACGTACATATTATTCCCAAAATTTTCTGTCTTATAAAGCATAGGTGCCACTGAGTTCGGCACATTATCAATAGAAGTCACCACTACATCCTTATATACGTTTACTGATGAGTTACCTGTAATATGAAATATATAATTGTTCTCATCTTGTGTAAATTTAACATTTACATTTTGAAGATTCATTAGTTGATTAAAATACACATCATTTGTTATCTTAGAATAGCCAACAGATGATGCCGACTCATATGATGTAAAATTAGAATAAGTAAGGGCATATACATTCCCGAAAATCGAAATTATAAAGCACAGAGTGCATAGAACAAACTTTTTTATGTTCATAGTGCTCACCTATGCATAGATAAAATAATATAAAATAGGCAATGCAACCACAACTATTGGGGCGAGTATATAACCTATAATGCCTACACTTATGTGTCCTTTAAGCGCCTTTTTCTTTTTAAAAGCAAATGGCTTTCTATTTGCTTCAATAATTTTTTCGTCTTCTTTGTCGAAATCATCTAATAGGCTTTCACTCAAGATGCCTTTAGTTTTTGCATCTATGATCAGACTATTTTCATCGTTTGATACAATTGTATTACTTATGGCACTGTCATGTGGCTCTATTTCCTCATATATACTTGTTTTATCGTCTTCTTCTATGTCTTCAACTATTTCACTCGCCATCTCTTCATCATACTTCATTAGCTCATCAATATTAATTTGTTCATCTTCTTCTTTGCTATAAACTTTATCAACAAGTTCCATCAGATCATTCATGGTATAGTTATCTTTGGAACTTCTTACAAATAATCCATATGAAAGTGTGAGTGCTTCTTTATCTTCTACATCTACATATCTCAGCAGTTTTATCAAAAGCTTTGACAACTCATACGAAAAACAGGAATTGTAATTTGGTATTGCAATAAACTTAAAACTTATATTATCATTTTTCTTTTTTGAAACTCTTACAAGCTTCATATCAAGCACTAAAGAATTTTCTGAAAGCAAATAGTTCTCAATACTTAGCAGAATCTCATCTATTGCAAAAAGAATTCTGCACAAATCCTTCTTGGTCAATTTCTTAAATTTTAGATATTCATCTAAACTTATCGTATTACTTACATCATATTTTAATACTCTATTCTCTCCTTCATATGCAAGCTGATACTTAATCATATTTTCTATGCTATCTTCCGAAAGAATTTTTGCCTCATAACTTTCAGTATTTACATTTATATTTTTTATATACAATAATGTATTCTTTATACTTTTTTCTTCACTTATCTCTAGTTTTCTATTCAACATTTCCATCATTTATACCCTCCATAATTATATTTAATATATTAAAACTGCGCTCTGGGTTGTAGGTCTTGTCTACACCAACTTGGTAACTTTTTTTCTCTTGCTCAAATTTATTGATTATATCTTTTGATATATTCCCTTCTCTAAGAAAAGTGAATGTCAAGAAGCTAAAAAAGAAAAAGGCTGCAATTGATACTATTATTCCTGTCTCTAAACTATGCATAATATGTAACCTATGATTGCTGGTAAGAAACACGGCATGAAAGGCATCCTCAGCATCTTTTTTGAATCTTTTTTACCAAAATAGAACATAAATATTCCTATAACAAATGCAACAAGTAATCCAGTAATAAATAATATTAAGTTTTCTTTTAGCGTAAGCAAGAAACCATTTATTACAAAATATATCCCATCAGCTAGTCCTATACCTTCTCCTGAAAAATACGATAGCAAATAAATAGCAAGTCCAAATATTATTGAATAAACTATATCTACAAATTTTGTCATTGTTATTTCATCTTTTGTAATTCCAATAGTAACTAGTGCTAAAACTGCATATATCGCAAGAGCAACTAAATCTATTTCTTGCTTCCTTAAATCTATATATAAGAAATATAAATATGCGATTAAAAATACAATGTGTCTCATTTTACTCCTTCTCTTTAGCACATTTAAAACATGGCCTTAGATTATAATTCTCAATACTTTCCTTAGGGATTTTTGTCACATATGCTGTCATGAGCGGACAATCATCTCTATAATGAAATTTATCGCCATACTGTGTTATATAGCATATTGTGTCATTTTTGAGCTTGATTTTTTTGAAACAATAATCGCACTTACTATATTTTTGATTATTATAATTTCTATGACTACCCACATTCTTGTATTCCACTGCTGTCGTTTTTTTTACTAAGTATGTACAATTAATGTCTATGTGATAAACCATTGAGTTTACATAATTGTTTGCAACATATATAAAATCTCCACTCTCATAATCATTGTCAAACCTATCTCCATCAGAACCAACAAATGCTCTTCTACTATTTACCAATCTATTTATGACTCCATCAATGTTTAAAACATTGTATGGAAGATTAAAACTTACTAGATAATCATATGTCACAATATTGCTTGTCGTATCATATATGTCATAATTTATAGGATAGACAAAACTGATATTTCTATACTCTCTTTCATTCTCATCATATCTATCAGAAAAACTTGATGTAAATATAAGTTGATTTGTTGCATCTTCTATCTTGTCTATACTATCTTCTGATACGTTGTTATCTTCCATATAATTTGAAATCTTTCTAAATATACTTGAATCTTTTGTCCTGTGCTTAATCATTTCATAGTCACATCTAATCTTAGACATATTATTAAGCTCTATTAGAAAGTCACTTGTAGTTTTTATTATCAAAAGTGGCCCTAGCATCATAAATAGTATAAACACAGTAAGTGTAAAAGAAAATGCAGCCTCGACAGTAATTGATGCTTTAAGTTTTTTATTTGTTATTGTCATAATAGCATCTGTAACCTTTTGTCTTGATTGCATACTCTCTATAAAGTCTCACATCTTTTGCAGATACAAAAACGAAATTAGTAAAGAAATGTTTACAGACAAATGTATTTTCTACATCAAAGGAATATACCATCTTTTCAAAATCAAAACTATCTTGCTCATCTTTTATATTTCTTTCTATAATACTTGCCATCCTTGCATCTATGTCTGGCTGCCATGTTTTAAGAAGTAATACTCTTAGATAGTCTTTGTAGTTTAATGCAAATCCCGTATCATCATTTTCATCAACATCAGTCATCTGGCCTGCCGCAATCTTAAGAATAGATTCAACTGATACAGTCCACGAACTATCATCATGCATAAAGTTTACCCTTTTATTCTTCATAATCTTCCTTAAATCAGCTATTGACTGAGCTGTCCCCCATGCAGTTATTATTACAAGGAACATTACTTCAACCATAAGTGGAGAAAAACCACTAAATAGTGCTATAGCAAATTGTCTTGCGGCAGCTCTCTTATCTGCGCTCTTATATATGTGAAGTACATTCATGGCAATTCTTATGAGCATAATTTGGTTAACTACACTTTTAATAGAACTTAGATCATTTCTATCACCTGTTATTAGCCTTTCCACTTCAAACTTCTTGCTGCCACTTGGTGTAAGCTCACCATTAAGTTCCTTGTTAAAATAATTAAACTTATCTAGTTCATACTCGCCAAGAAGTATTTTTTCTAAAGTCAATGTATTATTATTGGATAAAATGTTAAAACTTGAATAATTGATATTCTCACTACTTATACCATTTATCGTGTCGCTATCAAGTATTAGGTTAATCAAAACTCCATTTTTAAAACCAATTAATTTGTTTAAAAGATTTTCATCTTGACTATGATTGGTAGTAGAAACTGCTATTTGTATTTGGTCCATCTTCACATCTTTGTAGCTGTCCTTAATATCTTTTAGATAGTCAGAAACTTCACTTATCAAATCCTTAATGTCTTCTTGTATTGATTTGATTTCATCAGAATCATAGTCATCACCCTTTTGTCTTCTTGCCTCTTTTAATTCCTCTTCAAGAGTTTCATGTTCTGAAACGAATCTCTCAATTTCTCTATAATGTTCCTCTACAATTTCAGTCAACTCCTTACAATTGTTAAAGCCTTCTTCTACAGCCTTATTCATATCGCTATCTTCATCTACAAATGAAATAAAATGCTCAAATTCAGATTCTATAAATTCAATTATCTCATCATTAAATTCATAATTACCACTTGTTCTATCATCTTGGTATTGTTGATATTTTTCGTTTACAACTTGCCTAAACTCTATCATTTTTTCTCTAAACCCCAAAAGATTATTATAAAGATTTTTAATCCTATCATTTAACTCATCAAATTTTTTCAATACGGCTTCGGCATTGGACTTGCTTCCAGCAGTTGACATTACTTTGATTCTATTCAAACTAAGATTTACTTTATCAACATAATCTGATATTTTTTTTGCATAGTTTTCAAGCGACTTTATATCATCTGCATAATTGAAGTACCTCTCATAAACCTCTTCATACAGGCTACTCTTCTCCACTTCTTCAAATAAGTCACTAGCCTTATCTCTTAACTCTTCTAAATTTTCTTCTCCTACTATGGTAATCTCTTTTCCCAAAAATTTAATCGCCTTACCTATTAGTTTATATTTTGCATAGTTAATAATTTCTTTTTCAAGATAGGTTTCATCCGTCAATATTTTAATATTAAGATTTATATTGTCTTGATTTATGTCTGCAATATACCAATTTTTAATGAAGCGATCTTCACTCATAAAAAATGGATACATGTAGCCGAGATATTCAGTTTCAAGCATTTCTTTTGTACGATATTCAACCCCATACAAACTATAATAGTTATATAATTTTCTATGATAGAGTGATGCCATTGAGTCAAGTGCTGCATCTGTAGCAATCTGAAGATACAGTTTTTGGCAATTAATTCGTGCAATTTCTGTAACCGATAACACAACGGACACTATCAGTACTATAGCAAATACAAAATATATAGATATGCTCCCTCTAAATCTTTTCATTACTGATAAATACTTTCTGCCTGACTATTTATTTTGGAAAATACTGTGCTAAGAAGTGTCCCTATCTTATCTTTAAATAAGAATACAAACCCAATCAAAACCACGATGATAAGTACAAGTTCGATAACTCCAGCACCAGACTCGTCATCAATAAATTCTTTAAGACCATTCCTAACTTTAAATAATAAATAATTCATATGCCCTCCTTACATACCCATAAAAGCGGGTACCATTATTACTACCATTATTATTGAAAGCATCATCATAAGTGGCAACACTAACTTAGTGCTCGCTTCTTCACCAAGCTTTTTTGCATTTTGTTTTCTCTCATACAATGCATCTTGCACCTCCATATTTAAAATATTTTTTAAATCTTTGTTGCCATTTTTTATACTTTGAATAATAATGTTCAGAAATCTTGTGTAAACTCTCATGTTGATATTTTTTGCCATCTCTTCATAGGCATTTATCTCACTATATCCACTTGTGAGTTTATTTTTTACTACAATCAATTCTTCGTAAGCGGCATGTGGCTCATAATTCTTGTCATCTTTTTTATTTTTCTGATACTGCTCCGCAAGTCTTACAAAAGAATTTCTTATCGTCATGCCACTACTCACATACAAAAGAATCTTTGAAATGATTTGTGCAAAGTCAATCTCAAGTAATCTAACTCTTCTCTTTTGCTTTTCCTTTTCTTGCTCTTTATCTCTTGCGTCAAGTAATATTGCGACGAGTAAGCCAAATATTGGCATAAGTAAAAATCCAAGATTCTTCTTTTCTTTATATATAACTTTGAAATCATTAATTACTTCCGGTAATTTTATAGTGTCCTCATCTATAGTCTCTTTGTCGCTACTTACCACTTCCTTTTTAAATGCAACTTTAAATGATTCAATGGGAGACAATTCTCTACTCACAACTCTCACAGGCAACATATATTTTTCTGATTTGTAGCTGCCCTCTTTTCCCTTGATCTCTGTAGATAGTTGCACAACTATATAACCTGTGCAAAACTCAGTTATCTTAAAATTCTCATTGCTGACATTTCCACTCCCATCTATTACATTTTGATATTCTACATAGTATTTAAAATCTGATATATCGCTCTTAGTCGCTATGCTTGGCGTTGACTCACTGATTGAAATTTCACTTTTTGTAGATTTTTTACTCCTCTTTTTATACTTATCGTAGTATTCATCAATCTTCTTAGGTTCAAATACATAGCTAGCCTTGATGCCATCCCCTAAGTCAGTTTTAAAATTGAGTTTTGAATTTACTTTTTCTAAACTTTCGTTTTCATTTAGAATGCCAACTTTTAATGTTTCAATCTTTTTAGAAAAAACTTCATCCGCCTCTTCCTTTGTATACTTTTTTGAAGATACAGAAACACTAAACTCCATATTTTTAGCAAGGTTCTCTACATCCACATTTATAAAATATGGAGTCTTTTGTGTTCCGTAAGAACTTCTCTCAATCTCATTCGGTCTCACATAGATAGATTTATCGTTTGTTATAAGTGATAAAATCGCAAATATGATACCTGCCACTATACAGTATATAGACCTTTTCTTTATTCTTTTTACTCTTTCTTTTAGCTGTTCAATTTTTCTTGATATAATTTTTTTGATACTCATGGTTATAAATATGGATAGGGGAAAATGGTTTTTAAACTTCGATTTCTAATATCTTTTTAGAAATCTTTACAGAAAAGAAATAAACAACTAAGGCAAAAGTCATAAGTAGCCTTCCTTCAAGTGTCGTGTAAAGTGGTCTCAAAAATGATGATGATGAGATGTTCATATATATTATGATAAGAAAAGGTAGCAAGTTCATCAGTTTCTGTTCAAATCTTTTTGAAGCAGTAACTGTATCTATTTCTATCTTTACTTCTATCTTGTCGTTAATTACATTGATGGTGTTTCCAATAATTTTGCTTATATTTCCACCATGAAGTTTTGATATTATGAAGACTTCAGAAAAATCTATTATGTCTTCCATATGAGTCTTGTCAGCAAACTTCTTAAACACGACATCTATTGGTTTATTAATTTTTAGTAGCGACACCATGCTCTTCAATTCTTTAACCATCATAGATTCCTTGCCGTGTAACATCATCACATCTCTTACCGACATAGCAAATGCATTTTCTACAGAATATGATGCTTCCAAAAATGTCTTAAGAACTCTTAAAAAATCTTTAAACTCATTCAAAAGTTTTTCTTTTCTCTTTTTTATAAATTGATCTTTTTCAAAAAAGGGAATTACAAACGATAGTGGCAAAGTGACAACTAGCAAGACTTTACTGTCATAAAATGCCACACATATCAAGACTATATAAAGTGCTACACTAGCTGCACTAGTAAACAAATCTTCCATCGACAAATAATACTTATCATAATCGCTAATCAAGTTTTCTTTGATTTTTAAGTGCTCCACATTTGACGAGACTTCTTCCATCAAATTCGTAAAGTTTATTCGTCTGATATTTTTCGTTATCAAGTGAAAGTAATTCTGAAATTTCATACACTACCCTTCGTTTATTTTTCAATTTTGCTAGATGAATTAATATATCTATACTGCTCGCAATCTGCTGTCTTATGGCAAGGAGTGGAAGATTTTCTGCCATCAATACCATCGTCTCAAGTCTTGACAACATATCAAAGCAGCTGTTTGCATGACCGGTTGATAGTGATCCGTCGTGTCCGGTGTTCATAGCCTGTAGCATATCGAGAGCCTCTTTGCCTCTTACTTCTCCCACAACTATCCTATCTGGATTCATACGAAGAGCAGCCTTTATAAGCATCTGCATAGTTATCTCGCCCTCTCCTTCCACATTTTTATCTCTCGTCTCAAGCGACACAAGATTTTCTACATGAGAAATGTTTAACTCTGCACTATCTTCTATAGTTATAACTCTATCATCCTTTGGTATGAACTCGGAAAGCGCATTTAAAAATGTTGTTTTACCCGAGCCAGTTCCCCCAGAGATAAAAATGTTATACCCACTTTTTACCAGGCTCTTTAAAAAATCTGCAGCTTCCAAATTTATAGAACCATATTCTATAAGTTTCTTCATAGTAATTCTTTCAGGAAACTTTCTTATCGTAACTGTTGCACCTTTTATTGCAATAGGTGGAAGCACTATATGAACTCTTGATCCATCAAAAAGCCTTGCATCTACAATTGGATTTGAGACATTTACTATTCTATTAATTTTTCCAACTATTTGTTGGATGATATTTTCTAATTGCTCTTTTGACTCAAAACTCTTATCCCATCTTTGATATTTACCATTCCTATCTATAAATATCTCGTCATAGGAATTGATCATAATCTCGTTGACATTTTTATCATCCAAAAGTTCAGTCAGTATGTCATAATTCTTAAGGCTATCGTAGATGCTTTTCCTGAGCATAAGTTTCTCTTTTAGTTTAAGCGGTACATCTCTTCTCTCTAAGTCTTCAATCTTGTTGTCAATTACATTTAAGATTTCCTTATCATCAAGGCTTACACTGTCAGATAACTCATCAATAAGTTGCCTCTTTATATCATTTTTATAATCTTCATTAATCATCATTTTTTTCTAAAAAACACTGCTTGCAAAAAGCTGCAAGATATGCCTTATCAAGTTTTGCAAGGTCAAATACTGTAATCTTTTTCAAATCCAATTGATTTTCATTCTTTAAATATGCTTTTAACTTATCTATTTTAGAGGCGTCCTTATCTCTCATCACAACGACAGCATCTGCATCATTTAATATGTATTGGCATTTCACATACGAAGTATCAGCATTTATAAATATAAAATCATAACCTAATTTTGTTATCTCGTTTACAATGTTCGCGATATCTATATTGGTCACAACATTGAAATCTTCCGGATATGTTACCGACTTGATTATCTCCTGATCTTTTTCGGTCACTATTTCACGCCTCAGTTTTTCTTCATTCAGTGTATTTTCCTTATAGTCATATATAATATTTGAAAGTCCCACACTTCCTTTGTAATTCTCAAATTCATCCAAATCAATTATCAATACTCTCTTCTTTTTTGATATGACTTTTGAAATTCTTTTTACTATCTCTAATTTATTTTTTATATATGTTGGAGAATAATATAAAAATAGTTTACATGCTTCATTGGCTTTACATTTACTCTTTGCATTCTTTTTATCTATGTCTTTGTCTATCACTTCTAAAACATTTTTTACATTTTGAAGTTTATAAATATAATTTCTCTTGCCCTCTTGCCTTGTTTTTTTGTCCTTCTCATTAAGTAAATATATGGATTTTGTCCTTATGTCATCAAGATTATCCGCAAGTGATTCTGATGCGACAAGTCCTTCAACCTGATTCTCATCCGCATACTTCTTCATTTGCTTCAAACTTGAAAATGTCAAAAAATTATATTTTTTCCCAAGTAACTTATTTGCCTGATTACAAAATTTCTTACTATATACTGGATCTTCATCCATGACCATTAGTATTTCTTTCATATCATCTCTCCCAATCTTAGTAATAAAAATGTGATATATCCAAAGAATGTTGTGAATGCTATTGGCACCATTTTGATTCCACTTGCCAAAGGAATTAAGCTTATCAACATTGTTATAAAACAAATGTACAGTGAATCTATTGGGTCTATGATTAGCATCATGGTGGCATACAGTTTAAAGTCCCCAGCTGAACTTCTTACTATGCGCCGTAACGGATAAAAGATGCCAACCACCAATAAAGACATTGTTATTGAAAACGGACTGATGTGTGTGGCACTAAAGCTAAGATTTACTATATGTGTACCAATCCACCCCAATAATATTGCATTTGGTATCAAACCTGTCTTTAAGTCAAAAAATCCGAGAATAGCAAGTGTGATCAAGTTGCAGCGGAAACCTATCATCATGTACCTCCTAATTAATGGTTTTCTTAAAAACAAATTCCATAAATAATTATTGTTATAATTCCCATCATTTAGACACATCACATTTTGTGAAATAATAATCGGATTTAATGCATAAAAATAGATATTATATAATGTTATGACCACAATATAGACAACTCTTTTGCACTTTTTCCTTGTATATTCAACATTATTTTTTTAATAACAAAATGCTTTTACCCATAGGATTATAATTATAATTTGCCTTTTTAATTGATATATTGCTATTTTTTTAGTATTATAATGTAGGGGCGAATGCTTTAATCGTAGGGGCGAATGCTTGCAAAGCCCGATAGGAGGTTTTTATGTCAGAAAAAAATAATTTAACTCACTCTAATAATAGAAGTAGTTTTACTAGCAAAATCGGATTTGTCCTTGCAGCCGCAGGTTCAGCTGTAGGACTTGGAAATCTTTGGAGATTTCCATATTGCGCTGCCAAATATGGCGGTGGAATGTTTTTACTTCTATATATAGTTCTAGCAGTAACTTTTGGATTTTCACTTATGGTTGCAGAAATTGCAATTGGAAGAAAGACAAGACTTAGTGCTATCGGTGCATTTGATAAACTTAAAGCTGAGTACTCATTCGTAGGTGTTCTTGCATCACTCGTTCCAATTATAATCACACCTTACTACTGCGTAATAGGTGGTTGGGTTTTAAAATTCTTGTGGTCTTACATCACTATGCCAGCAAATCAAGTTGCAGCAACAAATACTGCTGGATTAACTTTATTTGAACAGCTAATCACATCACCAACTGAACCAATAGTTTGGTTTTTATTATTTTTAGGTGTAACTATACTTGTCATCGCAATTGGAGTAGAAAAAGGAATAGAGAACTCAAGTAAAATTCTTATGCCTATACTTGTAGTTCTTATCGCAATAGTTGCTATCTATAGTTGTACTCTTCCTGGTGCAGTTGATGGAATTAAATATTATTTAAAACCAAATATGAAAGACCTTTCAGTTAAAACAGTTCTCTCAGCAATGACTCAACTCTTCTATTCTTTGTCACTTGCTATGGGAATAATGATTACATATGGTTCGTACATGAAAAAGGATATTAATATAGAAACATCTGTATGGCAGATAGAAATATTTGATACTGTAATTGCATTTTTAGCAGGGCTTGCAATTATCCCTGCAGTATTTGCCTGTGGCTCACCAGAAAATCTAAAAGCTGGTCCAAGCCTTATGTTTATAATTCTTCCTCAACTTTTTGCCACAATGAAAGCAGGAAGACTTGTAGCAATCATATTTTTCTTCCTTGTATTTTTCGCAGCACTCACATCATCTATTTCGCTTTACGAAACTTGCGTATCTATAATTCAAGATAAATTTAAACAAAAAAGAACACCTTCTATAGTGTTCACTTTTTTCATATGCATCATAATTGGTCTTTTAGCATCACTTGGTTATGGACCACTCGCTATGATTACTTTCCTCGGAATGCAGTTCCTAGATTTATTTGACTTCTTGTCAAACTCAGTACTTATGCCTATAGTTGCATTCTTTACTTGTATATTTGTAGGCTATGTTATAAAACCTAAGGCTGTCATAGACGAGGTTGAGACAAACGGGGTGAAATTTAAACTTAAAAAGCTATTTACAATAGTAATAAAGTATGTGGCGCCTATATTGATTGTTATTATACTTGTGGCATCAATACTGCAAGCATTTGGCAAAATCAGTATGTAACTCGCGATAATATGGGGTAATTTCAATATTTTTATAACATTTTTTTATCAACTATGATATAATACATATGCGTTAATCATTTACAAATTATCAATAATAAACAACAAATATTAGGAGGGAATATGGCAAGAAAATGGGTTTACAAATTTAAAGAAGGAAATGCGTCTATGAGAAATCTCTTAGGCGGCAAGGGTGCAAACCTCGCTGAGATGTCAAGACTTGGACTTCCAGTGCCACAAGGTTTCACTATCACTACTGAGGCTTGTACTCAATATTATGAGGACAAGAAAACTATCAACAAAGAAATCATGGGTCAAATAATGCAAAACGTTAAAGACCTTGAGAAACTTTCAGGAAAGAAATTCGGAGACAAAACTAATCCACTTTTAGTCTCTGTTAGATCTGGTGCAAGAGCATCTATGCCAGGCATGATGGATACTATTTTAAATCTTGGATTAAACGAGACTGTTACAGAAACTCTCGCAAAGAAATCTGGAAATCCAAGATGGGCATGGGACTGCTACAGAAGATTCATTCAAATGTTCTCTGATGTAGTTATGGAAGTTGGAAAGAAACATTTTGAAGAATTGATTGACAAAATGAAAAATAAAAAAGGTGTTAAGCAAGATGTTGACTTAACTGCTGATGATTTAAAAGAATTAGTAAAACTTTTCAAAGGCGAATATAAAAAAGCAATCGGAAAAGATTTTCCAGATGACCCAACAGTTCAATTAAACGAAGCAATCAAAGCCGTATTCCGTTCATGGGATAACCCAAGAGCAAATGTCTATCGTAGAGACAACGACATTCCTTATAGCTGGGGAACTGCTGTAAACGTACAAATGATGGCATTTGGTAATATGGGAAATACATCAGGAACAGGTGTTGCATTTACAAGAAACCCAGCAACTGGTGAAAAGAAACTTATGGGTGAGTTCTTACTAAATGCTCAAGGTGAAGACGTCGTAGCAGGAATTAGAACTCCACAACCTATCGCTGAGCTTGAGAAAATAATGCCTGAAGTTTATAAACAATTTACAAAAATTTGCAACATTCTTGAAAAAAATTATAGAGACATGCAAGACATGGAGTTCACTATTGAGGATAAACATCTCTACATGCTCCAAACTCGTAATGGTAAGAGAACTGCAAGAGCTGCACTTAAGATTGCTTGCGACTTAGTATCAGAGGGAATGAGAACTGAGAAAGAAGCTGTAGCAATGATAGACCCAAGAAATCTTGACACTCTTCTTCACCCAACATTTGATGCTGCTGCAGTTAAGAAAAATCCTCCTATAGGAAAGGCACTTGCTGCAAGCCCTGGTGCTGCTGCTGGTCAGATAGTATTTACAGCTGAAGATGCAAAAAAATGGGCAGGTCAAGGAAAGAAAGTTGTACTTGTTCGTCTTGAGACAAGTCCTGAAGACATAGAAGGTATGAAGGCCGCTCAAGGTATCCTCACTGTTCGCGGTGGTATGACATCTCACGCTGCAGTTGTTGCCCGTGGTATGGGTAAATGCTGTGTATCTGGATGTTCTGATATAGTTATGAATGAGGCAAAGAAAGAATTCAAACTTGGCGGAAAAACTTTCCACGAAGGTGACTTACTTTCTATAGATGGTTCAAACGGATGCATTTATGATGGAAAACTTCCTACTCAAGATGCTTCTATCGCAGGTGAATTCGGAAAGATAATGAAGTGGGCCGACAAGTATCGTAGACTCATTGTAAGAACAAATGCTGACACTCCAAGAGATGCTAAGAAGGCAAGAGAACTTGGTGCTGAAGGTATCGGTCTTTGCAGAACTGAGCATATGTTCTTTGAAGGAAATAGAATTGATGCATTTAGAGAAATGATTTGTGCAGATACTGTTGAAGGTAGAGAAAAAGCTCTCGCTAAGATAGAGCCTATGCAACAAGGAGACTTTGAAGAACTCTATGAAGCACTTGAAGGTTATCCAGTTAATATAAGATTCCTTGACCCACCTCTTCACGAGTTCGTACCAAAAGAGAAAGCTGACATAGAAAAACTCGCAAAGAGCACTGGAAAGACAGTTGATCAAATTAATGCAATCATTGATGGTCTTAAAGAGTTTAACCCTATGATGGGTCATAGAGGCTGCCGTCTTGCTGTTACTTATCCTGAAATCGCTGCTATGCAAACTCGTGCAGTTATAAAGGCAGCTATAAATGTAGCTAAGAAACATCCAAATTGGAAACTCGTTCCTGAAATAATGATTCCACTTGTTGGAGAGATCAAAGAGCTTAAATATGTTAAGAATATAGTTGTAGAAACTGCTGATGAGTTAATCAAGAAAGCTAAGTCAAATCTTAAATATAAAGTTGGAACTATGATAGAGATTCCACGTGCTGCTCTTACAGCTGACGAGATTGCTAAAGAAGCTGCATTCTTCAGTTTCGGAACAAATGACTTAACTCAAATGACATTTGGATTCTCTCGTGATGATGCTGGCAAGTTCCTTGATGCATATTACGATAAGAAGATTTTCGAAAATGATCCATTTGCAAAACTTGACCAAGTTGGTGTTGGATCTCTTATGAAGATGGCTGCAGAAAAAGGTAAGTCAGTTAATAAAGATTTACACCTTGGTATCTGCGGAGAGCACGGCGGTGACCCATCATCTGTAGAGTTCTGCCACAAGATTGGTCTTGACTATGTATCTTGCTCACCATTCAGAGTTCCTATAGCAAGACTTGCTGCTGCTCAAGCAGCTATCGCAGAGGAAGGTACTTTAAAAGGACAAGTTAAGAAGGCTGTTGCTAAGGCTGAGAAAAAAGCTAAGAAGGTAGTTAAGAAGGCTGCTAAGAAAGCTAAGACAAGTGCTAAAAAAGTAGTTAAGAATGCTAAGGCAAGCGCTGCTAAAGCAAAGAAAGCAATCAAAAAGGCTGTTAAGAAGGCTAAGAAGAAATAATGTAGGGGCGAATGCTTGCAGAGCCCAAACAAATATAAAAAGGAGTGATTTCTCACTCCTTTTTTATTTATCCGTAACGACGTTAGGTTATTTATATTAAATACCTAACTCCTTTATTTTTTTGTTTAACTCTTCTTTACTGATATTTAATTTGTTTAGTACAACCTCTTCACTAATCAATCCTTCTCGTAGCAAATTCACATATGCTTTTATTTCTCCTTCTTCTCTTAGCCCTTCTATGGCTCTCTCTACTTCCACCGGCATAATTTTTTCCTCCTTCATCCTGGTAATTGTTTTGAAATTATTGTTGACATAGTCTGTTGTTGATAATACTTTCATTACTTCTGCTATACTTGACTTGTCATCTACTTCGGCATTGATGTAAATCTCATGGTAGCCATTATTGAGATATGACTGTGTTTCAGCTATTTGTCTTTCTACATGATAGATCGTCCTACCTAATCCTATAAAATCTCTTAAGGTTAGATAAATCATATAAAGGTCTGGCAGTTCTGAAAAATTTTGGTTCGGTGATAAGTTCTTGACATCAATCATCGATCCATAATACCTAACTCTTCTTTGTTGGTCATGCTTTTCTCCGTAAGTATTATTTTCCACCTCATTTATCGCATTAAAACAAGCCAAATAACTTATTTTTCTCATATGGCTCTATCTTTCCATCTATATATTTATAACCAGTCTTATCAATTGCATCCTTAATAACTGATAGGTCAATTTCCTTATCAATAATAAAACTCGCCTCTCTTTTTGTATGAGATGCTCTTACTCCCTTTGCCTCACTATATGTTTTCCTTATAGCATCAGCAATATGAGACTCACACATAGGGCATGCCATACCATCAATTTTTAATGTTACTTTATTCATAAATCACTATCCTTTATTTAAAAAACTCTATCACCATTTTTTACTTTTTCACTTGGCATAAGCAAAACAACTCCCTGTTCAGATTCAGTTCCAAGTATTCTAACTTCACTTGTAATATCACCAATATGAATAGATGTCAAATTAGTACAACAAATAACTTGTTTTCCTATTAATTGCTCAGGTTCATATAACATCGTTATTTGTGCTGATGATTTTTTAATTCCAAAATTACCAAAATCAATAATTAATGCATATGCTGGCTTTCTTGCCTTTTTGTTTATTTTACAATCAATAATAGTTCCAGCTCGCATTTCAATTTTATCAAAATCTTCAATACTAATCACCTATAATCTCCTTTCATTCAAATTTTATATAATATTTGTCGCATAAGAAAACAAAACACCCTACTTATCAGACATCACAAAATAAGTCCACAAAGGGCTTTTAACTATTAAATTATACCATAAATGCCGTTTTAAAGACACAAAAAAGAGAGATTTATTTTTTAATTTTTATCTCTCTTTAAATTTCTATTATATTACCACCTTTGAAATATACAGTTTTATTATTTTTGCCAACTTCTATGTAATCTATTAGTCCAGCAAGCATGCTTCATCGAATTCCTTTATTGCTCCTTTTACTTTTTTTAATGAATTAATGTAGAATTCCATTTTTTCTTTTCATGCTATTTGATTTGATATTTTCTCACACACTTCATCGTATTTTTGTTTCGCTGTTTCATACTTACTTGTTATTGACTCATATTCATCATTATACTTTTTTTGATTTTGTGCTACCCTTGTATTTTTCTCAGCTATATCTTCTGGCTCTGCACCACTCTCTAAGTTCCGCTATTAGTTTCTTCAATTCTTCCACTCGTGTCATTTTCGTTCTCCTTGATTTTTAATTTGAAAAGTATCACAAGCTTACTGAATCGCATTTGAGCCACCAAGCAATGCTATAATATTTTTTATTGTTTTGATTACTTTGTCATACCCAACCTGCGACCCACAGCCACAAGCAAAAATAAACAAAATACCAGCAACCACTAACTTCACAATTTCAAGTACCGCAAGTGGCACTTTAATTGTAAATAATAAAAATATTAAAAAGACAATAGTTGCAATAATCATTGTGAAAATAAGTGAAAAAATCTCTAAAGACCTAAATTCCTTTTTTATTGATTCTTCACTTACAATCTTCTTGATTGCCTCAATAACAAGTGCTGTGATTAAAGAAACCACAGTCATTAAAACTGACAAAAATAAAATAAATGATAAATTAATCATAATCTCCTCTTAAAAATTTGTATTAAAAAAGCATCTCATTTGAGATGCCTATTAAGAATATTTGTAAAGAGCGGTTATTTTTAGTTGTAAATCAACTGCTCAACTATTATTTTATGCCTTATTAAATTTTTCTTTTCCTTGTTTGCATCTTGGGCAATGCCAATCTTGTGGCAAGTCTTCAAATTTAGTTCCAGCAGGTATACCATTGTCTGGATCACCCACTTTAGGGTCATATACATATCCACAAACAGAACATACATATTTACCACTTGCAGTTTTAAATGTAATTTCACCAACTGGTATTGTCTTTGGCATATTATTTAAATCAACCACTTTCTTTCCTTCAAGATTTTCATATCCTTGTGGTGTATGAGTTGATAAATATACTGTAGGATGATTTGATATAAAATCTCTTACTCTATCAAGTGTAACTCTTGCTGCTTTTACATCATCAAATACTACTGACAATTTATTTTTATAAAGTGCCTCGTCTACATATGTAATATCTCCATGTATCATATGGAAAAGTCCATCATTTTCTACAATTACTATACTATTTCCATTTGTATGACCTTTAGCTTTAATGAAATAAATTCCATCTGCTATCTTTTGTGATTCAGGAAAATTATGATATGCTCCATCAGTAAACTTGACTGGAACCAAATTGTTCTTTCCTTTAAGTTCATCAGCACCAAGTTCATCTTCATTTACATAAACTTTTGCATTTGGGAATTTATCTATGCAACCTGAATGATCACTATGCCTATGTGTTAGTAAAATTTTTGTAACTTGCTCTGGTTTATAGCCTAAATTTTTAAATGCTGTCATATAGTCTGTAATATCATGTCCTGTAAATGCGAGAGAATTTTCATCAGGTACTTCTTCAGGTGTCCCATAAGGGAGTCCAGTATCTACAAGTATTACTTCACTTCCAGTATCAATTAAATAATTTTGGAGCGAACCTCTATACCTCTCGTTTTTGTCATATTTTTCCATTCCTTCTTCGCCTCCAAATGCAAAAGGTGCAGTATAATAACCGTCTTTTCTAAATTTTACAGCTTTAATTTCCATATTTCTTCTCCTCGTTAATAATCTAACACAATTTTTTTTACCATATTTTTTGCTTCTTCAAGTTTTTCTAAACTTGGTTTATTCTTTGCATAAATAAATTCATCGTAAACTTCAATGTCATTTTCTTTTAATGCTTTCTTAATTAAATCAATAGAATGTTTTGAAAGCCATGAAGTTGAAAAAACTACTGCTTCTTTTACATATTCTTTTTTCAAAGTTTTCAAATAATCTTTCAAATGTTTATCCAATCCATAAGCATATAAAGCACCACCGATAAATAATATATCAACTGGTTCTTTAATATCAGCATCAACTGAATCAACTGATACTGCTTTCACATTTACTTCATTTGCTATAGCTTCAGCAAGCAATTTTGTGTTTCCTGATCTTGAATAATATCTAACTGCAATATTCATAATGCCACCCCCTTAATTAATTAAAACTTAAATGTTTCAGATTCTTCTGTTAAAAAATCACTTACTCTTTTCACATTATCCATATTATAACCTCCTAATATTTTTTTTATAATTTTATATTTTCCAATTAACAATTTTATTTAACATTTCCTTTAATGCCGTCACTTCTTTTGATGTCAAAGGGAAATGCTCACCGTATTTAATAGGAACTTCTACTGCTCTTTCTTTTAATTCCTCACCTTTTTTAGTTATTTCAATAATTATGTTCCTTCTATCAATTGAATCTTGTTTTATAGTAATTAATCCCTTCTTTTCGAGTTTTTTAATCAATGGGGCTATTGTATTTGACTTTAAAAACAATGCATTAACAATGTCTTTTTCATTTAATTTCTTCTTCTCCCACACAACCATCATAACTATATACTGTGTATATGTTAAATCTATATCCTTTAGTAGTGGTCTATAATTATTCACTATAGTATTTGTAGCCGAATACATAGGAAAGCATAATTGATTTTTAAGCAAGAGTAATTCATATTTATTTTTTATATTTGTTTTCACTTGATTATTATATCGCATACGATATATTTTGTCAATGCTTTTTTTGTTTTACCATTTATCTTGACATTAACCAAACTTTAAATAAGTAAGCACAAACCTCTTCTAATGAAAATACTATAAATTTGTAATAAAAAAGCACCTCATTTGAGATGCTAATAAATTATTTTAATAATTTAGAAATATTATTTTTTTTGCTCAAACAACCAGTCTCTTACTCTTTCAACATTATAGCCATAATAAAATGATGTCATATGTTCTCCTGCTTTACTTCCATTTGGAACTCCATTTACATATGTCGAGTTTAGTTTCCAAGTTATAAAATTTTTATCATATCCTTTATCAAACATTTGAGAAGTAACATTATTTAACTCATCAGCAGTTGCTTTAGCATCAATGTCAGTGAGTTCCCCAAAACTTATATTATTTTCAATTAATAAATTTTTAACTTCATTTTGACCTGTTGTTGCCTTTTCATCTCCAAGTGCAGTTATGTATATGAATTTTCTATCTTTTATTCCTTGTATCTCATCAATTGCCCATTGACCATCAACGAGTAATGTTGCAGTAAATAAATCAGGATTGTTTGCTTGAAGATACATAGTTGTCATACAACCTCCTGACTGACCTGTAGCATAAACTCTACTTATGTCTATACGATATTCTTTTTCAATACTCTCTATCAATCTTTTTGTAACATCAATATATGCTGATGTATTATGTTTTCCGTTCGTATCATCTATTAAGGTTTCAGGGAATACTGGCACTAAAACAAAACTCTCATGTTTCTTCTGCTCTTCTTCTGTTGCCCATACAACCGCACCTATACATCTACTAAGCACTTCTTTTACATTAACTCCTGTCATTGTTGCATCACCTATAAACATAATAAGAGGATATGTTTTATCTGTTACTTCGTAATTTTCAGGTATAAATAAATTATAAGGTAATGTAAGACCTGTCTCCAAATCTTTAAAATCTAATTGCAAATACTTATCGCCAACCTCATTATAAACTTTTTCAAGTTTAGCTTTTGCTTCGTCATCAAGGAAACTTGACTTCATATCTCCACCATTTTTCATTCCACCCATTTGATTGCCATTAAAATCTTTACTCTTTTCAACTTCCTCTTCTAAAGTTGCAACTGTTTCTTGGATAGTAGATTCTGTAATATTCGCACTTTGATTACAACTTACCATTATTAACAATATCCCTGCTAACATTAAACCTAAAATTTTTTTATTCATTTTGCCTTGTATAATACAGTTATTAAATTTGTTTGTATAAAATAATAACTTATTACACTTTCTCCTTTCTCAAATTTTATATTTATAAATTTAATATATGTTATATAATTAATTTATTGCACTGTGGATTTGTTCCTGTTTTTATA